>DATIBS010000159.1:0-57798 GCA_035457305.1 Gemmatimonadales bacterium
CGCAGACCATCCCGGTGGCGGTCAAGCCGCCCGAGGTGCTGGTCGAGCTGCGGGACGACAATCACGTCCTGCAGGTGCAGCTCGAGCGGTACCGCCCGGCGGTCGAGTCGCTGCTGGCCGGCTGGACCGGCGAGCCGGTCCGACTTGCGATCCGGCTCGCCGGGGCGCCGGCTGCGGCCGCGGAGCCGCCCAAGGCACGGCGGATGTCGGAGTCGAAGTTGCGCGCCGAGCGGCTGGAAGCGGGCCGGAGGAAGGACCCCGCGCTCGACACGGCGGCCGACGCGCTGGACTTGGAAGTCGTGGACTAGCGGTCTATATTTCGAGCGTACAGCAACTTACGCGGTTTCGAGGGAATGGCGGACCTACAGCAGCTACTCCAGCTCGGCCAGCAGATGCAGGGCCGGCTCCAGCAGATCCAGACCGACCTGGCCGGGCGCTCCGTCGAGGCCTCCGCCGGGGCGGGACTGGTCCGGGTGACGGTGGACGGCCGCGGCACGCTGCGCGCCGTGCAGATCGACCCCGCGGCCTTCGAGGGCCGGGACGCGGACCTGCTCGCGGACCTGGTGCTCTCGGCTGTGGCCGAGGCGCAGCGGCGCGCAGGCGAGCTCCTCCAGCACGAAATTCGCAACGTCGGGCCGCTCGGCACCTTGCCGCTCTAGCCGGTGAGCGCGCTCGAGGACCTCGTCACGGAGCTCGCGCGGCTCCCCGGCATCGGGCGAAAGACCGCGCAGCGCCTGACGTTTCACCTGCTGCAGCAGCCGGTCGAGCAGGCCAGCCGGCTGGCCGAGGCGCTGCTGGCGGTGGCCGAGCGCGTGCGGCCCTGCCCGGCGTGCGGGTACCTGACGGAGGACGATCTCTGCGAGTTCTGCCGCGACCCGCGGCGGGACCCGGGACTGCTCTGCGTCGTGGAGGAACCGTCCGCGGTGCCGGTCATGGAGCGCTCCGGCGAGTACCGCGGCCGCTACCACGTGCTCGGGGGCCGGCTCTCCCCGCTCGACGGGGTCGGGCCGGAGTCGCTCCGGCTCGAGCAGCTCGGCCGCCGGGTGGCGGCCGATGGCGTCCGCGAAGTGATCCTCGCCACGAACGCGTCCATGGAGGGCGAGGTGACGGCGACCTACATCCAGCGACTCCTCGCCGGCCGGGGCGTCCGGGTGACGCGGCTGGCGCGCGGCCTCCCGATGGGCGGCGAGCTGGAGTACGCCGACGGCGTGACGATCGCGCACGCGCTGGCGGCCCGGCAGGACGTGTCGTGAGGGGACCGCGCAGCGCCTGGTTCGGGGCGGCGGCCGCCACCGGGTTCGTCGCGGGATGGGCGCTGGCCAAGCGCGTCCAGCACGCGCATCGCGCCGCGCTCTTCAGCCTGCGGGCGCACCGGCGCCGGGCGGCGCTCGGCTGGCTGGAGGGGCACCCGGCCGCCGAGGCGGCGCCGCTCCTCCGGGACTACACCGCGTGGGAGCCGGTGCCGGCGCTCCGGGAGCGCGCGGTGCAGCTGCTCCGCCGGCTTGAAACCACCTGGCCCTGACCGGGAGCGACACCGGGATGAGCGGCGCGTCGAGCTGGAGTCTGGGGGAGCGGGAGGCGCATCGGATCCACGAGCTCCTCCGCGGGCTCCTGCGCGAGTCGGGCGCGAGGAGCGCGCTGCTGGTGGACCGCACCGGCCAGCTCGTGGCCCAGACCGGCGAGGCGCCCACCTTCGACGCCACCGCCTTCGCGTCGCTCACCGCCGCGGACTTCTCCGCCAACGACCAGCTCGCGCGCATGCTCGGGGAGCAGGAGTTCGGGGCGCTCTTCCACCAGGGCGCGCGCGAGTCCATGTACCTGGCGGACATCGCCCGCCGGGTGATCCTCGTGGTCCTCTTCGACAACCGCACCACGCTCGGGCTCGTGAAGCTCCGGGTCCGCGGGACCGTCGGCGCGCTCGCCGAGGTCTTCACCAGCATGTTCGCCTCGGGGGCCGAGCCCCCGCGGATGGCCGACGGGTTCGTCGGAGAGGCCGAGGATGAGATTGACCGACTGTTCGGGGAGTGAGGCCGCCGCGCGATGAGCATGATCAACTACGCCTCGCGCGAGATCAACTGCAAGTTGGTCTACTACGGCCCGGGGCTCGGCGGGAAGACGACGAACCTCGAGTACGTCTACCAGAAGGTCGCGCCGGCCTCCCGGGGGAAGATGATCTCCCTCGCCACCGAGACCGAGCGCACCCTCTTCTTCGACTTCCTGCCGGTGGACCTCGGCACGATCCGCGGCTTCAAGACCCGGTTCCACCTCTACACGGTGCCCGGGCAGGTGTACTACAACGCCTCGCGCAAGCTCATCCTGAAGGGGGTGGACGGGGTGGTGTTCGTGGCCGACAGCCAGATCGAGCGGATGGAGGCCAACATCGAGGCGATGCAGAACCTCTATGACAATCTCGCGGAGCACGGTTACGACCTCACGAAGCTCCCCTTCGTGGTGCAGTACAACAAACGGGACCTGCCGAACGCGGCCCCGCTCGCCGAGCTGCAGCAGACGCTCAATCCCGGTTGGCCGGTCGAGGAGGCCGCGCGGCAGCGGCTGAGCCCGGACCCGCTCCACCCGGGGGAGTTCCTGGTCTGGCAGGCCGACGGGCAGTGGTTCGAGCGGGCGCCGTACTACGAGGCGGTGGCGCTGACCGGCGAGGGGGTCTTCGACACCCTCAAGGCGGTCAGCAAGATCGTGCTCAAGTCCCTCGGCTGAGGAGGGCGGGAGGATGTGGACCCTCCCGAACATCATCACGATCGTGCGGATCGCGATCACGCCGGTGGTCGCGCTCCTGCCGTTCATCGAGGGCTACTGGCCCAAGGTCCTCGCCTTCGTCGTGTTCGTCGCGGCGGCGGTGAGCGACATCTGGGACGGCTACCTCGCCCGCTCCCGGAACCAGATCACGGACCTCGGCAAGCTGCTCGACCCCCTCGCCGACAAGCTGCTGCTCCTCGCGACGCTCATCCCGATCTACTGGATCTCCCAGGAGCGGAAGGAGCTCTACGGCATCCCGGTCTGGGGGAGCATCCCGCTCTGGGTCTGCCTCCTGCTGCTCGGGCGGGAGTTCGCCATGACCGCGTTCCGGCAGTGGGCCAAGCGCCGCGGCGTGATCATCGCGGCCGGACGGGCCGGAAAGCTCAAGACCGCCTTCCAGAACATCTTCATCGGGGCCACGATCGCGTGGTTCGCGTTCCGGGACGCACTCGGGCCGCTGGGATGGCGCGACACGCCGCTCGCGCGGTTCTGGACCCATTTCCACGGTGGCTTCGTGGCCCTCACTCTCGCCATCGCCACCGCGCTCACGGTCTACTCCTTCGCCGTGTACGTCTACCGGAACCGGGCACTGTTCCGCGGCTGAGGCGGGAGAGGGGAGAGGGGAGGGGGGAGAAGGCCCCCGCTCCCCTCTCCCTTCTCCCCGCTCCCCGCTCCCCGCATGGACCTCGAACTCGTCACCGTCGGCACCGAACTCCTGCTCGGCTTCACCGTGGATACCAACGGGGCGGAGCTGGGCCGGGTGCTGGCCGCGGCGGGGGTGCGCGTGGTGCGGCGCACGTCGGTCGGCGATGGCGCCGCCGAGGTCCGGGACGCCGTCGCCGAGGCGCTGGCCCGGACCGGCGCCGTGCTGACGACGGGCGGCCTCGGCCCGACCCGGGACGACATCACCAAGGCCGTCGTCGCCGGGCTGTTCGGCCTCCCGCTCGAGTTCCGCGAGGATCTCTGGGTCGCGCTGCTGGAGCGGTACCGACGGGTCGGTCGCGCCCCGACCGAGAACAACCGCTCCCAGGCGGAGGTCCCTCGCGGGGCCACGGTGCTCGTCAACCGCTGGGGCAGTGCCCCCGGCCTCTGGATCGAGGGGGACCTCGCCGATGGGCGCCCCGGCCTCGCGATCCTCCTTCCCGGTGTCCCCCGCGAGATGCGCAAGCTGCTGGAGCACGAGGTGATGCCCCGCCTCGCCCCGCGCGCGAGGGGCCGCGTGGTGCGCTCCCGCACCCTGCGCACGACCGGCATCCCGGAATCCACCCTCGCCGAACGGATCGGGGACGTGGAGCAGCGCATCGCGCCGCTCACGCTGGCGTACCTGCCGGGAGTCTCCGGGGTGGACCTGCGGGTGACCGCCTGGGATTTCGATCCGGCCGAGGCGGACCGCCGCCTGGAGGACGCGCTCGCCGTCCTGGGCTCGCGAGCCGCCGGCGTCTACGGCCGGGACGACGCCGACCTCGCCGCGGTCGTGCTGGAGCGGCTCCGCGCGAGGCGGATGACCGTCGTGACCGCGGAGTCGTGCACCGGCGGGCTCCTCGGCGCGCGGATCACCAGTGTGCCCGGCAGTTCCGCCGCCTACCTCGGCGGCATCGTCGCCTACGACAACCGGGTGAAGGAGGCCCAGCTGGGCGTATCGCCGGGCCTCCTCGCCGCGCACGGCGCGGTTTCCGAGCCGGTCGCGGCCGCGATGGCCGACGGGGTGCGGGCGAGGCTCGGGGGCGACTGGGCCCTCGCGGTCACCGGCGTGGCCGGCCCCGACGGGGGCACCCCGGAGAAGCCGGTCGGACTGGTGTGGATCGCGCTGGCCGGGCCGGAAGGCACGACGGCCCGGCAACTCAGGCTCTTCGGGAGCCGGGAGGAGGTGCGGGCTCGGGCCTCCGACGCAGCCCTCGCCCTGCTGCTCGCCCGCCTGCCACAATGACGCATTCTTTCGGCACACCCACTGCTATATTCCGGGCGGGCGGAGCCAACCAGAGGTATTCGTGACGAAGCGCGACGAGACGCCGGTGGACGCGGAACTGCCGCTGCAAGAGCAGGCGGGGGAGGCGGAAACCCGGGCGCCCGAGGGGTCGGCGGGCCTGCCCATGGAGCCGGGGGCCGAGGCGGTCCATCGCCTCGAGGAGCAGCTGGACGAGGCGAGGGACCGCCACATGCGGCTCGCGGCGGAATTCGACAACTACCGCAAGCGGGTGGCCCGGGAGCGGACGGAGCTGGCCGACCGGGCGCAGGCGCAGCTCACGCTCCGGTTGGTGGACACGCTCGACGACCTCGACCGGGTGGTCTCGGCCCAGCACGAGGGGCTCACGGTGGATGGACTGCGGGAGGCGGTGCAGCTGGTCGAGCGGAAGCTCTGGAAGGAGCTGCAGGCCGCAGGCCTGGAGCGGGTGGATCCGGTGGGCCAGCCGTTCGATCCCGCGATGCACGAGGCCGTCTCGGTGCTGCCCCCGCCGACGCCCGAGCAGGACCACCTGGTGAGCGCCACGTTCCAGGCCGGCTACCGGTTCAAGGGTGCGCTGGTCCGGCCCGCGCGGGTGCAGGTCTACTCGAGCGCGGGCCACGCCTGACCGTGGCCGCGAAGGACTTCTACCAGGTCCTGGGCGTCCCCGACACCGCGAGCCAGGACGAGGTCAAGAAGGCCTATCGCCGGCTGGCCAAGCGGTACCATCCCGACGCCAACCCGAACGACCCTGCGGCCGCGGAGCGCTTCAAGGAGATCTCCGAGGCGCACACCGTCCTCAGCGACGCCGACAAGCGGAAGCAGTACGACCGGATGCGGAAGCTCGGGGCCTTCGAGGTTCCGCGCGGCCCGCGGGCCGGCGGGCGCGGTGCCGGCGGCCCCCCCGGCGCGGAGGAGGGGTTCGACTTCGGCGGGCTCGGGGGCCTCGGCGACATCTTCTCGTCGATCTTCGGCCGGGCGCGCCGGGAGGAGGACCGGGGCGACCAGCTGGAGGCGGTGGTGGAGGTGCCGTTCCGGGTGGCGATGCGCGGGGGCAAGGTCCCGGTGACGTTGCCGGTGACCGAGAGTTGCCCCACCTGCCGCGGGAGCGGTGCCGCGCCGGGGGCGACCACGACCACCTGCACCGAGTGTTCCGGCAAGGGCACGATCTCGTTCGGCCAGGGCAGCTTCGCGGTGCAGCGGCCCTGCCCGGTGTGCCGCGGCCGCGGCTCGGTTCCGTCGGAGCGCTGCCCCACCTGCGCCGGCGCGGGCGAGGTCCGCACCGAGCGCCGGGTGATGATCACCGTGCCGCCGGGCACGGATTCGGGAAGCCGGATCCGGCTCAAGGGACAGGGCGCGCCGGGCAAGGCCGGCCGCCCCGCCGGCGACCTCATCGTGACCTTCCAGGTGCAACCGGACCGGTTCTTCCGGCGGGAAGGGCTCGACGTGGTGTGCGAGGTCCCGGTCAATGTCGTGCAGGCGGCGCTCGGCACCCGCATCAAGGTGCGGACCCTCGACGACAAGAAGGTGGTGCTGAAGATCCCGCCGGGCACGCAGCCGGGGCGCCGGTTCCGGCTCCGGGGCCAGGGGGTGCAGAAGGGGGAGCGGGCCGGCGACCAACTGGTGCAGATCCACGTGGTCGTGCCCGAGAAGCTCTCGGCGGAGGCCGAGGCGGCGCTGCAGGCGTTCGGGGAGAAGGCGGGGCTGAAGCACTAGGGGAGCTGGGAACAGGGAACCGGCCCGTCCCCGCCCCCGATCATCCACCGTTCCCCGATCCCCGTTCCCCGTTCCCCTCCTACCCCCAGACCTTCTCCACCAGCACCCGGTGCGTTGCCACCTCCGGCTCCCCCTCTCCCGGCCGGCGCTGGGTCCACGTCCCGTCGGACTGCAGTTCCCACGCCTGCCGGTTGTCGCTCCACATGAGCTCGAGGGTCTGGCGGAGGAGGCGACGGTGGGCAGGGTCGTCCACCGGCACGGCGGCCTCGATCCGCCGGTCCAGGTTGCGCGGCATCCAGTCGGCGGAGCCGATGTAGACCTCGTCGGCCCCGCCGTTGTGGAAGCAGTAGGCGCGGGAGTGCTCGAGGAACCGGCCGATCACGCTCACCACGCGAATCCGCTCGCTCACGCCCGGGAGCCCCGGTCGCAGGCAGCAGATGCCCCGGACCAGCAGGTCGACCGTCACCCCGGCCCGGCTCGCCTCGTAGAGCGCGTTGATCAGCTCGGCATCCACCAGGGCGTTCATCTTGGCGAGGACCCGTGCCGGCCGCCCCTCGCGCGCGTGGTCGGCCTCCCGCTGGATCATCTCGAGCATCCGGCGCCGCATCCCGCGCGGCGCCACGATGAGCTTGCGGTAGGCCGCCGGCGCGCCGAAGCCGGTCAGGACGTTGAAGAGGTCGGTGAGGTCGGCGCCGAGGTCGGGATCGGCGCTGAACAACCCGAAGTCGGTATAGAGCCGCGCCGTCTTCGGGTTGTAGTTCCCGGTGCCGACGTGGACGTAGCGGCGGATGGCGCCGGCCTCGCGCCGCACCACGAGGAGGACCTTGGAGTGGGTCTTGAGGCCGGCCACGCCGTAGCTCACGTGGACCCCCACGTCCTCGAGCCGCTGGGCCCAGCGGATGTTGTTCTCCTCGTCGAACCGCGCCTGCAGCTCGATCAGCACCGCCACCTGCTTGCCCCGTTCGGCGGCGTGCGCCAGCAGCCGCGCGATGTTGGAATCGCCCCCGGTCCGGTAGAGCGTGACCTTGATGGCAAGGACGTCGGGGTCCTCCACCGCCTGCTGGATGAAGCGCTCGACGCTGGTCGCGAAGGAGTCGTACGGGTGGTGGACGAGCAGGTCCCCCTCCCGGATCACGTCGAACATCGGGCGGTTGCCCGCGAGCCGGGGCTGGGTCACCGGGTGGTGCGGTGGGTCGTGCAGCTCCGGCACCTCGAGTCCCGCGAGCGCCATCAGGTCGGCGCCGTCGAGGAGGCCCGCGACCTCGTAGACATCCTCGGGCGTGAGCGGGGGCGCCTCGGCCTCCGCCTCCTCGCTGAACTCGGCAATCAGCAGCTCGCGGAGGTGGGCCGGCATCGACGGCGCCACCTCGAGCCGCACCACCTCGCCGAACCGCCGGTTCCGGACCTCCTCCTGGATCAGCTCGAGCAGGTCCTCCGCCTCGTCCTGGTCGATCTCGAAGTCGGTGTTCCGCGTGATCCGGAAGAGGTGCCAGCCGAGGATCTCCACCCCCGGGAAGAGCGTCTCCAGGTTCGCCCCGATCAGCACCTCGAGCGGCACGACCTGGTGCTTCGTCGTGAGCGGGACCCACCGGGGGAGGATCTTCGGGACCTTCACCCGGGCGAAGCGCTCCTCGCCGTCGTCCGAGCGGAGCACCACGGCGAGCGACAGGCTCAGGTTCGAGATGTAGGGGAAGGGATGCGCCGGATCCACCGCGAGCGGCGTGAGGACGGGGAAGACGTGCTCCTCGAAGTACTGCGCGAGCGCCTGGCGGTCGCGCGGCTCGAGGTCCGCCCACCGGGTGTGGATCCGGATCCCGTGCCGCTCCAGCGCCGGGAGCACCTCGTCGAGGAGGCACGCGTCGTGCCGCCCGACCAGGTCCCGCACCGCGACCGATGCCGCATGCAGCTGCTCGGCCGGCGTGAGCCCGTCGGCGGTCCGCTCGACCACGCGCGCCGCGAGTTGCTGCCGGAGCCCCGCGATCCGGACCTGGAAGAACTCGTCGAGGTTGCTGCTGAAGATCCCGAGGAACTTCAAACGCTCGAGGAGGGGCGTCCGTGGGTCCAGCGCCTCGTGCAGCACCCGCCGGTTGAACTCGAGCCAGGAGAGCTCGCGGTTCAGGTACAGGGACGGGTGTCGAAGGTCCGCCGGTGCGATGGAGGGCGGGACATGGGTGCCAGTCATGCCGGTAATCTACCGGCCCGGACTGGAGGAGGTGTAACGGCTCCGTAACGTCATTTGTGGCAACGGCTTACAGAAATGTCCCGGGCGCCGGACGGCTGGCCCGGGCAGCGCGGGGCGGGCCAGCCCCGAGCCCGCTGGCCTCCCGGCCGCCTCTAGCTGTACGTCACCCCCGGATAGAGCAGGTTGACCACGAAACCGAATACGGGGCTGAAGACGTAGCCGAAGATCTGCCATGCGACCAGGATGCCGATCCAGCCGAGGGCAGGATTGCCCCAGACGAACGCCTGATACCGGCGGGTAGTGGCCTCGTCGAGGAGGAGGGGCACCGCCGCGCTGCCGTCGAGCGGCGGGAAGGGCAGGAGGTTGAGCGCCGCCAGCATCAGGTTGAGCGAGAGCACCACGCTCAGGAGCGTGGCGGCGACGGCCCAGGCGCCCGGGGCGGCACTTTCCGTGAGGTGGCCGAAGTCCACGCGCGCCGGCGGGGTGAACACGCCGGCGGCCGCCCCGGCACGGATCGCCACCAGGGCGGCCACGACGAGCACGAGGTTCGCCGCCGGTCCGGCCAGGGCCATCCACGCGGCCCGGCGCGGGTGCCGCTCCGCCCACCGCCGGTCGTAAGGGGCGCTGGCGTAGCCGAAGGGCCATCCGGACAGGAGCACGGAGACGAGCGGGAGGATGAGCATCCCGAACGGCTCCCGCCTGATGTGCGGCACCGGATTCAGCGACACCTGCCCGCCATGGTAGGCGGTGAGGTCACCTCCGCGCTGCGCCGCCCAGGCGTGCGCCGCCTCGTGGCCGGTGGTGGAAACGAGGAAGACGATGTAGTAGACGAGGCCCTGAGGGATGTCCGGATTCACGGGGGAGGAATCTGGGCAGGCCGTGACTCCGGCGCCACCGGCGAGTCGGGTTCTGCCCGGAGGCCGCGCATGAGGCGGGGAACCCCTCCACCCGGAGACCCGGATGCCGATCGCCCTCGCAACCCCCGCCCCGGCGGCCGCCGCCGCGACGGCCAGGCCCGTCCCCGCCGCCCCGGCCGGCCGGGGTGGCCGGCTCCCGTCGATCGACATCCTCCGGGGCGCGGTGATGGCGATCATGCTGGTCGACCACGTGCGGGCCTACCTCACCGACCTGCGGTTTGACCCCACGGACCTGGCCCGGACGTCGGCCCCGCTGTTCCTCACCCGGTGGATCACCCACTTCTGCGCGCCGGTGTTCATCCTCCTGGCGGGGATGAGCGCCTGGCTGGCTGGGCGGCGCCGGACCCGGCGGGAACTGTCCGTCTTCCTCCTCACCCGCGGCCTGTGGCTGGTGGCGGTCGAGTTCACCGTCGTCAGCTTCGCCTGGTACTTCAACTTCGAGTTCCCGATGGGGGCCTTCGGCCAGGTCATCTGGGCCATCGGGGTGTCGATGGTCGCGCTGGCCGCGCTGGTGTGGCTGCCCCTGCCGGCCATCGCGGCGGTCTCCCTGGCCATGATCGGCGGCCACAACCTGCTCGACGGCGTCACGCCCGGCTCGCTTGGCGCGCTGGGGCCGGTGTGGACCGCACTGCACGTGCCGGGGCCCCTCGGCTCCACGGGAATCTTCGTGCTCTATCCCCTGGTGCCGTGGATCGGGGTGCTGGCCGCGGGCTACGTGCTGGCCGGCTGGCTGGAGCGCCGGCCGGAGGAGCGGCCGCGTCGGCTCCTCGTGCTGGGCGCTGCGATCACCCTGGGCTTCGTCCTGCTCCGTGCGGCGAACGTGTACGGCGACCCCCGGCCCTGGGCGGTGCGAGGGGACCCGGTGTTCACGATCCTCTCGTTCCTCAACGTCACCAAGTACCCTCCGTCGCTCCTCTACCTGATGGTGACGCTGGGCCCGGCGCTGCTGGCGCTGTCGTGGCTCGAGCGCGCGCCGCGGTGGGGCACCGCCTGGGCCGCCACCTTCGGGCAGGTCGCGTTCTTCTACTACGTCGTGCACCTGTACGTGGTGCACTCGCTGGCGGTGGGCCTCGGGATGGCGCAGGGGTTCGCGCCCCACGAGATGCGGCAGTTGTTCCTGAACCTGCCGGCGGGCTACGGCGTGGGCCTCGGCCCGGTCTGGATGGTCTCCGCGGTGGTGCTCGTGGCCCTCTACCCGCTCTGCCGCTGGTACGCCGGCGTCAAGCAGCGCGGGCGCGGATGGTGGTGGTCCTACCTCTGAGGCGCAGGCCGGGGCGGCCACGCGACCGGGAGCTGGTACACCTCGGCGAGCACTTTCACGTACTCGGCCATCGGGGGAAGGCCCACCTCCCGCCGGCGCGCCTCGAGGCCGTCGATGTCCTCGATCGGGTGCGGGCGCAGTTCCCCGTCCACGACCTGGAAGGAGTTGCCGTAACGCTGCGGCACGCCGGAGTTCGTCCGGATCCTATCCTCGAGCATGGCCGCCTCGGCCGGCCGCACGTCGCCCGTCCGGGATGCCTCCCAGATGCGGGGCAGCATTTCCTGCTGCCACGCGAGGTCGGGGCTGTGCTGCAGCACCAACCACGCGGCCTCGACTCCGTCCTCGCCAACGGTCGCGCGCGTCGGCCACCCATGTAGCGCCACGAGCGCCTGCAGTCGGCGGGTGAGCGCGGTGTCGCGCGCCATCAGCGCCTTGATGAAGAGGGTATCGCCGGACGCGACGGCCTGGGCGACGCGTTCGCGGCCGTCCTGGTCCTCCGCGCGCATCCGGAGCAGTGCCGCGCGGAATCCGGAATCGGACGGAACCGCGGCCACCTGGGCCCGGGCCGTGGGCGCAGCGAGGAGCAAGGCGCCCAGGCAGGCGAGCGCACGCACATGGCCTGGCATCAGTTCACTCCGTCTCCCAGGGCGGGCCGAGCCGGCTGCCGAGGCGCTGGGCACGGCGCTCCTCCAAGTCGCACCACCGCGCCTCGCTGCTCCAACGGAAGCGAACCACGTCCACCGAGTCGAGCCGGACGGCGTCCGGCTCGCCGAGGAAGTAGCCCCACTCGTGCTCATACGTGAATACCTTCGTGGTGGTGTCCTCCTCGTCGCCGACGATCCGCTGGTCGGGCTCACCCCGTTCGGCGCGGACCGAGTCCATCGGGCCGGCACAGGCGCCGAGGCGGTATCCCACCGAATGGTCGACGACGTAGGTGCCCGCGGTCTGGCAGGCCAGGACCAGGAGTGGGAGGGCGGCCAGGGCGGGCCCCCGAAGGGCCTGAATGGCAAGCGGCTTCATGGGGCGGAAAGCTGGTCGAGGCAGGGGGGTTGCGCCAGATGGCCCCCCGGGGTATATTGGGCCATTGGACATAGCCTTCGGGCCCCGGGGAATCAGAGCGGACCGGGTGATCAAACCGCCAAGAACCTTCGTCCCGGCCGGTGCCCTGCACTGGACGGGCGTTGTGTTTTCGGGGGCCGGAGGTGAGGCGCGTCAGGGCTGCAGGATGTCCTCGGTCCTCCCGGCGATGGAGATCCGGACCGAGCGCACGGCGGGGAACTGCAGCAGGGTGCGCTCGAGCTGGGCCCGGATGGCCGTCACCAGGCAGGAGCCGCCGGTACGTTCGAGCTCCAGGCTGAAGTCGGCCGTGGCGACGCCGTCCTCGACGACGAGGCTCCGGATCGTGACCCCGGGGTTGATGCTCGTCGCGTAGCCCCGGGCCCGCTCCGCCTCGTCGGGCCCGGCCAGCAGGGCCTCGAGCGCCGCGCGCGCGGGCGCCGGAGTCCACGGGACCGTCCGGGGCACGGGGAACACGATCCCGCAATCGATGTTCGGCTCCGGGGCCAGCCCGGGATTCGAGAAATACACCTGGACGGTCGTCGTGCGCGCCACGGGCGGACCGCCCGCCGCCCTCCCGAACCGGACCGGCACGCGGACCGCGTCGGCGTGCGCCGCCAATCCCGACGGGTTGTCCTTCTCGAGCACCAGCGTTCCGCGCGTCCCGGGGGCGGGCGGGGCGAACTCGAGCACCGCCTCGAACGGGACAAATTCCTCGGTCATCCACTCCCCGCGGGCCCGAGCCGGCGCGGCGGCCAGCTCCCGTCCTTCGGCATCCAGCAGCCGCACGGGGAAGCGCCCCTCGAAGTACCAACTCCCGCGCGCCTCGCCGGTCAGCCGGAGCGGGCTCGTCACGGTGTCATCGGGAGCCGGGCTGGCGAGCCGGACGAGCCCCTGTCCGCCACCGTCCGCCCCGCTGCAGCCGGTTGCGAGGAGGGCCGCCCCGAGAAGGGCGCGCGCTCTCATCTGGGCCAGGGCGACCGGGCGAGCGTCATCGCCGACGGGTCCGCGAGCCGCGCGAGGTCCGCCTGATCCGTGAACTCCAACGACTCCGAGTTCACGCAGAAGCGGAGGCCGGTCGGCCGGGGCCCGTCGTCGAAGACATGGCCGAGGTGGCAGCCGCAGCGGGCGCAGAGGATCTCGAGGCGGACCATGCCGTGGCTCCGGTCCTCCGCGGTGACGACGTTCTCCGGTGCGATCGGCCGGAAGAAGCTCGGCCACCCGGTGTCGGAGTGGAACTTCGACCCGGACTCGAAGAGCGGCAGGCCGCAACACACGCAGGTGTAGACCCCCGCCCGCCTGTTGTCGAGCAGGGTGCCACAATACGGGCGCTCGGTCCCCTTGCCGCGCGCGATGGCGAACTGCTCGGGGGTGAGCTGCGCGCGCCACTCGGCCTCACTCTTGACCACGCGGGCGCTCTCGACCGGGCCCACGAGTTCGCCCTGCTGGCTGAAGACCCGGACGTGAGGCATCAGTCGAGGTACCTCCCGGCCACCTGCTCCAGCCGATCGTCGCGTTCCCGCCGGGCTCGCTCGCGGATCCGCTCCACCCACGGCCGCAGGCTCGGGTCGCCCCAGCGATAGCCGGTGGCCGCCTCTGCCCCGGCGGTGTCGCCGATCCGCGCGCCCTCCAGCAGCGCGTTCGCGGCGGCGGCCTCGTAGCCCGGATCCTCCCGGGGTGGCAGGTGATAGTGCCGGCGAACGCCTTCGCCGTCGGCTTCCTCGCGAACGAATGCGCGTGACATCCAGTCCTCCGCAGTGCGGGATACCCGCGTGCCTCCGGCGCTCCTCGACCGGCCAGGGGCAGGGGCGGAAGGCGACATCCCCGTGCCCCGGCACACGCCTCCGGTGGCCGCAGCGGATCACCGCGAGGGAGCCCTTGGCCCGGGGGCTGTCCAAGCCGCGCCCGGCCGCGGTACAGGCGTCGCGCTCGCAAGATGGCGAGTCGCCCGGGGCAGGGGGAGGCCGGCGCGGCAGGGGCGACGCCCGTACGCCCTCGGGTGGCGCACCTCTTGCCCGTTCCCGGGTATCCGGCCTCGAGAGGGTACCTGGATGGCCCCGAATCGCCCAAGCCACGCACTGGCAAAGGGATGCGTGTTCGCATTCTGCACGGCCCTGATGCTCCAGGGCTGCGCCTCGTCCTACACGCTGGTCCCGCCCCGGCTCGACCTCCGCTCGCACGGGACGGTGGCGCTCGTGACTTTCGCGGCGCAGGGGAGCGAGCGCCTCGCGACGTACGCCACCGAGCGCTTCGCCGAGGTGGCCCTCGCGAACCAGCCCGGCATCGAGCTGGTGGAGCTGGCCGCCGCCGACCTCGGGCTGAGCGGACCGGTGTCGGAGGCGGACGGCCAGGCTATCGCGGAGGCGGTGCGGGGGAAGCACGACGTGGGCGCCGTGTTCGTGGGCGAGCTGACGGTGTCGGGGGTCAAACCCCGCGGCGGGCTGGCTGGCATCGGGAGCGCGCAGGTCGGGGCCGACGTGGATGCCACGCTGGCGGTCCGGCTGGTCTCGGTCCGGAGCGGCGGCACGCTCTGGAGGGCCCGCGCTGGTGCCACCGCCGCGGTGGGCGGCGCCTCGGCGACGGGGCGGTTTCCCTCGGTCTCGGTCCGGGACCCGAACGAGGCGTATGACGAGGCGGTGAACGAGGCGGTGGTGGCGGTGACCCGCGACCTCCGGCCCACCCGCGTGAAGCAGTAGCGGGCTTCCCGTCCGGCGAATCGAGCGCGGTCCGCACCGCGCGCACCTCGGCCACCAGGCCCGGCTAGCGGCCCCCCGGTCGCCGCCCGCCTCCACCTCGCCGCGGGCCAGTCCGGCTCCCGCGGGCGGGGGCGGAGCCTGGGGGCGCAGTCCGATTGCGATCTCCTCCGGCGGGTCGCGCGGCCTCCGCGGCGGCCCGCCGTGCCGCGTTGGCCTTCGCCCGGGTCCGCTCCTCCGCCTTCCGCGCCCGGATCTCCGCGATCCGCTGGGCCAGCGGCACCTCGAGCTGTGCGGCGGGCTTCGCGGCATAGTCGAAATCGGGCAGGGTGACGCGGGGCAGGCGCTTGCCCACCGCCCGCTCGATGGCTCGGAGGGCGGGCTCCTCGTCGGGGGCGACGAAGGTGAAGGCCTCGCCGGTGAGCTCGGCGCGCGCGGTGCGGCCCACCCGATGGATGTAGTCCTCCGGCACCAGCGGCACGTCGAAGTTCACCACGTGGCCGAGCGCCTCGACATCGATCCCGCGCGAGGCGATGTCGGTGGCCACGAGGACGCGGTACTTCCCGGCCTTGAACCCCTCCAGCGCCTCGGTCCGCTGCGCCTGCGAGCGATTGCCGTGGATCCGCTCGGCCTTCACTCCCGCCTTCACCAGATAGGCCTGCAGCCGGTTGGCGCGGTGCTTGGTCCGCGTGAAGGCCAGCGCCTCGTTCATCTCGCCCCGCTCCAGCAGGGCCACGAGGAGCGCGCCCTTGAGCTCCTGTGGCACCGGGTAGACCGCCTGCGTGATGCCCACGGCCGGCGCCGCCTGCCGCTGCAGGTTGATCGTGGCCGGGTCGTGGAGCATTTCCCGCGTGAGCGTCACGATCGGGGCCGGCATGGTGGCGCTGAAGAAGAGGGTCTGCCGCTTCGCCGGGAGGTGACGGAGCACGCGCCGGATGTCGGGCAGGAACCCCATGTCGAGCATCCGGTCGGCCTCGTCCAGCACGAGGTACTCCAGCCCGTCGAGCCGGGCGTAGGGCGCCTTGAAGTGGTCGAGCAGGCGCCCGGGCGTCGCGACGATCACGTCCACCCCGCTCCGGAAGGCGTGCTCCTGCGGCCCCATGCCGACGCCGCCGTAGACCGCCGCCCCGGTGAGCGGGGTGTGGACCGTCACGTCGTTGAGCGCCTCGAGGATCTGCGCGGCCAGCTCCCGCGTGGGGGTGAGCACCAGGGCCCGGGTGCGCCCCCGGGGCCGTTCGAGCAGCCGGTGGAGGATCGGGAGGAGGAAGGCGTAGGTCTTTCCGCTGCCGGTCATGGCGCAGGCGAGGACGTCGCGGCCGGCCAGCGCCGGCGGGATCGCGTCCGCCTGGATGGGCGTCGGGCGGGAAAAGCCCAGTTCCTTGAGGGCCTTGAGCAGGGCGGGGTCGAGCTTGAGCGTGCTGAACGGCACGGGGGGTCCGGGTTCGGGAAGCACGAAGGATAGTCGCCTCGCTGGCTGGGTGGCTGGGTGGCTGGATGGCTGGACGCCGGCGCGGAGCCGCCGCACCTTTGCCCGGCCCCTGAATTCACCTGGCTCGTCCGGAGGTCGTGATGCGGTCGGTGTCAACCTGCCGTCGTGCCGTCGTCCCGTCGTTCCTGGCCGTCCTCCTCGCCGGCGCGGCCCGCGCGCAGGCCACCGCGCCCGAGGCCAGCGCGCTCGCCGGATGGGTGCCCGCCTCCGCGATGCGGCTGGCGTCGGGTCGTCCCGGCCCGGGCTACTGGCAGCAGCGGGTCGATTACGTCATCGAGGCGACGCTCGACCCGGTCACCGACACGCTCCGGGGCGAGGGACGGATCACCTACCACAACCGGTCGCCGGCGGCCCTCGGCGAACTCTGGCTCCACCTCGAGCAGAACATCTGCGCGCCGGGGAGCGAGGCGAACCTGCTCGACCAGCCGCCGCTCGTCTTCCTCACCAGCACGTTCGACTTCTCCTGCCGGGGCTTCTCCGGCGGCCTCGTGCTCGGCCCGGTGCGGGTGGACGGGGGGGAGGCGGCGGCGGAGGTGCACGGCACCACGATGCGCGTCGGCCTCGCGCGTCCGGTCCCCCCGGGCGGGACCGCCACGCTCGACCTCGCCTGGCGGTTCAAGGTGCCGCCCTACGGCGCCGCCCGGATGGGCCACGACGGCACGCTCTACGAGATCGCCCAGTGGTACCCGCGGCTCGCCGTGTACGACGACGTGAAGGGATGGAACCACGAGCCGTACACCGGGGCGGGCGAGTTCTACCTCGAGTACGGCCGCTTCGACGTGGCGCTCACGCTCCCGGCGAGCTACGTGGTGGCGGCGACGGGGGTGCTGCAGAATCCCGGGGAGGTGCTCACCGCGGCGCAGCGCGAGCGGCTGGCGCGGGCGCGGACGAGTGACGCGGCGATCGGGATCATCGCCGCGGAGGAGGCCGGCACGCCCGGCGCGCGCCCGCGACAGGGGGGTACCCTCACCTGGCGCTTCAGCGCCGACTCGGTGCGCGATTTCGCGTTTGCCGCGGCGCCCGACTTCCGCTGGGATGCGAGCGGCTATGACGGCATCCTGATCCACACCTACTATCGGCCCACCGCCACCCTCTGGCCCGAGGCCAACCGGATGGCGCGGGAGGCGGTGAAGCACTTCAGCGAGACCTGGCTCCGGTACCCCTACCCCCACGCCTCGAGCGTCGAGGGCCCCATCGAGGGGATGGAATACCCGATGCTCGCCTTCGACCCCGCCGGGCCGGCGCGGGAGGACCTCCAGTGGGTCGTGGCGCACGAGCTCGGCCACCAGTGGGTGCCGATGATCGTGGGCAGCAATGAGCGGCTGTATCCGTGGATGGACGAGGGATTCAACACCTTCATCGACCTGGACAACGCGGCGAAGTACTTCGCCGGCACCGCCTACGGCGACACCATCGGGGTCCACCCGCTGCGGCTCTACCGCGACCACGCCGTCCCGGGCCGGGAGCAGCCGCTGATCACGCGGCCGGTCGAGAGCCGGGACCTCTTCTGGACGGGCTACCAGAAGCCGGCGCTGATGCTGCAGACGCTCCGCCACCATGTCCTGGGACCGGCGCGGTTCGACCCCGCCTTCCGCGCCTATCTCGAGGCCTGGGCGTTCCGGCACCCGACCCCGGCCGACTTCTTCCGGATCATGCGGGATCGCACCGGCGTGGACCTCGACTGGTACTGGCGCGACTGGGTCTACACCGTGAACCGGCCCGACCAGGCGGTCGAGTCCATCGAGCACGGCCCCGACGGCGCGAAGGTCACCGTCGCCAACCGCGGCACGATGCAGCTGCCGATCTTCCTCCGGCTCACCTTCGACGACGGGACCACCGAGTCGCTCAGGCTCCCGGTGGACGCGTGGAACCAGGGGCCCCGGTATACCCGCACGGTCACGGGACCCCGGCGCGTCGTCCGGGCGGACGTGGACCCGGAGGGTTGGCTGCCGGATGACGACCGGGGGAACAACGTGAAGGAGGTGCGGTGAGGGGGAGCGGGGAGCGGGGAGGGGGTCCATGCTCCCCCTCCCTCCTCCCTGCGCCCCGTTCACCCTAGTGCTTGCCCAGCGTGAAGTTGAGCCCGCCGGAGAGCTGGAACGCGGTCTCGTCGCCGATGATGAGCCGCCCTTCGGCGAAGGGGTGCACCCATCCCCGCAGCGATTCCACGCCCAGCAGCAGGTTCAGGCCGGCGTCGGTCTCGTCATCCCCGTTGAAGCTCGTGTTGGTGATGTTGAGCCCGCCACCGGTGTACAACCAGTCCCATCCCTCCCCGCCGAAGCGGTACTTCAGGTCCGCGTTGAGCGCCCACAGCGAGCCGGGATCGACGAAGAAGACGTCGAAAGAGGGATAGAACTCGAGCTGGCGGGCGACGGGCAGCCCGAGCTGGGCGCCCAGCCCCACTTCCTCGGCATCGAAGTGGTAGGAGATGCGCGGGCCGAGGTGGGCGCGGGATGTCTGCGCCTCGGCGGCGATGGTGGTGCCGGCGGCCAGGATGGCGATCAGCACCGCGGCACGCAGTCGGGACGGCATGAGGCAGCCTCCACGTTGAGGGTCGTCGTCAGGAGCGACACCCGCAACGTCGTCCCGCGCGGGAAGGCGCGGCTGTGACCGGACGCACAACGGCGCGAGGCGTGACCGCCGTCACGCTTCGCGCCGTCCCGGCCTCCCGCCGTCAGCCCTGGCCCATCTTCCGGATGGCGGCGATCACCGCCTTGCTGTCACCCTCGGGGTTCACCTCGGTCTCCTTGAAGGCGATGCGCCCCTGGCGGTCGATGATGAAGGTCCAGCGGGACGCAGTCACGTCGCGCGTGAGCTGCACCTCGCGGCCGTCCACGACGCGCGTGATGGTGCCGCCCTGGCGCAGCGGGACGCCGAACGCCCTCGCGATCGCGCCGGTGGTGTCGGACAGCAGCGGGAAGTTGAGCCGGTTCTGCTCCCGGAAGGCGATCAGGGTGAGCCCCCGGTCGCCGCTCACGCCCACCACCTCGGCGCCGAGCTCGTGCAGCGTGCTCTGGTCGTCGCGGAAGGCGCACGCCTGCTTGGTGCATCCCTCCGTCATGGCCGCCGGGTAGAAATAGACGACGAGGATCTTCTCGCCGACCACGTCGGCACTGCGCCACGGCTTGCCGTAGGCGTCCAGCGCATGGAAGACGGGAGCCGGGTCGCCGACGGCGAGGGCGGCCTCCTGGGCCGCGATCGGGCCGGGAGGGAGGAGGACGAGGGCCGCGGCCACCGCGGCCCGCTGCATCGGGGTCATCGGGTCACTCCGGTATGGGATCAGACGCCTGCCGTATGCCCTCTACGCCGGGAACGCACCGCCGGTTCCAGCCGGCTCCCCGGGGAGACGCCGGCACGGCGGTGTGCCCGCACGTCAGCCGCCACCTCGGGGGCGTCGTCCATCAGCTTGCGGTTCCAGCGGATGACGGGCTTGCCATCCTCCACGGTCGCCACCCCGGCGTACGACATCCGGTTGTCGGTGCGGGACGGGATGGGAGTGCCCCGTCGGTCCATGCAGGCATCGTCGGGCGCCTGGGCCGACGCCGTCCCGCTCCCCAGCGCGAGCAGGAGCGCGACGAACACTCCCGGGGCGTGCCCCGGCTGCATCAGCCCTCGACCCCCGGTCCCTTCTTCCCGAAGAAGAGCGTCGCGAGCACGCTCACGACGGAGATGATGAGTGCCCCCCAGAACGCCGGGCCGAATCCGCTGACCGCGAACCCCAGGCCGAGCTTCCCGCTGAGCCAGCCGGTGAGCATCAGCATCAGGGCGTTGATCACCAGGGTGAAGAGCCCGAGCGTGAGCAGCACCAGCGGGCAGGTGAGCATCGTGAGCACCGGGCGGACGAGGGCGTTCACCAGGGCCAGCACGCCCGCCACCACCCCCATCTGCATCCACGTGCCCGTGAACTCGAGTCCGTCCACCACCCGCACGGCCACCCAGATGGCCACCGCGTTCACCAACAACCGCCAGAGCAGCGACATGGTCAGGACTCCCGGCGCGGTCAGCGCCCGCTGGAGAATCGGTTCTCGAGCCACTCCGTGACGCTGGTCCACCACCGCAGCCGGCTGGCGGCACCGGCCGGGACGTGCCCCTCGCCGGGGAGGAGGAGGAGCCCCCGCTCGAGGCCGCGGTCCGCGAGCAGGCTGAGGGCCGCGAGGCTCTGGGAGACGTCCACCACGTTGTCCGCGGTGCCGTGCGTCAGGAGGACGGGCGTGGACCACCGCGCCGCGAAGTTGAGCGCCGAGCTCCGCTCCATTGCCGTGCGCGCCGCCGGCTCGAGCGGCCCGCCTCCGTAGGTCTCCTCCAGATTCCCGGCGGTCGTGGTGCCGGCATGGGCCACGGCGTCCACCACGGGCGCGTGCGCCACGATGCCGACGAACCGGCCCCCCTGTCCGGCCGTCCAGAGCGCGAGCCCCGCGCCCTGCCCGCTGCCGGCGAGGACGACGCGGCCTGGGTCCACGTCCGGCCGGACGCTCAGGGCGTCGAGCACCCGGAGCAGGTCGGCCCCGGGGGGACCGGTGGGCTGGCGCCACGCCGCGCTGGTGAACGCCTCGCCGTACCCGGCAGCACCGTGCAGGTTCGGCCGTGCCACCAGCCAGCCCCGCGCGGCGAAGAGTGCCGCGTTCCACAGCGGCTCCCATCCGTCGCTCCACGCGGCGCCCGGACCCTCGCCGAGCAGGACGAGGAGCGGTCTCCGATCGGCGGCGCCGACGGGACGTTGGAGCAGGACCTGGAGCGAATCGCCCGACGGCGCCCGGACCCAGAGCTGCTCCGTCCGGGAGAGCTGCAGGGGGGCCAAGGCCGCGCCGAGGCGGGTGAGCTGCCGCAGGCCGCCGCCGCCCTCCCCCACGCTGAAGAGCTCGGGCGGCGCCCCCGCGGTGGAGCGGATGAACACGATGCGCCCGCCCCGCGCCGGTCGGGCGTCGGTGTTGTGCCCGTCGGTGACCAGCGGCGTCCGGCGCCCGCTCCCGACCTCGATGGTGTAGAGTGCCCGGGCACCCGTTTCCATCACCTCCACGACGACCCGCCGGGAGTCGGCCGACCAGGCGAACGCCTCCACGCTCCGGTCCCAGTCCCCGGTGAGGCTGAATCGCCGGCCGGCGGCGCGCTCGTAGAGCACGAGTGCGCGGCGCCCCGAGGGATGCCCGGTGCGCTCGCCCTGCAGGTAGGCGAGGAACCGGCTGTCGGGGGAATAGGCGGGGCGGGTCTCCGGCCCGACGCCCTGGGTGAGCGCCTGCACGCCGCTCCCGTCGGGGCCCATCGTGATCACGTCGGTCTCGCCGCCGGGCATCGACCCGGCCCAGGCGACCTCGGTGCCGAGCGCCGTCACGGTGAAGCCGGGAGGGGTCGCGTCGAGACGGGGGACGTTCCGCGGCCCGGGGGTCACGTCGGTCGGCGGCCCGCCGTCCGTCGGCAGCAGGAACAGGTGCCGGCGCTCGGCGAGCCGCCAGTCGGTGCCGGCCCGCCAGGGACGGTTCGTCACCGGCGCGCCCGCGTCGGCGGCCGGGACGTCGGCCACCCCGAGCAACGGCCGCCCGCCACCCAGGTACTCGAAATCGAGCAGGGCAAGGCCGGCGCCGGTCAGGCGACGCGGTTCGCCGCCGCGGGTGGGCAGTGCCCACACCTCCGGCCGGCCCGAGCGGGTGGAGACGAACCCGAGGGTGGCCCCGTCGGGACTCCAGCGCGGCGCCCATTCCTCCCCGTCGCCCCCGGTCGCCTGCCAGCTCTCGCCCCGGTCCAGGTCCAGCAGCCAGACCCGGCGCCGCTCCGCGAGAGCGGGGCCCTCGACCGTGGTGACGGTGAAGGCCACCAGGTGCCCGTCGGGCGAGACTCGGGGATCGGACGGGACCGGCACCGAGAGCAGCAGCTCCGGGGTGAGCCGCGCCGGCGACTGCGCGGTGACCGGCCCGGCGAGCACGGCGAACGGAACGGTGAGGCGGCGGAGGCGCCTCACCGGATCCGCCCGCCGCCCAGCACTCGCCCGGCGTCACCATACAGGACTCCGGACTGCCCCGGCGCGATCGCGCGGACCGGTGCGAGGAGCCGGAGCGCGATGGAGTCGGGGCCCGCGGCCTCGACTTCGGCCGGGACGGCGCGCGCCCGGTAGCGGAGCTGCACCTCGCAGCGCGCCCCTGGCCGGAGGGGATCGGCCAGCCAGTTGACCTCCTCCAGTGTCGCCGCGTGGCCGTCGAGTGCCTCGGCCGGGCCGACGACCACCTCGCGCCGCTCCGGCCGGATCCCGAGGACGTAGAGGGGCGCCGAGCGCCCGCCGGGCAGGCCCCTGCGCTGGCCCACCGTGTACCGCGCGAAGCCCGCATGCTCCCCCACGACCTCCCCGCCGGCGGTGACGAACGCCCCCGGCGCCAGCGCGGGAGCGCCAGCCGGCAGCTCCCGCTCGAGCACGGCCGCGTAGTCGCCGTCGGGGACGAAGCAGATCTCCACCGACTCCGGCTTGTCCGCGGTCACCAGCCCGAGGTCGCGCGCGAGGTCCCGGGTCTCCGCCTTGGTCATCGCGCCGACCGGCGTGAGCAGCCGGGCCACCACCGCCCGGTCGATGCCCCAGAGGAAGTAGCTCTGGTCCTTGCCGGGATCGGTGCCGCGGAAGAGGGCGCCGCCGCGGGCCACCGCATAATGGCCGGTGGCCAGGTAATCGCAGCCGAGGGCATCGGCGTGCGCGAGGAGGTCGCGGAACTTGGTGAAGGAGTTGCACCGCACGCAGGGGATCGGCGTGCGACCGCGGGCATATTCCGCCACGAAGTCGCCGATCACGTCCCGGCCGAAGCGATCCTCGAGGTTGAGGACGTAGTGCGGGATGCCGAGCCGGTGCGCCACGAGGCGGGCGTCGGTGATCGAGTCGAGCGAGCAGCAGGGGCGGTCGGGGACGTCGTCGCCGTAGCAGAAGAGCTTGAGCGTGGCCCCGATGACCTCATGGCCCTCCGCCACGAGCCGGGCGGCCGCGACGGAGCTGTCCACCCCGCCGGACATCGCGACCAGGACCCGCGCCACGCGCCGGCCTCCCCGCTCAGCTGCGGCCGAGGAGGCCGGCGAGCTTGCGGACCTTCTCGACGACGGCCGGGAAGACCTCGGCCGCGCGGGCGATGTCGGCCTCGCTCGATTCGTGGCCCAGCGAGAAGCGCAGCGTGCCGAGGGCGAGGTCCCGCGGGACGCCCATCGCCACCAGCACGTGCGACGGCTCCACCGCGCCGGTGGAGCACGCCGAGCCGCCGGAGGCGGCGACGCCGGCCAGGTCGAGGTGCATCAGCATCGCCTCGCCGTCGGCGCCCGGCACCGACACGCTGAGCACATGGGGCGCGCGCGGGCCGGACTCGGCATTGACCGCCAGGTCGGGTACCGCCGTCCGGAGGCGCGCGGCCAGGGCGTCACGGAGCGCCGCGAGGCGCGCCGCGGTGGCGGGCTGCTCCCGGGCGGCCAGCTCGCAGGCGGCGCCGAGCGCGACGGCGCCGGCCACGTTCTCCGTGCCGGGCCGGATGCCGAACTGCTGGCCGCCGCCGTGGATGATCGCCTCGACCGCCTTGCGGTCGCGGACGATCAGCGCGCCCACCCCCTTCGGGGCGCCGATCTTGTGGCCCGAGATGGTGAGGAGGGTGCCGCCGAACCCGGTCACCGTGACGGGCACCTTCCCGAAGGCCTGCACCGCGTCGGTGTGGAAGATGACGCCGGCCGCGCGGCAGCGCTCCGCGATCGCGCTGATCGGCTGGAGCGTGCCGACCTCGTTGTTCACCCACATCACCGAGACGCAGGCCGGCCGCTCCTCCAGCACGGCGTCGAGCTCGCCGAGGTCGAGGACGCCGTGGCGGTCCACCGGCAGGATCCGTTCCTCGCCCCCGAGGGCCTTCACATGATGCGCGGCGGCGAGCACCGCCTTGTGCTCGGTGGCCGACACCGCGACGGCCATCCGCCGCCCGCCGTGCCGCGCGGCAAGCGCGGCTCCGACCACCGCGAGGTTGTCCGCCTCGGTGCCGCCCGAGGTGAAGACCACCTGGTTCGGCTCCGCGCCGAGGGCGGCGGCGACCTGCCGCTTGGCCTGTTCCATGCCGGCGCGCGCCGCGCGCCCCCAGCGATGCGGGCTGGACGGATTCCCGAACGCGTCGGCGCGGAGATAGGGCAGCATCGCCTCCAGGATCTCCGGGCGGACCGGGGTCGTGGCGGCGTGGTCGAGGTAGACGGGAGCGGGCTTCATAGGGCGGGAAATATAGGCCGGGAAAGGGGTTGAGGCGAGTTCCCGGCCCTGTGGCGCCTCATGAATCCCACACGTCTCCCTTACGTCGGATGAGCTAGGATTCCAGCCGGACACGAACGGCCCGGAGGGGCCCGGGAGGACGAGATGCGGAGTTGGCGGATCGCGGCCGTGCCGGTGCTGGCACTGGCGCTCATGGCGGGCTGTGAGGACAACCCCTCCGACCCGATGCCCCCCACGGCCGAACTCCGGCTCCTGAACGGGGCGACCGGGGTGGCGGCGCTCGACCTGCTCGTGGACGGGATGGTGGTCGCCGCGGCGGTGCCCTACGAGGGCTCGTCGAACTACGCCGAGGTGCCGGCCGGCAGCCAGGAGGTGGCGGTCCGCGAAACGGGGACGGCGAACATCGTCGGAACGCTCGACACGATGCTGGTGGCCGACGGGGACTACACCCTGATGGCGGGCGGGTCGGCCCTCCGCCTGGTGACCCGGTCGCCGGGAGATACCGGCCAGGCCAAGCCCGATCGGGCCAACATCCGGATCGTGAACATCGCGCCGGCCTTCACCGACTCCGCGAGCGTGCCGCCGCCGGTCCCGCTCGACGTGCACATCACCGCCCCGGGCACGGACCTCGCCGGGCGGCAGGCGGAGCTCTCGCTCGATGCGCGATACCCCTCCTACAGCACGCTGCTCTACTTCGATCCGGGCACCTGGGTGGTGCGGTTCACCGAGGGAGGCACAGCGACGGTGGTGGCGCAGACGGGGTTGCTGTCGATCGGCGCGGGGGAGGTGCGGGCGGTGATGCTCGAGAAGCCGGAGGGGGGCGACTGGACGGTGGCGGTGGTGGCGGAGTAGGGCTGCTTCCTCATCCGCGTCCCGAGAAGCGGATGGGAATGGCGAGGTAGCTGAGCCGCTTCGCCTCGACGCGCCCCCGGCTGACCGTGTCGAGGATGAGGCCACAGGAGAAACTCAGGAACGCGATGATCATCAGCGCCGCGGCGAGGATCGCCGTCGGGAACCGGGGCACGAGTCCCGTCCGGGCGAACTCGACGACCACCGGGATCCCGAGGCCGAGGCTGGCCAGCGCGACGACGACGGCCAGCCCGCCGAAGAACGCCAGGGGCTTCTCCGAGCGCACGAGCGCCACGATCGTCCGCAGGATCCGGAACCCGTCGCGCCATGTCGCCAGCTTGCTCACCGACCCTTCGGGCCGCTCCCGGTAGGGGGTCGGGATCTCGCAGAGGGGCATCCGGAGCTGGAGGGCATGCACGGAGAACTCCGTCTCGATCTCGAACCCCGACGCGAGCGAGGGGAAGCTCTTGACGAACCGCCGCGAGAAGACCCGGTACCCCGAGAGCAGGTCCGTCAACCGATTCCCGAAGAGCATCGCGATCGTGGCCGTGAGCAGCCGGTTGCCGAACCGGTGGCCCGGACGGTAGGCGTCAGTTCCGACGGGCACCCTCGCGCCGTTCACCAGGTCCAGCGACTCGCCGAGCAGCCGCCGCACCATCTCCGGGGCACTCCCCGCTTCGTAGGTGTCGTCGCCATCCACCAGGACGTACACGTCGGCCTCGATGTCGGCGAACATCTGCCGCACCACGTTGCCCTTGCCCCGCAGAGGTTCGCTCCGCACGACGGCCCCCGCGGCCCGCGCGATGCTCGCCGTCGCGTCGGTGGACGCGTTGTCATAGACCAGGATGGTCGCCCCGGGGAGCGCCCGCTGGAAGTCGGTGACGACCTTCGCCACGGTCTGGGCCTCGTTGTAACACGGGATGAGGACGGCGATGTCCGGCTTCACCGGGCCCCCACTCGCCGGCCGAGGTGAACGGCGAGCAGGGCCAGGCGCCAGGTCGCCACCCCCGCCAGTGCCACGAGCAGCGGTTCCACCGGGGCCCGATAGCGCGGGTAGTAGGGTACGATGAGCAGGAACGGGACGAGATAGGCGCCGACCCAGAGGGTCAGCCCCAGCACCGCCAGGCTGCGACGGGCAAGGAGCCAGGCGAGCGCCGCGAGGATGCAGGCGACGCCGCCGGCCCAGTTCATCCGGCGTGCGAACGTGTCGATCTTGGCCAGGGCGAGCCGGGCGGAGAGCCCGGGTGCCTCGCGCAGGAAGGCGCGCGTTTCCCGCATCTGCCAGGCGTCGCGCTCCGCCTCGTTCATCTGCCCGTATCCGGGTGGACCGACGTCCTCGGCATAGTCGAGCTGGAACCGTTCGAGGGCCGCGACCTCGTCCCACGGGGGCTCCACGAGGCGGCGGACGGCGGCGCGCGGGGATTCGGCCCGCCAGGGCGGCGGGATTCGAGTCCGAAGGCGTCCAGGCTCGACGGCCGCGCCCGCGCCCACCACGCCCACGAACGCGATCTGGCCACCGCCGGTGCGCACCGGCACCAGCTCCCCGAACCGGAGCCAGTTGCGCGCCGTCCAGGGCAGCACGACCAGTGCGCTGGCGGCCGCCACGATCGCCGCCTGGCCGGCGGCCCGACGCAGTCCATCGCCCCGTGCGGCCAGCAGGAGCATCAGCAGCGCCGCCGGCACGAAGAACTGTGCGCTGGGCCCGGCCAGCACGGCGACCCCGAGCCCGAGGCCGAGGGCGACGGCACGACCGCGGGTGGGCCGCTCCAGCGCGGACACCAGCGCCAGTCCCGCCACGACGATCAGCGCGCCGCTCAACACGGTGTTCGTCATCTGGACCACCGAGTCGTGGAAGGGATGGATCCGGACGAGCAGGACGACCGCGATGAGGCCGGGGACGGGACCGGCGATGCGCTCCCCCAGGCGATACGTCCCCCAGAAGACGAGGAGGAGCAGGCCAAGGTTCAGGATCAGCGCGGCCAGCTGGTAGTGCCCCGGGACGCCGGCGAGGAGCGCGGCGAGGATGCCGGTGTAGACCGGGTCCGCCCAGGCACTCGCCTGGAACGCCTCGTCGGTGATGCGAAGGTAGCCGTTGCTGTCCACCACGTCGAACAGCCAGCGGTGGCCGACGGGGAGGCTGAACCCCTCGCCCCGGACCAGGCCCTGCGCGATCCAGTAGGCTTCCCACCCGGGGACGGATCTCCAGTCCGGCAGCTCCCGAACGGCGAGACGCCCGACGACGATCAGGGCGAGGAGCGCTGCGGCGACGCGGCACCAGCGGTCGGTCGGGATGCGCATCTTCCTCCCACGGGCGGTCGGGCGTCCGGGGTGTCACCACGCCCACGATACCAACCGCCCGGTTCCTCCGCCACCCTGCGACGCCCTTGGTCCCTCAGGGGCCCGGCAGCGGGGCCACCAGCACCCGGTCGATCCGCCGCCCGTCCATGAGCGAGCTTCCGTCGCGTCGCCCCCGGGGCGATTCCGCACATCGCGGGGATCAGGTGGAAGGAGGGTGGTGCCGGGAGCACGTCGTCCCCGGTCCGGGCCTGGCGAACCGGTCGAGGCCCTCCGGACTACATCGACTGGACCTCCAGTCCCACCACGTCCTCCACCTCGAGCGTCTCCTGGGTCCAGAACGGCTCGCCGTACGGCCGCCGGATGAGGGAGCCGTAGTGCGCGTTCTGGGTTTCCACCAGGGTGTAGAGGTCCTGGCCGGTGGGGAAGATCTCGCCTGCCGCCTTGGCCCCGTCGAACTGGCTCGCGTAACAGCGGATGGCGCGCATCTTCCGCTCGAACTGGGCGGAGACATCCACCACGAACGTCGGCTTGACCGGGTCCTCCCGGTAGGCAAGGGCGTAGAGGATCTTGAACGGTCGCCAGGGCTCGCCCCCGGCAGGGTATTTCGCGAGGCCGGAGAGGAAGCAGGCGTCCCGCCCCAGCTCCGCCGCGATCCGATGGTCGGGATGCCGGCCGACGGGGTAGGGGAGGATGACCACCCTGGGCTGGAAGTGGCGGATCTGTTCCACCACCACGCGCCGGGTCTCGTCGGTGTTGGCGAGCGCGGCGTCCGGCAGCCCGGCGTTCCGTCGCTCCCTCACCCCCAGCACCTCGGATGCCGCCGCCGCCTCCGCGGCCCGGAGCTCGGCGGTCCCCCGCGTGCCGGTCTCGCCGCCGGTCAGGTCCAGGATGCCGGTGGCATGACCGGCGTCGCGCGCCTTGAGCAGGGTGCCGGCGCAGGTCAGTTCGACGTCGTCGCGATGGGCGGCGATGGCAAGGAGGTCGACGCGCATGGGGGTCGGGGTTGGGGGGTGGAAGGAAGGTACGTGGAAACGGGGAACGGGGAACGGGGAACGGGGAACGGGGAGTGGGGGGGGCGGCCCGCTCCCCGCTCCCTGCTCCCCGCTCCCCAGCTACTCGTGCCGCAGCGCCTCCACCGGGTCCATCATGGCCGCCCGGTTGGCCGGGATGAAGCCGAACACCAGGCCGATGGCGATGCTCACTCCGGTGGCGAGTGCGGCGCTCCAGAGCGGGACCCCGGTCTCGAGGCCGAGGCCGACCTTGAGCACCTGGCCCAGGCCCAGCCCGATCGCGATGCCGATGAGGCCGCCGACCAGGGTGAGCGTCGCCGCCTCCACCAGGAACTGCCAGAGCACCTCGCGCCGGGTGGCGCCGAGCGCCATCCGGAGGCCGATCTCCCGGGTCCGGTCGGTGACCGAGACCATCATGATGGCCATCACCCCGATGCCTCCCACCAGCAGCGCCACGCCGGAGAGCGCCACCATCACCAGGAAGAAGGCGGAGGTGAGGCTCGAGACCGTGTCGAGGATCTGGTCCTGGGAGATCAGGTCGAAGGTGTTGGAGTCCGCGGGCCGGAGGGCGCGGGCCCGCCGGAGCGCCACCGTGGCGAGGTCGAGGGCGCGGTCGGCGGGCACCCCGGCCCGGGGCCGCGCGGCGATGAAGAGCGCGTTGGTCTCGTCGTAGTCGAAGTTCCGCCGGCCCGCCTCGAAGCTGACGATCGCGCCCACCTGCTGCCCCGGGGGCTCGAAGATGTTTCCCGGCCGGGCGTAGACCCCGATCACGCGGAAGGCCTTCCCCCCGATCCGCGCGACGCGGCCGAGCGGGTCGATCCGGCCGAAGAGCCGGTCGGCGGTCTCCTCCTCGAGCACGGTCACCGGGGTGCCGGAGGCGAGCTCCGCCCGGGAGAAGAACCGGCCCCGGAGCAGCGTCCCCCCCTGGATGTCCATGTACCGGTCGTCCGCGGCGAAGATCGTCATCGCCTGGGTGCGGATCCCCTGGTACTCGACGCGCTGGAAGATCTGGATCCAGAGGCCGGCATACTCGATCTCCGGCACCCCCCGGAGCGCCTCCGCGTCCCGCTGGGCGAGGACGGGACGGATCCGGACCTCCCGGGGCAGGTGGTCGGGGTCGAGCGGGGTCTGGGACCAGAACCGCATCACGTAGAACGTCGTCGGGCCGGCGATCTCGATCGTGCTGAAGATCTGCGCCCGGATCCCCTGGACGATCGAGGCCATCGCCATCACCGTGGCGACGCCGATCACCACGCCGAGGATGGTGAGCCCGGCGCGGAGCTTGTTGGCGCGCAGCGAGTCGAGCGCGATCCGGATGCCCTCGTCGGCGTTCCGGATCAGCACGCCGCCCCCCGTCCGCGGTGACGTGACGGCGTCATTCCTGGCGCAGCGCGGTGATGGGGTCGAGCCGGGCGGCGCGGCTCGCCGGGTAGACCCCGAAGAGCACGCCGGTGCCGGCGCCGAGGAGCAGGGCCACGCCCACCGACCAGGCGGTGACCCGGGCGGGGAGCGGGGTGAACGCCGCCACCGCGCCGGCGCCGCTCCAGCCGGTGGCCACGCCGAGGAGGCCGCCGAGCGAGGCGAGGATCACCGCCTCGACCAGGAACTGCCGCCGGATGTCGGCGCGGGTGGCGCCGAGGGACTTCCGCAGCCCGATCTCGCGGGTCCGCTCGTTCACCGTCATCAGCATGATGTTCATGATGACGATCCCCCCGACGACGATCCCGATGCACACCACCGCCGGGATGACGGTGAACAGCAGCTTCGTGAGCGACTTCCAGAAGGCGACCAGCGCATCCGCCTTGTCGATGGTGAAGTCGTTCGGCTCGCCCGGCCGGAGCCGGTGCGCGAGCCGCATCGCCTCCTCGGCCCGGGCCATGGCGCCGTCGATCTCGTCGGCGCTCGCCATCTTGACCGAGACGACCGTGGTGAGCCGCCGGCCGTAGATCGCCTCGAAGCTGCTGAGCGGCACCAGGGCGAAGCCGTCGAACGACTGGCCCAGCACCCGGCCCTTGGGCGCGGTGACGCCCTTCACCGTGAAGGGCCGCCCGGCGATCCGGACGGTCTGGCCCAGCGCCCGGGCCGGGTCGCCGAACAGCTTCTCCGCGACCTCGGCCCCGACGACGGCCACCAGGCGCCGCTCCCGCACGTCGGGGTCGGCCAGCGGCTCGCCCGCGGCGAAGCCGTAGTCCTGCACGATCTGGTAGGGCGGGGTGATCCCGAAGACGAGCACGTCGCCGACGGTGCGGTTCCGCCAGCTCACGTCGCTGGTGGGCGTGGGCCAGCCGGACTGCAGGGCCACCGCTTCGGCCTCGGGAACGGCGCCACCCACCACGGCGGCGTCCTCCCGGGTGATGCGCGGGCGCCGCGCGATGGCCTTGACCTCCTCGTCGTCGAGGAGGCCGAGGACGATCGGCGTGCGGCGGACCTGGAAGGCATTGGTGCCGATGATGGCGCCGGTGAGCGTCTCGCGGACGTAGGCGTTCATGCCCTGGATGACGGCGACGACCATCACCAGGAATGCGACCGAGACGATGATGCCGAGGAGGGTGAAGAACGAGCGGAGCTTGGCGCTCCAGATGGCGCGGACGGCGAGGAAGAGGGCCTCGGCGAGGGGCATGCCTCCAAGATAACGCGATTCGCTACTCGCGATTCGCTAGTCGCTGTTCGCTGGCCAAGCTTCCGAACAGCGAACAGCGAACAGCGCTCATTCGTACCGCAGCGCCTCCACCGGATCCAGCTTCGACGCCCGGTTGGCCGGGTAGAGCCCGAAGAACACCCCGGTGATGACCGACGCCACGAGGGCGGCCACCACCGACCAGAGGGGGATGGCCGCGGGGATCGGCGTCCACTTGTTCACGCCCAGCGTGATGAGCCCGCCCAGCACGAGGCCCGCGGCCCCGCCCACCATGGTGAGGGTCGCCGCCTCGACCAGGAACTGGAACATGATCTCGGCGCGGGTGGCGCCGAGGGCCTTGCGCACGCCGATCTCCCGGGTGCGCTCCGTGACCGAGATCATCATGATCGCCACCACGCCGACGCCGCCCACCAGCAGGCCGACGCCGGAGAGCGCCAGCATCACCAGGAAGAAGACCCGGGTGATGTTGTTGAAGGTGTCGAGCAGCTTGTCCTGGGTCACCACGTCGAAGTTGTTGTCCTCCCCCGGCTTGAGGCCGCGCTTCGCGCGGAGGGCGGAGATCACCTGGTCCTGCGCCTCCGCGACCGTGGCCACGTCGGTGGGGAGCACGTTGAGCTCCATCCAGCCGCGCCAGTAGTCCGCCACCTTGGTGAACGTGGTGTGCGGAATGGCCACCCGGGGCCGGTCGGCGTTGTCGAAGAGCGCGTCGGGCTGGACCCAGACGCCGATGACCGTGAACGGCACCCCGAAGACCTTGATCGTCTTGCCGATCGGGTCCACCCCGGAGAAGAACTGGTCGGCCACGGCCTGGTTCACCACCACCACGTAGGCGCTGGCGGCGAACTCGAGCGCCGTGAAGCTCCGGCCGGCCACGAGGTTGCCGCCGGTCACCTGGACCCACGCGGGCGAGAACCCGGCGATGCCCGCCCCGGTGAGCTCGGTGCCGCGGTAGCTGATCGGCCCTCCGGTTCCCTCCCGCCAGGCGACGTCCCGGACGGCGGGGAGCTGCTGGATCAGCCTCGCCTCCTCCACCGTGAGCCAGGGACGGCGCCGCCAGGGGCTGGTCTCGTCCGAGCCGTCCGAGATCGTGATCCCCCCCTCGAAGTACCGGGTCACGAAGAAGGTCTTGGGCCCGAGCGCCTCGAGCTCGGCGCTCACCGCCCGGTTGATGCCGGTGATGGCCGCGGCCATCCCGACCACCACCATGACGCCGATGGCGATGCCGAGGATGGTCAGGGCCGCCCGCACCTTGTTGGCCCGGATCGAGTCGAGGGCGATGCCGATGCCCTCGGCGGCGCGCGTGATGGAGGAGAACATGCGGCTCACTCCGCCCGGAGGGCGACGATCGGGTCGAGGCGTGCGGCCCGGCTCGCCGGGTAGACCCCGGCGATCATCCCGACCACCACGCCGAGGGCCACCGCCACGGCGATGGACCAGGGGGCCACCGCGGCCGGCAGCGGCGAGAAGGCGCGCACCGCGAAGGCGAGGAGCAGGCCGGTCCCGATCCCGAGCGCGGCGCCCACCGCGGAAATGGTGGCCGACTCGATGACGAACTGGGCCAGGATGTCCCCCCGGCGCGCGCCCAGCGCCTTGCGGATCCCGATCTCCCGGGTGCGCTCCGCCACCGCCACCAGCATGATGTTCATGATCACGATCCCGCCCACGACCAGCGAGATCGCCACCAGGCCCGGCAGTGCCAGCATGAGGACCCGGGAGATCTTCTGCCACCCCTCGAGCGCCGCCTCGGAGGTCTGCAGGAAGAAGTTGTTCTCCTCGCCGGGGCGGAGGTGCCGCCGCCCGCGCATCGCCGCTTCGGTCTCGCCCATCGCCGCGAGCATCGCCGTGGGGGTCTCCGCCTTCACGATGAAGGCGTCGAGGATGTTGATCGGGCAGATGTGCCGCCGGGCCGGGGCGGTGTAGGGCATCACGGCGAACTTGTCGAGCGAGAGCCCGAAGAGGGTGCCCTGCGGCTCCACCACGCCGATCACCCGGTAGGGGATCCCGCGGATGGTCACCTCCTTGCCCACCGGGTCCTCGCCCTCGAAGAGCCGCTCGGCGAGCAGGTTCCCGATCACCAGCACCGGCTGCCCGACCCGCACCTCCTGCCGGGTGAAGGGCCGCCCGTCGGCCAGCTCGTAGTTCCGGATCCGGAAGTAGGTCTCCTCGGTGCCGACCAGGTCGATGTCCCGCGCCTCCTTGCTCCCGTACTTGATGGTCATCCGGTCGGCGCAGAACTTGGCGTAGATCGCCGGGGTCGAGAGGTGCTCCCGGACGTAGTCGGCGTCCTCGTAGGAGATCCGGGGCCGGCGGAACCAGGAGCGCCAGACTTCCTCGGAGATGTCCCCCGTGGTGATGTTGGGCCGCTGCCGGAGCTCGAAGGTGTTGAGCCCGACGAGCGTGTTGGCGAAGCGGTCCTCCATGTACACGTTCATCCCCTGGACGATCGACACGACCGCCACCAGGAACGTCGTGCCGATCAGCACCCCGATCAGCGAGAAGAAGCTCTTGAGCTTCTGGGTGCGGATGGTCCGGAGGGCCAGCCAGACCGCCTCGAGCCAGGCCATCAGGCCGCCCGCGCCCGGACCAGGTCGCTCGCCACCTGACCGTCGCGGAGCACCACCGTCCGCTCGGCATGGGCCGCGATGTCGGCCTCGTGGGTCACCATCACGATCGTCTGCCCCTGCGCGTGGAGCGCGCCGAACACCCGCATGATGTCGGCGCTCGTCGCGCTGTCGAGGTTGCCCGTGGGCTCGTCGGCCAGGAGCAGGCTCGGCCGGTTCACCAGGGCGCGGGCGATGGCCACCCGCTGGCGCTGGCCGCCGGAGAGCTCGTTGGGCCGGTGCTGCATCCGGTCCGCCAGGCCCACGCGGCCCAGCGCGTCCTCGGCCATCCGCCGCCGCTCGGCCGAGCCGATGCCGGCGTAGATGAGCGGCAGCTCGACGTTGTGCAGCGCCGTCGCCCGCGGCAGCAGGTTGAAGGTCTGGAAGACGAACCCGATCTCCCGGTTCCGCACCCGGGCCAGCGCCTGGTCGGAGAGCCGCGACACCTCCTGCCCGTTGAGCCAGTACTCCCCGCCGCTCGGGGTGTCGAGGCAGCCCAGCACGTTCATCATCGTGGACTTGCCCGAGCCCGAGGGCCCCATGATGGCGACGTACTCGTTCCGGCGGATGACGAGCGACACCCCGCGGAGCGCCTGCACCCGCTCCCCCTCCAGCACGTACTCCCGCCGGAGGTCGCGGACGTCGATGACCGCGTGGCTCATCGCGACCCGCCTTCCGCCGCCTCGCCCTCGGGCGCCTCCTGCTGCCGGACCCGGGTCGAGTCCTTGAGGTCGCGGATCACCTGATAGGGGCCCGCCACCACCGTGTCCCCCGCCTGCACCCCGCCCAGGACCTCGAAGTGCTCCTCCCCCGCGATGCCGACCTTGACCGGCACGAAGGTGGCGATCCCGCCCCGGACCACGAAGACGCCCTCCGCCTCCTTGCCCTTGCCCGCGCCGGGGCGCGAGGTGTCCCGGGCCGCCGGCGCGGCGGCGCCCTTCACCGATTCGTTCGGCACCGCCTCGTGGCCCCGCACCGTGAGGGCGATGATCGGGATGCTCAGCACGTCCTTCCGGGTGTCGGTGATGATCCGGGCGGTGGCGGAGAGCCCCGGGCGGATCGCGGCCGGCGGGTTGTCCAGCGTGATCTCCACGTCGAAGTCCACCGCCTGGTCGCTCGAGCCGCCGGCGGTCTGGGTGGCGGTGAGGGTGGCGCTGTTGGCCACCAGCGACACCCGCCCGGTGAACGTGCTGTCCGGGAAGGCGTCGATGGTCACCCGCACCGAGTCGCCCAGCGCGAGCCGGACCACGTCGGTCTCGTCCACCTGGACCTTGGCCAGCACCACCGACAGGTCGGAGATGGTCAGCAGGAGGGCGGTCTCCCGGCTGAACGTGCCGGGCACCGCGACCTCCCCCTCCTCGACGTTGAGGCGGGTGACCCGGCCCGACATCGGGGCCATGAGCCGCGTCTTGCCCAGCTGGTCCCGCGCCTCCGCCAGCCCGGCGCGGGACTGCTCCACCTGCGCCCGGGCGGAGTTCGCGTTGGCCAGGGCCACCTCCCACGCGGTGCGGGACTGCTCGACCTGCTCGGTCGAGATCAGGGTGGTCGACGTGCGGGAGAGCTCCTCCACCCGGTCCCAGTTGCGCTTGGCCTGGTCGAGGTTCGCGGTGGCCTGCACCAGCGCCGCCTGGGAGGAGGCGACCAGCGCTTCGCCCCGCTTGACCGCGGCCTCGTAGAGCCCGGGGTCGATCTGGATCAGGAACTGGCCCTTCTCGACCCAGTCACCCTCCTTGACCGCGATGCGGACGATCCGGCCGGTGATGTCGGCGCTCACGTCCACCTTGGTCATCGGCTCGATCGTCCCGCTCGCGGTCACGGTGGCCACCAGGTCCCGCTTGCCGACGGGCTCGAGCCGGACCTCGGTCTCCTTGCCGCCGCGCTTGGCCGCGGTGAGGGCGAAGATGCCCCCGCCGACGACCACCACGAGACCGATGATGAGACTCCACTTCGTGCGTCGCGACATTGACCTGACCTCTCAGCGGAGGGGACGGCCCACGATCGCCTCGAGGGCGACGAAGGCGCGATGGTAGGCGTACACGGCGTTGATGAAGTCGGTCTCCGCCTGCGAGACCGCGTTCTGCGCATCCGACAGCTCGAGCGAGGTGCCGCTGCCGAGGCGGTACCGGTCCTGCGCCAGCCGGAGCTGGTCCCGCGCGGCCTCACGGTTGGCCCCCTGCACCGCGATCGCCTGGTGCGCCGTCGTGAGCGCGCCCAGCCGCGACAGCACCAGGGTCCGGATCTGCAGCTCCGCGCGGCGCACCGACTCCTGCGCGTCGTCCCGCGCCGCCCGGGCGCGCGCCACGTCGAGCTTCCGGCCGAAGCCGGTGAAGAGCGGCAGCGAGATCGTGAGCGAGGCCTGGAACGGCTGGCTCTGGAACTCGAAGGGGAACTGGTCGTTCGCCGCGAGGAGGCTCTGCTCCACCGCCGGGTCGAGCGCCGTGCCCGCCGAGTTGAGCCCGGCGTAGGCGTTGCAGTCGTCGATCACCCCGCCGTTCGGGTAGGGAAGCGGCGAGGTGAGCCGGGTGATGATGTCGTTCTGGAACCGGCAGTTCTCCGCCGCCACCAGCCCGCCGCCGTAGGCGTTGTTCACCAGGGTCTCCTCCCGGGTGAACTCCTGGGTGAAGCCGGACCAGCCCGCCCGCGCCGAGAGCGACGGCAGGTACTGCGAGCGGGCCGAGCGGAGCGACCACTTCGAGGCGTCGTCCAGGGCCTGGAGCGCCCGGTACTCGGGATTCTCCGCCAGGGCCAGCGCGACCAGGCTGTCGCCGGCGAACTGCGGCTCCGTCACCTCGAACTCGTTGGTGAGGCCGACCCCGTCGACGTCCGCCGGGGCGGGCACGCCCATCCGCCGGAAGAGCTCGAGCTTCTGGTCGGTCTCGTCCAGCTGGGCCCGGAGCAGGGCGATGTCCGAGTTGCCCTTCTGCACCTCGGCCTGGCGCACGTCCAGGAGCGTCGCCTGGCCCACCTGGTAGCGCGCGCGGGCGAGGTCGAGGAAGACCTGGTTCCGTGCCACCTGCACGTGCGCCGCGTCGGTCTGAGCCACGGCCGCGAGCGCGGCCAGGTACTGGGCGGTGATGTCGGCCGTGAGGTTCACCCGCGCCGTCTCGATGTCCGCCTCGGTGGCCCGCTGGTTGGCCTTCTGGAATCCCGGACCGGCGATCGTCGCGCCGGAGAACTGCCAGCCGAGCCCGATCGAGTAGCTGGAGCCCAGCGAGGGCGAGCTCTGCACGAAGCTCGAGCCGCCGAAGGTGGACGACCCCTCGCCGGTGTAGTTCATGCTCCCCGAGACGTCGGCGCTCGGCAGGAAGGAGCCGTAGGCGTTCCGCACCGCCCAGCGCGCCGGGTCGGCGTCGTTGAGCGCGGTGAGGTAGTCGGGGCTCCGCGCCCGGCCCAGGTCGAGGGCCTCGGCGAGCGAGAGCGTGGACGTCGGGGGGCGGCGGGCAGGTGCCGAGTCGGGAACCTGGGCCCACGCCGGGGCGGCGGAGAGGACCAGCAGGCAGAACGCGGTGAACCGGCGGCGCATCGGTATCCTCTTCATATGGAGATGACTCGGACTGCCCCTCTTACGGGGGCCGGCGACAGGAGGTTTCAGGTTGCGACAAAGGCTCGGGCCGGGTCAGAACTCGGCCCGGACGGCGGCCACGCCGCTGGCCGGGGCCGACACCCGGACCAGCCGCCCCGCCCCGTCGTAGGTCAGCCGGGCGACGACGTCACCGGTCACCTCCACCACACGGCCCCCTGATGCCCCGGGCTGGGCCAGGGTCGCGGTGAGGGCGATCCGCCGCCCGCTCTCCGGATAGAGGCCGGTGAGGCGGCGGCCGGCCTCGGTCGCCATCGGCCCCACCTGGCCCAGCAGTGTATGGAGGCTGTCGGCCAGGATGACGAGGTCGCCGCCAGCGGGGAGTTGCCGCGCCGCCTCGGTGGCACCACGCACGATCCGGAGGGTGAGCCGGCCGCCGGCCACCTCGCCCAGGATCCGCGTGGTGTCCCCGGGCGCCGCGCGCTCCAGCTGGAACGCGGTGAGCGCTCCCTCCGGCGAGCGGCTCACCAGGGCCGTCACCGAAAGCGCGGGGTGCCGAGCCGGGTATTCCGCGGTGACGGCGAGGGTGGCGCCCGGCTGGCCGCGCCCCCGTCCCTCGAGGACGCGATAACTCTCGCGGCCGATCTCGTCGCGCCCGTGGCGGAGCAGGAAGGTGGCCTCGTCCGTCTCCTGGGCGGCGAGCGCGCCCGGAGAGAGGAGGGCCAGGGTCAGGCCGAGGGTTCGGCGCATGTCTCCTCCGGGGCAAGGCAGTGCCTGGCGACCTGCTCCAGGATGTAGTCGTAGAGCCGCGCGCCCTTCTCCGGGGAGGCGTGCGGCGGGAGTCCCCCCGCACCTTGCCGCACCAGGTCGGGGGCCAGGTGGAGCATCAGCGAGGTGTCCAGCTCCCCCGCGTGGGGCCGGGCCTCGCCGGTATCGAGCAGCTCGCCGAATGCCATCGCGAACACGTCCACCGCGATGAGCCGGGCGCGCTGGACCACGATGGCGGTGAGCGCCTCCTGGTGGGCGTCGTTCGCTTCGGCGGTGAGGAGGACGAACTCCCGCACCCCGGCCGATTCCCAGGCCTGGACCAGCTCGTTCATCACGCGGTGCAGGGTCTTCCGCCGGAGCGCCGCACCGCCGGGTCCGGGACCGCGGCCCGTGGCAACGCCGTACTCGATGGTGGGCGCTCGCAGGATGCCGAAACGGGCGGACAGGTCGTCGGCCAGCCGCTCCACGATCAGCGTGTCGCAGCCGAAGGGGAGGGACGGTCCGTGGGGTTCGGTGCTGCCGACCGGGACCAGCATTGCCGGCCGATGCGCCAGCCGCTGGGCGGTCTCGACGGGAGTCAGCTCCTTCAGCCGCCAGGGTCGGGTCATCCGGGAAACTTACAGCCGCCGGCGGCTCGGGGTACCGCAGGCGCGTATCTTGATGGAGGGCCGGTCGTTGCCGTGCCCGAGCCGGGGAGGAATGTGAGCCGAATCAGCCGCTGGTGGCCTGCCGGGATCAGCCTCCTGCTCCTCGCCGTCGGCGAGTGGCTGGCCGCTCCCGCACCCCGCTGGGCGGTCGTGACCGCGCTCGCCGCGCTGGCCGCCACGGTGCTCCTGCTTCCGCGGCGCGGCTGGGCAGCGCGCGCACTCGTCGTCGGACTGCTGCTGGCCGGCGCGCTGGTGCCGATCCTGCAGGTCCGGCTCGACCGGATCCACGACCATTGGGACAGCGAGCGGGAGCGCCGGATCACCGCCGCGTCCCGGCGCCTCGCGGGCGACCTCGATGCCGCGTTCGACCGGGTGGAGGCGGTGAGCGAGCGGGCGCGCGCGCTCCGCCCCGGGGCGCGTGCGGCCGTCTTCGCCGCCCTCGCGGGGCTCCTGCCGGCCGGCGAGGGGGAGGTGGGCGTCGTCCTGCTCGAGCCCACCGGCGTGCCATGGGCATGGGCGGGCTCCCACCACCGCATTCCCGAGCCCGACGGGCCCGGACTCTCCTCCCGGGTGGATGGCTATTACCTCCTGCTCGAGTCCCGGCGCCGGGCCGCCGACGGACGCGTGGCGGTGGCCACCGCCCTGGTCTGGGCCCATCCCGCCGCCCCGGGCCAGGAGCGGAGCATCGCCGAGCGGTTCCGGCAGCGGACCGGCGTGGGTCTGGCCGTCTATGCGCCCGGCACCGCGCCCGATGATCCCGATGTCTTCGATTACGACTACGAGGATCCGTCGTCGCCGACCGGCCGCCGCCTGCTCTTCAGCGTCCGGCTGGTGCCGCCGGAGCAGGCGATGGCGCTCGCGACCGCTGCCGCCGGCGCCCGCGCGGCGGTCATCACGATCGTGGCCGCTGTCCTGCTGGTGGCGTTCGGGGCCGCGCCGCCCACCGGGCGAGTGGTGCTCGGTGCGCTCGCACCGTGGCTCATCTTCCGGGCGGCGGAGGGGAGCGGCGCGGCGGGGGCGCTGCCGGCCGTGCTTACCGCGGGTGCCGGGCTGCTGGTGCTCGCGGTCGTGCTGGTCCGGCGCCGGCCGCCGGGTCGCGTCCTGGTGGGGGGGGTGCTGCTGGCGGCCGCGCCGGCCGTGCTGGTGGTACTCCGCGGCGCCCTGCCGGTGCCGGGGGCGATCGCCGGCGGCGGGCCCTGGCTGGCGTGGCACCTTGCGCTGGCGCTCCCCGCCGCGGCTGCGCTGCTGCTGGGTGCCGAACTGGTGCGCCCCTCGGTCGAGGCCGGGCCCGGCCGCTGGCCCGCGACGGCAATCCTCCTGGGTGTCCTCTCGCTCTGGCTCGCCGCGACCGGCTGGCGGCCGGGCACCCTCGCGCCGCCGACGGCCGGGGTCGCGTGGTTCGCGGCGCTGGCGGCGCTCACCCTCCCGGCGAGGCGATCCATCCGGCTCCTCGCCGCCGCGGTGACCGCCAGCGCGGGCGCCGGCATGCTGACATGGTCGGCGCTCCAGGCGGAGCGGCTCTCCCTCGCGGCGGCGGACGTGGAGGTCCTGGGTGTCGGCCGGGACGCGAGGCCTGCGCCCGCGCTCGGGCCGGCGATCGAGGCGATGGCCCGGCCCCCCGAGCCGAGCACCGCCACCGAGCTCTTCGTCCGCTGGCGGGCGGTGGCGCTCGCCGACTCGGGATACCCGGCCCACCTCGCACTGCACGAGGCCGATGGTTCGGCCCGCGTGGAACTCGCCCTGGACTCGCTCGACCTGCCTCCCGATCAGGTGCAGGCGCTCGCGGCGTCGGTGGTCGACGACGCCCCCGTAGTCGCGCGGCTGGTCCGATCGCCGGGCGTCGTGGACGTGGGCACGATCCGCCTCGGGAGCGGGCGGAGGCTGGTGGTCGCACTCGGTCCGCGGACGGAGCTGATCCCGCGCACACGACTGGGAGGCCTCCTCCTGCCCCCGCACACGCCGCTTCCCTATCGGCTGGCCCTCGGCCCCGCGCGTCCCGGCCCCGCGCCCCAAGGAACGGCGCTCGCCTGGGAGCGCCAGGGATGGACCGTGCGGGCCGAGCGCGACGTCGCCCTGCCCGAGGGGACGCGGACCGCGCAGGCGGCGGTGAGCCTCCGGAGCGGTGGGGCAGTGGCGGTCCGCCTCGCGCTCATGCTGGTCATCGATGCCGGCCTCGTGGCCCTGCTCTGGTGGCTGGCCGGGCTCGCGGCGGAGGGCGGACTCCGGTTCCCCGACTGGGAGCGCGCCCGGCGCTCGTACCGGCTCCGGCTCGCCGTCACCCTCGCCCTCTTCTGCCTGGTGCCGGCGGCGGTGTTCACCGCCTGGGGCCTCGCCCGGCTTCAGGCGGAGAGCGCCAGGGCGCGGGATCGGGAGATCCTGCGGGTGCTGCGCGAGGCCGCGGCGCCGGCCGCGGCGCTGCTTCGCGGCCAGGACGCCGCCCTCGGCCCGGGACTCGGCGCGGTGAGCGCGCGCGTGGGCGGCGAGCTGGCGCTGTACAGCGGCGGGGCCCTGCTCGCCACCGGCGCCCCGATCCTCCGGGACCTCGGGGTCGTGCAGCCGCTGCTCGACCCGGATGCGTTCGGCGCGCTCGCTCTCGGCGGCGGGCTCGACCTCGTGCGCCCGGCCGGTGGCGAGCACTCGGCGACCCGGATCGGCTACCGGGTGGTGCAGTCGGGGCCCCCGAGCGGCGTGGGCGTCGTGGCCGTGCCGCTCCGCGTGGATGAGGCCGCTGCCGCGGCCGAACTCGAGGATCTCGCGCTGGCGCTGGTGCTGGCCGGCCTGCTCGGCGCCGCGGCGGCCGCGGCCGGCGCGCGGCTCGCGGCCCGGGCGCTCGCCCGGCCGGTCGCGGATCTCCGGGAGGCAGCGCTCGCGATCGGGGGCGGGGAGTTGCCGCCCGCCCCGGCCTCCCCGCCGCCGGCGGAGCTCGAGCCGGTCTTCGGCGCGATGCGCCGGATGGCGGACGACGTGCGCGCCACCCAGGCGGAGCTGGAAGCTGCACGCGCGCGCACCGCCGCGGTGCTCGCCACCGTGGCCACGGGAGTCGTGGCGCTCGGCGCCGACGGCCGGGTGCTGCTCGCGAACCCGCGGGCCCGGGAGCTCCTCGGCCGTCCGCTCGCCGAAGGCGACGACTTCGTCGCGGGGTTGACCGGAGAATGGGCGCCAGCCCGCGAGGTGGTGGCCGCCACGGTGGAAGCCGGCACGCCGGGCGAGCCCGAGGCCGAGGCCGAGTTCGAGGCCGGCGGCCGTCGGCTCACCCTCCAGGCCGCCCGGCTCGCCCGCGCGCCGGGCGGCCTGGTACTGGCCTTCAACGACGTGACCGAGGCGGCTCGCGCCGCGCGGGTGCTCGCCTGGGGCGAGATGGCGCGCCAGGTGGCGCACGAGATCAAGAACCCGCTCACGCCGCTCCGCCTCGGGGTGCAGCACCTGCAGCGAGCCTGGCGCCGGGGACCGGAGGCGTTCGCGCCGGTGCTGGAGCAGACCGGGGGGCGGATCCTGGGGGAGATCGACCGGCTCGACACCATCGCACGGATCTTCAGCCGGTTCGGCGCACCGCCGGAGGCGGCCGGCCCCCTCGAGCCGGTGGACATCACCGCGGCGGCGGCGGAGGTGGTCCAGCTCTATGCGCTGGCGGAGGACGGGGCGCGGGTCCGGCTGGTCGCAGGCGGCGCCGTCGAGCGACCGGCCCGTCGGGACGAGGTGAAGGAGATGCTGGTGAATCTGCTCGAGAATGCCCGCAACGCCTCCGCCAGTGAGATCGTAGTAGACGTGGGCCCGGGGGAGTTGAGTGTTCGGGACGACGGCAGGGGCATCCCCGCCGCGGACGTCGCCCGGGTCTTCGAGCCCCGATTCTCCTCCACCACGAGCGGCGCGGGCCTCGGCCTCGCCATCGTCCGGCGGCTGGTCGAAGGCTGGGGCGCCACCGTTCGATTGCACAGCGAGCCGGGCCGCGGCACGATCGTCCGCGTGACGTGGCCGGCCGGCTCCACACTGGAGTGACTCATGAAGCCCTGGATGATGGCCGCCGCGGTGCTCTGCCTGGCCGGTCCGCTGGCCGCGCAGGACCCTGGCAGGATGGGGCCGCGGGGCGGCCCGCCGACGATGGATGAACTGGCCACGCGCCTCAAGCTCACGCCGGCCCAGCGGACCGAGGTCGCGCCGCTCCACGCGTCCTTCGTCAAGGAGACGGAGCCGCTCCGTGCGACGGTCCGCGCGGAGATGGGCGCCGCCCGGTCGGCGCGGCAGTCGGGTGCCCCGGCCGAATCGGTGGCGGTGCACCAGGCCAAGGCGCGCACCGCCATGGAGCAGCTCGACCGGCGCGCCGACACCTGGCAGGCGCACCTGGCGACCAAGCTGACCGAGGAGCAGAAGGCGGAATGGAAGCGCTGGCAGGAGGAGCGGCGGCAGCAGATGCGCGAACGCATGCCGGGGCAGGGCGGCCAGCGGCCCGGCGGTCCGCCGAACTAGGCCCAGAACGACCCGGGAGGGGGACGCGGGGCGCCACGCGGCGCCCCGTCGTCGTTCAGGCCGGCAGGGGAAGCCCGGGTCGCCACCGGTCGCGCTCGAGTCGGGCAAGCAGGGCGAGCACCTCCGCCTGGCGTTCGTGCACGAGCAGGAGGAGCAGGTCGCCGGGCTGCGCGAGACCCAGCGCGAGCCGGGTGGCCTCGAGGTCGCCGCCGCCGTCGAGAATGGCACCGGGCGGACAGCCGAGCGAAAGGAGCTCGCGGCGCATGAGCGCGGGGAGCTCGCCGGGCGCGCGACCCCGGAGGTAGTTGACCAGGTCCTTCAGGATGACGCGCGCGGGCCGGAGGGCCCAGGCGCTCCGGGCGAGGTCGCGGATGGCGCGGTCGTCGCGGTCGCCGGCCTGGCCCAGGAGCACGGTCCGCGGGGCACCGGGGAAGAGCCGCGCGACGTCCGCGATCGCCGCGACGCCGTGCGGGTTGTGCGCGAAGTCCACCACGGCCGTCACGTCATCGCCCAGGCGGAACACGTTCGCCCGGCCGGGATTGTCCTCGGCGCCGCCGCGGAACGACCGGAGGCCCCGGGCGATCGCCTCCGGCTCGAGACCGGCCGCCCAGGCCGCCCCGGCCGCCGCGAGCGCGTTCCGCACGTTGTGCCCGAGGCGGCCGCCGAAGGTCGCGGGGACCTCGGCGACCGGGAGCACCGGCACGCCGGTCCAGCCGCGCCGGAGCGTCAGCACGCCGCCCTCCACCACCGTGGCATCGCCGCCGGCGGCGAGGTGCGCCCCGACCACCGGATTCCCTGCGTCCTCGGCGAACCAGAGCATCGGGGCGGTGCCGCCCGCGGCGGCAGCGGCGAGCGCCGGGTCCTCGGCATTGAGCACGAGGCGCCCGTCGGCGCCGATGGCTCGGCCCACCACCAGCTTGACCGCCGCGAGTCCCTCGAGGTCGCTCACCCCGTACTCGCCGAAGTGATCCTCGGCGACGTTGGTCACGATCGCCGCGGCCGCCCGCGTCACCGGCAACCCGCGGCGGAGGATCCCGCCCCGGGCCGTCTCGAGGACGGCGAACTCGACCCGCCGGTCCCGGAGCACGCGCCGGGCGCCGCCCGGGCCGGCCCAGTCGCCCGTCTCCACCGCTTCGCCCCCCACCCAGATCCCGTCGGTGCAGCTCCAGCCGGGGACATGGCCCGCGGCGGCCGCGATGGCGGCGAGCATCCGGGTGGTGGTGGTCTTGCCGTTCGACCCGGTGACGAGCACGAGCGGCACGTCGTGGATCTCCTCCCAGGGAACGAGGGCGGGAGTCGGCAGGTCGGTCAGCGCCCAGGCGCGGCTGCCGGCCCCGAGCCCCACCGAGACCATCTCGTCGTCCACCAGCGCGGCGGCGTGCCGGTCGCGGGCGGCCTGGAGCAGCGCGATGAGCGCCGGCTTCCGCTCGGCCGCCACCGCCCCGCCCAGCCGGCGCGCGGCCTCGGCCGGCGGCTCCGCGGGGCCGCCCAGCACATCGGCGACGCCGGCGTCCCAGGCCCACTCGTTGATCTCGGTGGCGGCGTAGAGCACGTCCGGCGGGGCGGCGAAGGCGAGGCTGGCCCCGCCGGGCCAGCGGAGCGCCGCCAGCTCCGCCCCGGGCCAGCGGAGCAGGTCGAGGACTTCACGCAGGCGTCGCTCCCATGCGGTCACCAGCCGCTCGCCGTCGGCGTCGGCGAACGCGACGTCGAGCACCGCCCCCGGGCCGGCGAGGAGCCGGTTGGGTCCGGTCAGCCGGCGGCTGTCGGTGCGGGCCGGAGCCGAGAGCGCGGTCAGTCGTCGTGCTCCCGCTGGAGGCGCACGCCGCGCTCGTCGACCACCAGCTGTTCCTCGAAGTCGGCCTCGGCCCGCCGGGCGGCCCACGCGGCCGGCTCCGGTGGGGCGGGAAGGGACCCCCCGGCCACCGACCCCGGCTCCGCCGCCTCCGCGCCCTCCGCGTTCCCCGGGCGGGGCGGAGTGGCGCGCGAGGGGGCCGACGACTCCGCCCGGAACGAGATGATCTGCTTCCAGGTGCGGGTGAGCGCGTCGCCGAAGACGAGGAGCAGGTCGCCCGGCTCCGCCAGGCGGAGGGCGTGTTCGGTGGCTTCGCGCTCGTCGGGGATGACGTCCATCGCGTCGGCCGGGACCCCGGCCTCGAGGAGTGCGGCGCGGAGGAGCGCCGGGATCTCCTCCGGCTTCCGGCCCCGAAGCGAGTCGTCCCGGCGGAGCACGTAGCGGTCGAAGTGGCCGGCTGCCGCGCGCGCGATGGCGCGCACGTCCTCGTCGCGCCGGTCGCCGGGCGCGGCCAGCACGACGATCCGCCGTCCCGTCACCTCGAGCCGGCGCGCCAGCGCGCACATCAGCTCCACCGCGCTCGGGTTGTGGCCGTAGTCGAGGATCACCTTGAAGGGGTGTTCGTCGAACACGTTCATGCGGCCGGGCGCCTGGAAGAACGAGGAGTCGAAGGTGCGGAGCCCGTGGCGGATGTCCTCCAGCTTCGTGCCCAGGCTGAAGGCGATGGCGGCGGCGAACATCGCGTTCTGCACGTTGTGCAGCGCGCGGCCCTCGAGCGTGGCGGGGATCAGGTGGGTCCAGAGGAGCGGGATGTGGGCGCCCTTGTCGTACAGGGTGATCATCTGCCCCTTCATCCCGATCTCCAGCACGACGCCCCGGCCGCCCGCGGTGATATGCTGCCGGACCAGCGGGTGGTCGGGGCTGGTCGTGACGTAACAGATGGTCCGCGCCTCGGTGTAGTCCGCCATCCGGAGGCAGAGCGGGTCGTCGGCATTGAGCACCGCCGTGTCGCGCGCCACCTCGACGACCACCCGCTTCACCTTCGCGAGCTCCTCGAGCGTCTCGACGCCCCGCAGGCCGAGGTGGTCCGACTGGACGTTCAGCACCGCGCCCACGTCGCACCAGCGGACGCCCATGCCGGCGCGGAGCAGGCCGCCGCGCGCCACCTCGAGCACCGCCGTGTCCACTGCGGGGTCCATCAGCACCATCCGGGTGGCGACCGGGCCCGTCATGTCGCCCTCCACGGTGCGCTGCCCGTTGATGTACACGCCGTCGGTGGTGGTGAGCCCGACGGTCCGGCCCGCGAGCTTCTGGATATGCGCCACCATCCGCGCAGTGGTCGTCTTCCCGTTGGTGCCGGTGATCGCCGCGACGGGAATCGTGGCCGGCGTGCCGGGAGGGAAGAGCATCTCGATCACCGGTCCCGCCACGTCGCGCGGACGGCCCTCGCTCGGCGAGCTGTGCATCCGGAAGCCGGGCGCCGCGTTCACCTCGCAGATGGCGCCGCCGCTCTCCTTGTAGGACTGGGTGATGTCGGTCGTGAGGAAGTCCACCCCGCCCACGTCGAGCCCGATCGCCTGCACCGCGCGCACGGCCATCTCGACGTTGTCGGGGTGCACCACGTCGGTCACGTCGGTCGCCGTCCCGCCGGTCGAGAGGTTCCCGGTGGAGCGGAGATGGACCTTCTCCCCCGCCGGCGGGACGGTGTCCTTCGTCCACCCCCGTGCCGCCAGGAGCCGCTCCGCCTGCCCGTCGAGCTCGAGCCGGGTGAGCACCTTCTCGTGCCCGATCCCGCGCCGGGGATCCCGGTTGGTGATCTCGATGAGCTCCGCCACCGTGTGGCTCCCGTCGCCGACGACATGGCCCGGCTCGCGGCGGGAGACCGCGACGAGCTGCCCGTTCACCACCAGCATCCGGTGATCGTCGCCCCGGATGAAGCTCTCGATGATGACGCTCCGGCTGTGCTGCTGGGCCTGGTGGAAGGCGTGGCGGACCTCCTCGGACCGGGTGAGCCCGATGGCCACGCCGCGCCCGTGGTTGGCGTTGTAGGGCTTCACCACCACCGGGTAGCCCACCCGCTCCGCCTGGCGCGCGGCGTCGTCCTCCGAGGTCACCAGGCGCTGCTTCGGCACCGGCAGGCCGAGCGAGGAGAGGATGCGGTTGGTCTCCTCCTTGTCGGAGGCGAGCTCCACGGCGATGTGGGGCGTGCGGCCGGTGATCGTGGCCTGGATCCGCTGCTGCCACTTCCCGTGCCCGAACTGGATCAGCGACTGCTGGTTGAGCCGGATCCACGGGATGCCCCGAGCCTCGGCGGCGTGCACCAGCGAGGCGGTACTGGGGCCGAGGTCGCGCCGCTGGGCGAACCGGATGAACCCGTCCCGCTCCGCCGGCCAGTCGAAGCCGTCCGCCGCCGCGGGCCGGACCCCGGGCGGGAGCAGGGAGGCGAGGAGCCGGAGCGCCAGGCTCCCCGCCTCGAGGCCGACCTCCTCCTGCTCGTACTCGTAGACCACGTGGTAGTGCCCGGCCGGGCCGGAGCTCCGGGTCTTGCCGAAGGTCACCTTCTCGCCCGCGGCGCTCTGGAGCTCGATGGCCACGTGCTCCAGCACATGGCCGAGCCACGTGCCCTCGTCCTCGGTCATGCGCCGGACGAAGCCCCCGGCCTCGCCGTAGGAGCAGCCGTGCTCCCGGAGTCCGGGGAGGGCGGCCAGCAGCGCGTCCACGAAGCGGGGACCGAGACGCGCCGTGGGCCACGCCTCCAGCTCGTCCAGGTCCACGTCGAGCCGGATGACGGGGAAATGGGCATAGAGGCTCGGGCCGACGTAGACCGAGCGGTCGATGATCCGCATGGTGCCCTCCGCGGGCAACGGGTCAGTCCCGGGCGAGTGTCGCCGGCCCGGGGGCGGCCTTTCGGCGTTCGAGGTCGAAGGTGGCGCCGCTGGTGAGGACGTGGAGCCGGAGCCCGATCATGCACACCGGGTCGCTCCGTTCCGCGTCCGCCATCGAGGAGTACTCGAGCTCCGAGGGGTCGATGATCGTCACGGCGCCGCTCCCCACCACCTCGATGAGGTTGGCCGGTCCGATCACCGCCGCGGTGTCCTCGTCGAGGCCCAGGCCGACGCCGAACGGGTTGTAGGACAGCGCCGCGAGCAGCCGCCCGAGCCGGCCGCGTTGCCGGAAGTGCTGGTCGATGACCACGCGGTTGGTGAGGCCGAGCCCCGGCGCGAGCGTGACGCCGCCCGCCGTCGGGATGCCCCCCTCGTCGCCCCCGGCGATCATGTGCTGGCTCAGGAAGGCCGCGCCCGCGGACGTGCCCGCCACCGGCATCCCGGCGGCATTCCTCCGACGGATCGCCTGGGCCACCGGGGTGCCGCCGAGAATCGTGGCCAGCCGGAGCTGGTTGCCGCCGGTCAGGAACACGCCCGTGGCCCGCTCCACCTTCTCCAGCAGGGACTCCCGCTCGCCGTCGTCCCGGGAGTCGATGTCGAGTGCGCGGGCCCGCCCGGCGCCGAGCTCCCGGAAGAGGGCCTCGTAGCGCTCGCCAGTGTCGTCGAGCTGGGAAGCGGTGGGGATGATGGCGATCCGCGCCCGCTCCCCGCCGGAGAGCGCCACGAAGCGGCGGAGGACGGTGGTGTCGCCGATCTTCTCCTCGGCGCCCCCGATCGGGATGATGGCGCCGCGGGCAGTGCCGTCGGAGACGGGAGCGGGGGTCACGTGGGGAGGGTCAAGGGTCGAGGGTCGAGGGTCAGGAGTCGAACCGCGAACGGCGAACAGCGCTCAGCGGGAGAAGGGATCGGTCACCACCGAGGCGCCGTCCTTCAGGTGCCACACCCCGCGGGCCATCACGTCGGTCACGGCCCCGGCATCGTCCAGCACCACCAGGTCCGCGTCGCCGCCGGCGACGATCCGGCCCTTGGTCGGGAGGCGGAGCAGCGATGCCGGGGTGCTGGTGACGCAGGGAAGCGCCTGCTCGAGCGGAATGCCGGAAGCTAACAGGTCGCGGAGCGTCGCGGCCAGCGCTCCCGGGCTCCCGACGTCCATGGCCGCGACCCGTCCCTCGGCGTCGAACACCGGCAGGCACCCGCCGGCATCGGTGCTGGCGCTGAGCCGGTTGGCCGGCAGCCCGCGCTCCAGCCAGTTGCGCACCGCATCGGCGGCACTCCACGCGTCCTCGCCCTCCGCCACCGGGAACGCCGTGACGTCCACCGGCACGCCCCGGCGCGCGAGGTCCGCGGCCTCCTCGAAGAGCGCCTTCCGGCGGTTGACGTGGGTGGGCTGCCAGGTGCCGGCCGGCAGCTCGGTCTCGGCCAGGGCCCGGCGCACCAGTTCGAGTCCCCGCTCGCCGTCGCCCACGTGGAGGTGGACCATCCCCGCCTTGCCGCTCATCAGGCCGCCGACGTGCGCCTCCGCGCCGAGGCGCGCCAGCTCCTCGAAGGTCACCTGGCTGGAGCGATGGTCGCTGATCGCGACCTCCCCGACGCCAAGGATCGGGTCGACCAGGGTGATGTCGCCGCGGATCGTGCCGGTGAGCGTGACGGGAGGAAGGTGGTACCCGCCGGTCCAGCACCAGGCGGAGAGGCCGTGCGCGCGGAGCGCGTAGGCCGCGGCGACCAGCGAGCCGGGGGTGCGCACGGCGTCGTCGGTGCCGAGCAGCCCCACCACGCTCGTCACCCCGCCGCGGGTGAACCGTTCGATGGGCAGGGGCGGCACGCTGGTGCCGTGGCCGGCCTCGCCCCCGCCCCCGGTCACATGGACGTGGCAGTCCACGAAGCCGGGGACGAGGCGCCGACCGTCGAGATCCCGCTCCGCAGCGCCGAGCCCGGGCGGGAGGTCGGCCCGTTCGCCGATCCAGGCGATCCGGCCGCCGGCCACGAGGAGATCGCGAACGCCGAGGGGCTCGGGGCTGTAGACCCGCGCGTGGCGCAGGAGGTGGATCATCGGTGCCGGGGGTCGGGAAGGGGACAATTCTAGCGAGTCGCGAGTCGCGAGTCACGCGCGGCGGGTCGAGGGTCGAGGGTCGAGGGTTGAGGGCGGAGGCTGCGGCGCCCGGCTCCGGGATGCGGCCGTTCTCCCCCGTCGGTCCGTCCTCCGGTCCTACCGTCGAGGCGTGCTCGCCCGCGTTCGTTCCGCTGCCGTGCTGGGCATCGAGGCCTACCTGGTGGACGTCGAGGTGGACCTCGCCAACGGCCTGCCCGCCTTCGCCACTGTCGGGCTCCCGCAGGCGGCGGTGAAGGAGGGGCGGGAGCGCGTCACGGCGGCGCTCGCGAACTCGGGGTTCACGGTGCCGCTCAAGCGGATCACGGTGAACCTCGCGCCGGCGGCCATACCCAAGCAGGGGTCGGCCTTCGACCTGCCGGTGGCGCTCGGGATCCTCGCCGCGAGCGGGCAGCTTCCCGCCGATGCGCTCCGCCAGACCCTGGTCTTCGGGGAACTCGGGCTGGAGGGGAGCCTGCGCCCGGTGCGGGGCGCGCTGTCGATGGCGCTGGCCGCGCGACAGGCGGGCTGTCCCGAGGTCGTGCTGCCGGCGGACAACGTGCCTGAGGCGGCGGTGGTGGAGGGCCTGGCAGTACGCGGGGCCCGCACCCTCGGCGCCGTCTGCCGGCACCTGACTGGCACCGACCTGCTCGACGCCACCCGGGCGCCGGTTGCCGCGCTGGTCGGGCCGCCGGAGGCGGACCCGGCGGACTTCGCCGACGTGCGGAGCCAGGGGGCGGCCAAGCGCGCGCTGGAGATCGCGGCGGCCGGCGGCCACAACATCCTCCTGATCGGCCCCCCCGGCTCCGGAAAGACCATGCTGGCCCGGCGGCTGCCATCGATCCTCCCCTCGCTCACGCTGGACGAGGCGCTGGAGACGACCAAGATCCATTCGGTGGCGGGGCTCCTCGCCCCCGGGCAGGCGCTCTGCGCGGTGCGCCCCTTCCGGGCGCCGCACCACACCATCAGCGATGCGGGCCTGGTGGGCGGGGGCGGCACCCCGCGGCCGGGCGAGGCGAGCCTCGCCCACAACGGCGTGCTCTTCCTCGACGAGCTGCCCGAATTCCGGAGGCACGTGCTGGAGGTCCTGCGGCAGCCGCTCGAGGACGGCGTGGTCACCCTGTCGCGCGCCGCGACGAGCCTGAGCTACCCGGCGCGCTTCACCCTCGCCGCCGCGATGAATCCCTGCCCTTGCGGGCACCTGGGCGACCCGGCACGCGAGTGCCACTGCCCGGTGCCGGCAGTCGATCGCTACCGCGCGCGCCTCTCGGGCCCGCTGCTCGACCGGATCGACATCCACCTCGCGGTGCCGGCCGTGGCGTGGCGGGACCTGGCCGGCGACCAGGCGGCGGAGCCGAGCGCCGCCATCCGTGCGCGGGTCGAGGCGGCGCGGGCGCGGCAGCGGGATCGCTTCGCCGGGCAGGGTGGGGTGCACGCCAACGCCCACATCGGCGCGCGGCAGCTTCGCCGGCACTGCCGGCTCGACGGAGCGGGCGAGGAGCTGCTCCGAAGTGCGGTGGCACGCCTCGGACTCTCCGCCCGGGCGTACCACCGCGTGCTCCGGATCGCGCGGACCATCGCCGACCTCGTCGGCGCGGAGGTGGTGGAAGTCCCCCACCTTGCCGAGGCCGTGCAGTACCGGGCGCTCGACCGGGCGCGGCCCGGGGCGGCACCGCCGGCTTAGCGGCACCTCCGGCCGCGGAGCCCCGCGGAGCGAATGGAACGGGCCCGACTGGAGTCCGATCGGCACCGACGAGGGGTCGGCGCCCGGCTCCGCCCGGCACGCGGGACGTGCACGGAAGACGGACTCCGGCGTCCACCGCTCATCACCCAGAAATCCCGGCGCAGTCTGGAACGGCCCTTGGTGGGGGTCCGTCCCGGCCCGATATTGGACGGCTCAATGACCGCGACCCCGCCCGTGCGCGTGCTGCTGCTGCCCGGCCTCGTCGCCCTCGGCGCGTGCACGCCCCTCGGAGCGTGGCTCTACGACGACCCCTCGTTCGCCCTGAGCGCGGTGGCGCTCCGCGAGTTCGAGACCGGCCCCGACTCGGTGGAGCTCCGGATTACCGGGTGCAACCGGAACGATTTCGAGCTGATGGGAGTCGGGTTCGAGGCGCAGTTGAACGTGGACGGCCGCGTCGTGGGCTCGGGCCGGCACGAGAACGCCTACCAGCTGGGGACTCGCGACTCGACCAGCTTCACTGTCGTGCTGCCGGTGGCGTCGGTGGAGGAGCTGACGCCGCCGGAGAATGGCAAGTCGCCGTACGAGCTCATTGGGACGACGACCGTGAAGACGCCGATCGGCGACCGCCGCGTGGGTCTCCGCCAGGAGGGCGAGGTGCGCCGGGGCGCCGACGGTCTGCAGTGGCGGTCCCGCAATGTCGTAGCCTGCCGCCCGGGTCAGTCCACCCTCCCGGGCAGCTGGGACACCCGCACCACCCTGCCCGGGCCGGAAGCCATCCCGGACGTCCCGCCCAACCAGCCGCGCCCCGGGGTACCGGTAGGGGGCGGCGGCAAGCCCTGACCGCCCGCCCGTCCGGAGCTACTTCCCGAGAACGTAGATGGTCTTCGAGATCGTGGCCGGCTCGCGTCCGGGCACGATGCCGTCGGTGCGAACACCGTGGACCACGATCCGGGCCGATCCCGGCTGGGTGAACGTGAGCGTCACCGGGTGGGGCCGGGCCACGAAGTCGCGCGTGCAGGGCCCCGACGCGACCAGGTCATAGGGTATCACGGAGGCGTGCGACGGGCCGGCGGCGAGGGCCACGCCATCCGGCCGTACACAGCCCGAGCTCCCGAAGCTGTTGACGACGGCCTCGAAGGCGAGCGCGGCGTGCACCGTGTCGGGAGCCTCGATCACCGGTGTGGAGTAATCGGTCGGCGCGATCACGCCTACCTGGCGCGGGCCGGCAGGCTCGGTGGTGCTGCTGCTGCACCCGCCTGCGAAGAGCGCAAGCGAGAGGGCGGCGACGGTGCGCATCGGAACGGCTCCTGGCGTGGGTCCGTCGGGAAGTTGCTGACCCGGGGGGACGCGCGGCGCCACCGTGCGTGCACAACTCCGCCGCGCTACCGCACCCGGGCCCGGAGCCGTGCGAGCGAATCGGCGTCGGCATCCGCCCGCAGCACCAACTTGAATCCTCCGGTGTCGATCCAGGTGAGCTCGCCGTCGCGCGTGTCGGCCTTGGCCGCGGCCCGCTCCCGCCCGACCGCCGCCGCGCCGGGGGCGTAGGCCTGGGCCGGCGCCGCATTCCGCTGTGCGGCATCGGCGGCGGCGAGCTCGCTCACCTTCGTCCCGGACCGACTCTGTCGCAGGATGATCGGATGCCCCGCGGCGTCGGCATAGGTGAGCTCGACGACTGCCGCGGAATCGCCGCCTGGCATCGGGAGCCACGCAACGCTCACCTCCCGGACGTCGAGTCCGTCCAGCAGGCGGATGCCGCCGCCGAGGGCGCGGACCGCATCGTCAAGCGTGGCAGCCGGGCGGAAGGATGGCGGGACGGCGAGCTGCGCCCGGCCGGCTGCAGCCGGATCGGCCTCGGCCTGCCGTTCCTCCTCACGGGACTCGAGGGGAGGGGCGGACTCTCCGTCCACCCGCTGCTTCGCCAGCGGGGCCGCCTCCTCGAGTCGGCGGGTCGGCGGGGTGGCGGGCGCGACCCCTGGCCGCCCGGCAGCCACGTCGGACGGCGGGGCGGTGAGCTGCGGTTCGGCGGCCGGCTCGGCCGCCCGGCCCGGCGGTTCCGTCGCATCGACCTCCACGCGCGCGGTCTCGGTCGGGCGGAACCGGCCGGCGCCGCCGGCGTACCCGAGGCCTGCCGCGGCCACCAGCGATGCGGCCCAGGCGAGGTTCCGCCAGCGAATCGGTCGCCGCGCCGCGGGCCGGAGGGAGGCCGGCAGGTTCCCGGCATCCGACCTGGGCGCCGGCTCGCCCAGCAGCGCCACGATCTCGTCCGCCTCCTCCCGGGTCGCGCGGGCTGCCTCGATCCGCTCGCGGCAAGCGGCGCACTCGGCGGCGTGCGCCGCGAGCTCCAAGCGGGTCTCGGCCGGAAGCTCGCCGTCGAGGTACTCCTCGATCAGGCCGTCATCAGGATGCCGCATCGCGCCCTTCCTCCTGCCGGTGATACGTCTCGACCAGCTTCTTGCGCGCCCGCGAGAGGGTCGTCCCCACCGCGCCGCGCGCCAGGCCGAGCGTTTCGGCGATCTCGTCGTAGTCGAAGCCCTCGGCCTTGAGCAGCAGGATCTCGCGATCGCGGTCGCTCAGGCGGAGCAGCGCCCGGCGCACCCGCGCCGCCCGCTCGTCCCGCTCGAGGGCCTCGTCCGGGCCGGGAGCCGACTGCGGTCCCTCGGCGCGGTACAGCTCCAGCCGGCGTGAGCGAATCGCGCCCCGCCGGCCTTCCTCCCGCACCAGATTGAGGGCCACCGCGAAGAGCCAGGGGCGCGGATTGTCGGGCGGGGAGGCGGCGGCGCGCGCGAAGGTCTCGTGCGCGAGATCCTCCGCGCGGTCGCGGTCGCCCGTCCGGCGCCAGAGCATCCGGACGAGCGAGCCGTGATAAGTGCGGTATGCCGCCGCGAGGTCGAAGGTCATTGCCCCCGGAAGTTCCGCACGAGGCGGGCCAGCGCGCCAGCCTCCCAGCGCTCGAGCCCTTCGGCGCCCACGCGGACGCTCACCTTCCGTCCGGCCACGATCACCTCGTCACCGGCCTGGAGCGCCGGCACGATCTCGGGGAGCGCCCGTGCCAGCTCGAAGTACGCTGGGCTCCATGCCTTCACCCTCACCAGCTCACGGCTGGGGGCGTGCGCCGCGTCGGTCCAGGCGCCGTCCCGGAGCCGGAAGGTGCGGCCGCCGGCGGAGCGGATCGGGGTGCCGTCGGCCCGCGCCTCCCGCTCGGCCCGCCGGTTCGCAGCGGCGTCCGCGGTGGCGAGCGTGGAGGACTTCTGCAGCTCCGCGCTCTCTTCGGCGCGGCGGAAGTACGCGGCGCCGGCCTGCGCGGCGGGCGCGGCGGGCCGTTCCATCGCCAGCGGTTGCGGGTTCCGCGGGTCCATCCCCGGCTCGAGCACCAGGTATGAGGTGTACTCCGTCAGGATCCCGTGGCGGAGCGCCAGGGTGCGGATCTCCTCGACCATCTCCGGGTTCGGCCCCTCGAGCCGCAGCTGGCGGGTCAGTTCGCCCACGCGCCGGGTGGCCCAGAGCCGGCTCACGAAGGCATTCTCGCCGTCCCGGCGGGGGAATGTCCCGCGCACCACCACGCGCTCGGCTCGGCCGTCGCGGCGGCCCTCGATGATCACGTCGCCGTGGCCCTCGCCCTGGTACCGGCCCACGAGCACCAACTCCTCGCCGGCGAAGAGGTCGGGCAGGTCGCCGGGGGCGAGGCGGTCGAAGCGGACCGGGCTCGAGACGATCCGGAGGTCGGTGAGCGCGGGAAAGCGCATGCGGTCGGTGAGGGACCCGAGTGCGGTTTCGACGCTCGCGCCGGGGGCGACGTACTCCGCACTGCCCCGACCGTCCCGCGCGAGGCGGTCGAGCAGGTAGGTGTTCACGTCGTGGCCGATCCCGACCGGGAAGATGCGCCGCCCCCCGAGGGCGCTCGCCGCCCGGTCGGCCAGGCGGTCGGGCTGGCGTTCGCCCACCGACGGCTGGCCGTCGGTGGCGAAGAGGACCAGCGGCAGGCGACCCTCGGGCGTGTCGGTGGCGAGCGCGGCCTCGAGGGCGCCCTCGATGTTGGTGCCGCCGCTCGCGCGGAGCCCGTCCACGAACGCGCGCGCCTCGTCGAGAGTGGCGCGAGTGGCGGGGGCCCAACCGTCGCGGAACTGGCGCACGTCGGACGCGAAGGCGATCACGCGAAAGCGGTCCCGCGGTCCGAGCGTGGCGAGCGCCTGCCGCAGCGCGGCCCGGGCCTGCTCCATCTTCTCGCCGGCCATCGAGCCGGAGACGTCCACCACCAGCGTCAGGTCGCGCGGGATGGCACGCCCGGCCTCGGGCGCGGGTGGGTTCACGAAGAGGAGGAAGTAACCGTCCTCGCCGCCAGGGGCGTGCGCGACCAGGCTGGTGCCGATGCCGCCGCGGCGGAGCGGGAGGAAGAGCTCCAGCGTCCCGGCGCCCGTCGGCTCGGCGGTCACCTCCAGCCGGCCATTCCGGACGTCATGGCGGATGTCGTGGGTCGGGGAGTAGGGGGTGCCCAGCTCGCGGTCGGCACCCTCCAGGCGGAAGGCGATCGGGCGGGGCGAGTCGTCGCCGTGGCCACGGGCGGCCGGGACGGGTGCGACGGCGTATCGCACCCGGAGCGCGTCGCCCTCGCGCTCGAGCACGTGGCGGTAGCGGAGCCTGACCTGACGGGTCTCGCCCGGCTGGATGGGAAAGACCCGGGCACGGATCAGCCCGTGGCCCTCGAGGGTGAGAAGGGCCGGGTCCTTCCGTCGGCGCACGATCTCCTCGTAGATGCCGCGGGCCTCCTCGGCGCGCAGCATCTCGCCCTGCACTTCCTCGGTCCCCACCCAGAGCGAGAAGCTCTCGAAGACGGCGTCCCGGGGGACAGGATAGAGGTAGCTCCCTTCGGCGAGGGCGCCGCCGTCGTTCCGGAAGCGCTCGGCGACGTCCACGGTGGCGACGCGGCCCGCCACGGAGACGCGGACCTCGGAGGCGATGCGGGCGACGCCGCCGGGGACGATGCCGGGGCGGCGGGGGTGCTCGATCTCGATCCAGCCCTGGGCGGCTGCGGGCAGGGGCAGGGCGGCAAGGAACAGGGCCGCCAGGGGGAAGCGGGTGCGCATCGGGGGTCTCCGGTCGGGGAAGTCGGCCGGGAGATGCACCACCCCGCGAAACTTGCACGCTGGCTTTCACCCGCGGCCGGACTCCCGCATCTTCACTGTCAGAATGGAGGTGACAGTGGAGACAGTGTCGGCCATCGGCGGCATCGCGCTGGGCCTGGCGCTCCTCGCAGGCGGCGGGGAGGGACTGGTACGGGGTGCGACCACCCTCGCCCGGCTCGCAGGCGTGACCCCGGCGGTCATCGGGCTCACGGTGGTGGCGATGGGCACGTCGCTCCCGGAACTCGTGGTCAGCGTGCTCGCGTCAGTCGAGGGGCGGCCCGACATCGCCGTCGGGAACGTGGTGGGGTCGAACATCTTCAATGTCGGGGCGGTGCTCGGTGCCGCCGCCCTCGTGGCCCCGCTCGTCGTGCACGGCTCGGCGGTGCGACTCGAATGGCCGGTGATGTTCGTGGTGAGCTGGCTCGGGCTCCTCCTGATGCGGGACGGTGTCGTGGACCGGCTCGAGGGCGGGTTCTTCCTCACGGCGCTCGTCGTGTTCACCGCCTACACCATCCGGGTGGGCCGGGTGGCGGTCGTGGACGAGGAGGCGGCCGAGTTCAGCGCCGAGATCGAGACGCGGTCGCTGCGGGGGCGCGCGCGCGAGTTCGGGGTGGCGGCGGGGCTGGTGCTCGGCGGGATGGCGCTGCTGGTGGTGGGAGGGCAGGTGCTGGTCAACGGTGCGGTCGTCCTGGCCCGGCTCGCCGGCTGGTCGGAGCGGGTCATCGGGCTCACGATCGTGGCGGCGGGCACGAGCGCGCCGGAGCTGGCCGCATCGGTCGTGGCGGCGGTCCGGGGCCGCACCGACGTGGCGTTGGCGAATGTCATCGGCTCGAACATCTTCAATATCCTGGGCATCCTCGGCACCGGCGCCCTGATCCTCCCGCTTCGGGTGGCACCCGGCATCGTGGCGTCCGACGCCTGGTGGATGATCGGCGCGGCGGGGATGCTGCTCCCCCTGATGCTCTCCGGCCGCCGCATCTCGCGGCTCGAGGGGGCGGTGCTCCTGGCCGGGTATGTTGTGTACCTTCGACTCCTGATTGCGTGATCCCCCCGTCCCCCGGAGTTCTCATGCGTCGCGCCCTCCTCCTCCCGCTCCTCATCCTGCCGGTCGCGTGCGGCGGCGGGGAGGGCGGTCCCGCCGCCGGCCCCACGCGCCGCGACAGCGCGGGCATCGCGATCGTCGAGAACTCGGCTCCCCGCTGGGCCGCCGGCGAGGAATGGAAGGTG
>DATIBS010000160.1:0-23680 GCA_035457305.1 Gemmatimonadales bacterium
TCGGGGCCGACTACCTCGAGTTCGGCCGGAACAAGGTCTCGTCGCGAGCCTACACCTCCTGGTTCGGCTTCCGCGGCTCGGATCAGCAGAAGCTGGGCAAGGAGCTCTCCGGCGGCGAGCGCAACCGGCTCCACCTCGCCAGGCTGCTCCGCAGCGGCGGCAACCTGCTGCTCCTGGACGAGCCCACCAACGACCTCGACGTGGACACGCTGCGGGCGCTGGAGGACGCGCTGCTCGGCTTCGCCGGCTGCGCGGTGGTGATCAGCCACGACCGCTGGTTCCTCGACCGCATCGCCACCCACATCCTCGCGTTCGAGGGGGACAGCGAGGTGGTGTGGTACGAGGGGAACTACCAGGGCTACCGCGAGGATCTCAGGCGGCGGAAGGGCGTGGACGCGGACCAGCCGCACCGGCTGCGGTACAAGCGGCTGGTCCGCGGCTGAGCCCGCACCGCGGAGCTACGGGGGCCGGCGGGCGAACCTGGGCGGGGGCATCCGGTCCTTGCCGAAGATCTCCAGCACGTCATCCTGCACGGAGCAGCTCTGGGGCCCTTCTCAGGGGTGGGAGGTGTCGGCGGGAACGAGCCGCAGCCCCAGCGTTCCGCCGGGGTGGTGGCTCCGCAGGAGGAGCTCGCCGTGGTCGAGCCGGAGGATCTCGGTGTCGTAGCCCGTCCCCTCCTCGACGAGCCTGAGGCCGTCGCCGTCCCGCGTCCAGGTGCCGAGCAGGGGCGTGCCGGTGGTGGAGGCGATCACGAGGGTGCCCTGGCCCAGGAAGGCGTAGAGCTCGCCAGTCGGCGCGCCGGCCGAGTCCACCCGGGCCCAGACCCGGTTCTCGATCCGCGGCGGGAGGACCGTCGCCGCCGGTGCCTCTGCGGCCGGTTCCGGCGCGGGGCCGGCGCACCCGCCAACGGCCACGAGGGCCGCGGCGGCGAGCGCACGCCTCACGGGGTCGCCTCCTTCCGCGGCTCGAGCCGGAGGACCCAGAGCCCGCTGTTGATGTCGGGGACGAAGATCCTGCCCCCGTGCACCACCGCGCCCCAGGCGAAGGTGGCCCGGGGCTTCAGCCCCTTCGCGTCCGCCGTCGCGAGCCAGCTCACCTCGCGGCCCTGGCGCAACAGGTCGCCCCGGAGCTCGCCGGAGATGTCGAGCACCCGCGCGCCGCCCTGGTAGGCGCCCATGTAGAGCGTGTCGCCCGCCACCCAGATGTTGTGCACGCCGGCATCGGTGGGCTCGTACCAGGCCACCATCTGCGGCCGGGTGATGTCGGAGACGTCGAAGACGGTGAGCCGGCCGAAGGTGAGGTCGTTGCCGTCCGCGAGCCCGGCGCTCGCGCGGGTGGCGTAGACCTCGTCCCCCACGAAGACGTACTTCCCGCTCCGCCACGCGGTGTGGGTGCCGCGGCTGCCCAGGCCCCAGAGCTCCTCCACCCGGCGGTAGAGCGCGTCGTGGTCGTACTTCGCCTGCCCCACGAGCACCGGCCGGGCCGGGCTCCCGCCCTTCATGCCGTTCCCGACATCGAGGATGACCAGGCCGTCGTTCCAGTAGCTGAGGTAGGCGAGGCCATCGTCCACGTGCACGTCGTGGAGGTAGCGGCCGACCTCGGTCTGCCCGGTCTGGAACCGGCCCACCTCGCGGGGCGCCCGCGGATCGCGGATGTCGATCACCCGCATCGACCCGGTCGCGTCGTCGGTCAGGTAGACGTGCCCCCGGTACACGTACGAACTGTGGACCCCGCCGGAGACGGTCTCGGTGTACTCGCCGACCGGCTTCGGATGGCAGGCGTCGGAGGCGTCGAAGAGCACGATCCCGTTCTTCCGGTTGGACGCCCCCTCACGGGAGAACACTCCCCACCGGCCGTCCTCGGTGGTCATCACGTCGTTCACGATCCGCGCGTCGGTCAGCATCGAGTCCACGATGGCGGGCCCGCCGGCGGCCTCCAGGTCGATGGCGTAGACCCGGTCAGCGATGGTCCCGAGGTAGGCGCAGCGCCCGGCGGGATGCACCCAGACCTCGGAGGTCGGAAACGTGATCGGCACCCGGGAGAGCACCTCGATTCCACGCCCCACGCCCCGGGCGGCTACCCGGACCACGGCGTCCGCCTGCTGCCCGCCCAGGAAGGCGCTGACGGTGAAGGTCCCGGGTGCCTCCGCCACGAACCCACCGTCGGGGTCGATGGTGGCGGGACCGCCGGTCACGCCCCAGCGCACCACCGCGCCCGCGACGGGCCTCCCCGCCCGGTCGAGGCCGCGGGCGGTGAAGCGGACGACGTCACCGGTGCGGACCGCGCGCTCGCCGGGTTCGAGCTCCAGTCGAGTCACGGTGTTGGGCACGACCTCGACCTGGTGGGTCCATGCCGCCCCGCCGGCACGGGCGGTGATCGTGGCCCGACCCGGCGCCACGGCGGCGAGCCGGCCGTCCGGCGTGACCGTCGCCACGCTCGGGGAGCCGGAGCTGAACGCGACCGCGTCGTCCCGCCGGTCCCCCTCGGCACTGAAGGCGGTGCCGGCCAGGGTGACGCGCGCGCCGGCGACGAGCCGCGCGGGAGCCCCGGCCACGTCGATGCGCGCCGCCGCCGAGGGCACCACGCGCACGACCGCCATCGCGGGGGCCGGCCGCGGGGATCCGCCGGCGCCGGTGACGACCGTGACCCGGGCAGTCCCCTTGAAGCCGGCGCGGAAGAGACCGGTCGAGTCCACGGCCCCCCCTTCCCCGTCGGCGAACCAGCGGAACCGCGCGCCGGCGACCTCCTTCCCCTGGGCATCGAACAGTCGGGCCGCGAGGCGCAGCGTTCCCCCCACCGGGACCTCGGCTTCGGAGGGCGTGACCTGGATCGTGGGGCGGGGAGCCTGGGGCTGCTGGAACAGCGCCAACGCGAGCAGGGACAGCATGTACCGGTCTCCGGAAGGAACGGGAGCCGAACGCTAAACCGGCCCGGCGGCGCTCGCGAGGGCCCGCCCGACCGGCCGACCCGGGCGGGCCGGGCCCAGGCCCCGGCCGGGGCACAGCCACGCCCGGCCGATGACGCTATCTTGTCGCCCATGACTCCCGTCCCGAGCCGGACCGTGGCCGTGGGCCTGGTCCAGATGCGCTCCGACGACGACCCCGCCGTGTGCCTCGAACGCGCCGTGTCCGGCGTGCGCGAGGCCGCGGCCCGCGGCGCCGCGGTGGTGTGCCTGCAGGAGCTCTTCCTCGGCCCCTACTTCTGCCAGACCGAGGACCACGCCCAGTTCCGCCGCGCCGAGCCGATCCCGGGGCCGACCAGCGAGCGGCTCGGCGCCCTCGCCAGGGAGCTCGGCGTGGTGATCGTCGCCTCGCTCTTCGAGAAGCGGGCGGAGGGGCTCTATCACAACACCGCCGCGGTGCTGGACGCCGACGGCAGGTACCTCGGCAAGTACCGGAAGATGCACATTCCGGACGACCCGCAGTACTACGAGAAGTTCTACTTCGCCCCGGGCGACACCGGGTTCCGCGCATGGGATACGAAGGCGGGACGGATCGGCGTGCTGGTCTGCTGGGACCAGTGGTACCCGGAGGGCGCGCGGCTGACGGCGCTCCACGGCGCCCAGATCCTGTTCTATCCCACCGCGATCGGGTGGCTCCCGGCGGAGAAGGCGGAGTACGGCGCGGCGCAGCAGGACGCGTGGACCACGATGCAGCGGAGCCACGCCATCGCGAACGGCGTGTTCGTGGTGGCGGTCAACCGGGTCGGGCACGAGGGCGCCCCGGCACCCGGCGGGATCGAGTTCTGGGGTGGGAGTTTCGTGGCCGACCCGTACGGCAAGGTCCTGGCCCGCGCGGGAGCGGGCGAGGAGGTCCTCGTGGTCGAGTGCGACCTCGGCCTGGTGGACACCGCCCGGACCCACTGGCCGTTCCTCCGCGACCGGCGCATCGACGCCTACGGCGACCTCACGCAGCGGTTCATCGACGACTGAACCTGGGGAGCGGGGAACGGGAGGCGGGGAGCGGGCCACCCCACCCCCCGTTCCCCGTTCCCCGTTCCCCTCTCCCCTTCCAGATGCCCCCTCACTTCACCCCCGGCAGCCCCGCCGCCCTCGGCTACCGCATGCCCGCCGAGTGGGCGCCGCATCGTGGCACCTGGCTCAGCTGGCCCCACAAGGAGGAGAGCTGGCCCGGGAAGTTCGCGCCGGTGCCCGGCATCTTCACCCGGATGGTGGCGGAGCTCGCACCGCACGAGGAAGTCCACGTGAACGTCCTGGACGAGGCGATGGCCGCCGAGGTGCGCGGCCGGCTCCGGCAGGCCGGCGTGCCGCTCGACCAGGTCTTTCTCCACCTGAATCCGACGAACGACGCCTGGTGCCGCGACCACGGGCCGATCTTCATCCAGCGCGGGTCGGGCGGGCGGGTGGAGCAGGCGGTGGTGGACTGGGGCTACAACGCGTGGGGCGGGAAGTACCCGCCCTTCGAGCTCGACGACGAGATTCCGGTCCGGGTGGCAGAGGAGTTCGGGCTCCCGCTCTTCCAGCCCGGCATCGTGATGGAGGGGGGCTCGATCGACGTGAACGGCCGCGGCACCCTGCTCACCACCGAGGCGTGCCTGCTCAACCCGAACCGGAACCCGCGGCTCGGGCGCGAGGATATCGAGCGGCACCTGCGCGACTACCTCGGCGTCACCCACCTGCTCTGGCTCGGCGACGGCATCGCGGGCGACGACACCGACGGCCACGTGGACGACCTCACGCGGTTCGTGGACGAGCGGACGGTGGTGACGGTGGTGGAGGAGGACCCCTACGACGAGAACTTCAAGGCGCTGGCGGAGAACCTGGAGCGGCTCCGCACGATGACCGACCAGGACGGCCGGCCGCTCCGGGTCGTGGAGCTCCCGATGCCGCGGGCCCTCCACCACGAGGAGCAGCGCCTGCCGGCGAGCTACGCGAACTTCTACATCGCGAACGGGGTCGTGCTGCTCCCCACCTACGATCCGGAGCGCGACGAGCAGGCCCGCGCCACCCTGCAGGAGCTCTTCCCCACCCGGCGGGTGGTCGGCATCGACTGCACCGACCTCGTCTGGGGCCTCGGGGCCTTCCACTGCGTGAGCCAGCAGTGGCCCGAGCCGGGCGCCTAGCGTCCCGCCAGCCCCTTGAGCACGGTCCAGACCGTGAGCGCCGCCAGGCGCTCCGTCCGGGCGTCCTGGTCCACCGTCGGGTTCACCTCCACGATGTCCATCGAGCTCACCGCCGGGGAGCGCCCCGCGGCGAAGGCCGCGGCGAGCCAGGTGCTGGCGCGGAGCCCGTCGCAGGCGGGGGCGCTGACCCCCGGCGCCTCGGCGGCGTTCACCGCGTCCATGTCGAAGGACGCGAGCACCGGCCCGGCCCCCTCATAGAGGTGCGTGGCCGCGGCCTCGTCGAGGTCGCGGCCCCAGACGACCCTGCCGCCATGCTCGGCGATGAACGCGAGGTGCGCCGCCGCCACGCACTGGGGCCGGAGCCCGGCCACGGTGTACCCGCGGCACCGGCCGGTCGGATCGAGCAGCGCCTGGCGGAAGGGCGAGCCCGAGTGGGCCCCTGCGCTGTTGAGCGGCCGGACGTCGGGGTGGGCGTCGACATTGACGATCCGGACGTCCCGCTCGGCCCGCACGTACCCGAGGAAGTGGCCGTAGCTGGTCTCGTGGCCGCCGCCCAGGAGGATCACGAAGGTGCCCGCCGCCACGTGCGCCTCGAGCGCCTCGCCCAGCGCGGCCTGGTCCCGCTCCACATCGTCGGTGACCACCAGGTTCCCGAGGTCCGTCGTCTCCTGGACCAGGCGGCTGAATGGCTCGGCCGCCTCCGCGTCCGGGGTGAGGCGATACAGCACCCGTCGGATCCGATCGGGCGCGCCCGCGGCGCCGACCCGCCCGCCGTTCCGCCGCACGCCCTCGTCCGACGGGAATCCCACGATCACCACCCGCGGCGGGACGCCCTCCGCCACGCGGCGCGCCAGGAGCGCCCCGAGCCTCGGATCTTCCGGCCCGGTCTGGGGGATCGTGACGTCGGGTGCGGTGAAATCAGGCATCGGCCGCCTCGTGGATCACCCGGCCACCCAGGATGGTGCAGCGGCACGCGTTGGGACGGAAGTGGTACAGCCAGTGGTTCGGATCCGGCGAGTCGATCACGGCCAGGTCGGCACGCTTGCCCGGCTCGACCGAGCCCACCTCGCCGGCGAGGCCGATGGCGCGGGCCGCGATGATGGTCGCGCCCTTCAGCGACTCCGCCGGCGTCATCCGCTGCAGCGTGCAGGCGAGGGTGAGGGCCAGCGGCAGGTGCCAGCTGGGGGCCGAGCCCGGGTTGAAGTCCGTGGCCACGCCGACGGGCACCCCGGCCTCGATCAGCCGTCGCGCCGGGAGCGGCGCCTGGCCGAGGTAGAGCGACGCGAGCGGCAGGCTCACCGCCACCGTGCCGGCGGCGGCCATCGCGGCGATGCCCGCCCCGGAGATCCGCTCCAGGTGGTCGGCGGACGCGGCGCCCAGCTCCGCGGCGAGTTCCGCCCCACCCCCCGACGACAGCTGGTCGGCGTGGAGCTTGGCGGCGAGCCCGGCCGCCTGGCCGGCGCGCAGGATCCGCCGGGCTTCCTCCAGGGTGAACGCCGTCTCCTCCACGAACGCATCGCAGAAGCGGGCCAGCCCCTCCATGGCCGCGCGCGGGATCATCTCCCCGATCACCAGCTCGACGTACTCGTCACGCCGGTCCCGGAACTCCGGGGGCACGACATGGGCGCCGAGGAGCGTCGCGACGATCCGGGTCGGGCCCTCCTCGGCCAGCCGGCGGTAGACCCGGAGCAGCCGCAGCTCGGTGTCGAGGTCGAGGCCGTAGCCGCTCTTGCACTCCACCGTGGTGACGCCGAGCGCGCGCATCCCGGCGAGGTGCGCGCGACCGCGCTCGAGCAGCTCCCCGTCCGACGCGGCGCGCGTCCTCGCCACCGTGGAGGCAATGCCGCCACCCCGCTTCGCGATCTCGAGGTAGCTGGCGCCGGCGATCCGCTGCTCGAACTCGTCACCCCGCCAGCCGCCGAAGGCGAGGTGGGTGTGGCAATCCACGAGGCCCGGCACCACCAGGGCCCCACCGGCATCGAGCGCCTCGTCCTCCCGGAACTCCGCCGGGAGGTCCCGCTCGGCCCCGACCCACGCGATCGTGTCGTCGCGCCAGGCGACGGCGGCCTCCCGGACCGGGTGCAACTCCCCCTGGGCGCCATCGGCACGGCAGGTGGCAAGGTAGCCGATGTTGCGGAGGAGGCCCACGGCCTACCGGTCGCCCTGCAGCATCGGCAAGTCCACCCCTCGTTCCCTGGCCACCGCGATCGCGTCCTCGTACCCGGCGTCCGCGTGACGCATCACGCCGGTCCCGGGATCGGCCGTGAGCACCCGCCGGAGCCGCCGGTCGCCCATCTCGGTGCCATCGGCCACGGCGACCATTCCCGCGTGGATCGAGTAGCCGATGCCGACGCCGCCGCCATGGTGCAGCGACACCCAGCTCGCGCCGCAGGCGGTGTTGAGCATCGCGTTGAGCAGCGGCCAGTCCGCGATCGCGTCGCTCCCGTCCTTCATCGCCTCGGTCTCGCGGTTCGGGCTCGCCACGGATCCCGTGTCGAGATGGTCGCGCCCGATCACGATGGGCGCCTGCACCCGGCCGGTCTTCACCAGCCAGTTGAACTTGAGTCCCATCTCGGCGCGCTCGCCGTACTCGAGCCAGCAGATCCGCGCCGGGAGCCCCTGGAAGTGCACCTTCTCGCGCGCCTTCCGGATCCAGCGGGCGAGCGGCTCGTTCCGGGGGAAGGTCTCGAGCACGGCGGCGTCCGTGGCGGCGATGTCCGCCGGGTCCCCCGAGAGCGCCGCCCACCGGAACGGCCCGGCCCCCCGGCAGAAGAGCGGCCGGATGTACTCCGGCACGAAGCCGGGGATCCGGAACGCCTCGTTCATGCCGCGCCGGTCGGCCACCTGGCCCCGGAGGTTGTTGCCGTAGTCGAAGGCGATCGCCCCCTTCACCTGCAGGTCGAGCATCCCCTGCACATGCGCCTGCATCGAGTCCAGCACCCGGGCCTCGTAGCCGTCCGGATCCCGCTCCCGTTCCACCGCGGCCCGGGCCGGGTCGAGGCCGAGCGGGATGTAGCCGAGCTGGAGGTCGTGGGCCGAGGTCTGGTCGGTGAGCACGTCGGGCACCACCCCGCGCCGGACCAGCTCGGGCACGACCCGGGCGACGTTGTCCACCAGGCCGACGGAGAGGGCCTCGCCCTTCTCCTTCGCCGCGAGGACCAGGTCGAGCGCCCGGTCGAGGTCGGTCTCCATCCGGTCGCAGTAGCCGGTCTCGACCCGCCGGGCGATCCGGCTGGCGTCCACGTCCACGCCGAGGAACGCCGCGCCGTTCATGGTGGCGGCGAGCGGCTGGGCGCCACCCATCCCGCCCAGGCCGCCGGTGACCACGAGCCGGCCGGCCAGCGTGCCGCCGAAGTGGCGCCGCGCGCACTCCGCGAAGGTCTCGTAGGTGCCCTGCAGGATCCCCTGGGTGCCGATGTAGATCCAGCTCCCTGCCGTCATCTGCCCGTACATCGTGAGCCCGAGCGCCTCGAGCCGGCGGAACTCGTCCCATGTGGCCCAGCGTGGCACCAGATGGGAGTTGGCGATGAGGACGCGGGGTGCTTCCTCGTGGGTCCGGAACACCCCCACCGGCTTGCCGCTCTGGACCAGCAGCGTCTCGTCGTTGGCGAGCCGACGCAGGGTCTCGACGATGCGCTGGAAGCACTCCCAGTTCCGCGCCGCCTTCCCCGACCCGCCGTAGACGACCAGGTCCTCCGGCCGCTCGGCCACGGCGGGGTCCAGGTTGTTCAGCAGCATCCGGAGCGCCGCCTCCTGATGCCACCCGCGGCAGGAGAGGGCGGTGCCCCGGGGCGCGCGGATCTCGCTCGCGGCCATCGTGCTCGTCATCGTGGTTCGCTCCGTGAGGGGCCCGGCCAGGCCCGTCCGAAAGTTGGCCGGGGTGGGGGCGGCGGCGCTACCCGGAGACGGGCAGTCGGACAGACGGACAGACGGACAGACGGATGGACGGATAGACGGATGGTTGGACGGCGGGACGGCGGGTTGCGGACCCGTTCCCCGTTCCCTGTTCCCTGTTCCCCACTCCCCTCTCCCCTCTCCCCTTCCTCCCCCCCGCCCTGCAACCTTCCCCGGGAACCACCTGTCCAACGGGGTGACGCCAGCCCCACGGGCCCGGAGTGACGACACTGACGACGCCGCGCGAGACGGTCCGCGCCCAGGGGGAAGCCGCCGACGTGGCCCTTGCGTCGGCCGGGGATGCCACGGCCTTCGAACGGCTCTACCGGGCCCACGTGCCCCGGGTGCACGGCCTCGCCCGCCGGATGCTGGGCTCGACCGAGGAGGCCGACGAGGTCACCCAGGACGTCTTCGTCCGGGCCTGGAGCAAGCTGGGGACATTCCGGGGCGAGTCGCAGTTCGGCACCTGGCTCCATCGGTTGGCGGTGAACGTGATCCTGGCCCATCGCGGCCGGCGCGCCACGGAGCGGTCCCGGTGGCTGGACGACGAGGGGGCGGTGGACCTGGCCCCCGCCCGCCACGCCCCGGCGGGGCTCCGGCAGGACCTCGAGGCCGCGATGGCGCGGCTCCCGGGTGGGGCGCGGCAGGTGTTCGTCCTCCACGACGTGGAGGGCTACCGGCACGAGGAGATCGCCGACCGGCTCGGCATCTCGACCGGCACGTCGAAGTCGCAACTGCACCGGGCGCGCATGGCGCTCCGGGGACTGCTCGAGCGGTGAGGAGACCGATGACCGGGCACTGGATGGACCGACTCTCGGAGTACATCGACGAGGAGCTGACCGCCGAGGCGCGGGACGCCTGCGAGGCGCACCTCCTCGCCTGCCCCGAGTGCCGCGAGGTGCTGGGCGAGCTCCGCGTGATCCTCGCCGAGGCCCGCGCGATGGAGGACGAGGAGCCGGCGGTGGACCTGTGGCCGGGAATCCGGGCGCGCCTCGGCGGCTCGGCGGCCCGGCGGCTGGACCGCCCCACCACCCCGCGGCGCGTCCTCGCCTTCTCCCTGCCCCAGCTCCTTGCCGCCGGACTCGCGTTCGCGGCGGTCGGCGCCGGCGGTGCGATCGCCCTCGGCGCGCTCGGCGGCGAGACCCCGGTCGCCACCATCCCGGTGATCGGGGCCGCGCCGGTGCTGGCGCCGGCCGCGTCGGTGCCGGGCGAGGCGACCTGGGACCACGCCGTCGGCGAGCTCCGCGCGGTGCTCGACGCCGGCCGCGACAAGCTCGACCCCCGCACCGTGCAGGTGCTCGAGGCGAGCCTCGCCACGATCGACCGGGCCCTCGAGCGCTCGCGCCGCGCCCTGGCCGCGGATCCGGCCAACCCCTACCTGAACGCCCATCTGCAGCAGACGATGCGGCGGAAGGTCGAGCTGCTGCGGCAGGCCGCGGCACTCGTCGCCGCCCAGTCCTGACCTGAGGAGACCGTGATGCCCGCTTTCGCCGCCCTCACCCTCGCCGCCGCCCTCCAGGTCGCCGGCGTCCAGGGCACCCAGTTCGACACGACCTTCGCCGCGGTCCGCGGCGACCGCCTGGAGGCCCACGTCTTCTCGGGCTCCCTCACGGTCAAGTCCTGGAACCGCGACCAGATCCGGATCCAGGCCGCGGGCCTGGAGGACGCGCGCGAGCGCCCGGGCCGCGCCCGGGTCCGGGCGGGCGGCCTCGACGTCAGCCGGAGCGGCGGCACCATCCGGGTCCAGCTCCATCCGGGGCGGAGCGGCGACGGGGAGGGCGACGTGACGATCTGGGTGCCGGCGGCGACTCCCGTCGAGCTCCAGGGCAACCAGACCTCGATGACCGTCGAGGGCATCCAGGCCTCGGTGCGCGCCACGACCATCGAGGGCGAGGTCACCGTGACCGGCGGCTCCGACTTCGTCGAGCTTTCCTCGGTGGACGGCGGCATCACCGTGAACGGCGTCCGCGGCCGCCTCCAGGCGAACTCGGTCGACGGCGCCATCGTGGTGCACGACGTGCGCGGCTCCGTGAGCGTGAACGCGGTGGACGGAGCCATCGAGCTCATCGACGTCGACGGGCCCAACGTGCAGGCCAACACCGTCGACGGGGACATCGCGTTCCGCGGCCCGGTCCGGAGCGGCGGGACCTACCGGCTGGTGTCGCACGACGGCGACGTCAGCGCCACCTTCGCCGGCACGCCCGACGCGGAGGTGAGCGTCTCCACCTTCAGCGGCGAATTCGAGACCGACATGCCGGTGACCATCTCCGGCACCGCCAAGGCCGGGCGCCAGTTCAGCTTCACCCTGGGCAAGGGCGGCGCCCAGGTCTTCCTCGAGACCTTCGACGGGACGATCCGCCTGGGGCGGACCACCCGCTGACCGACACCACAGGAGATGCCAGCAATGCGCGTACTGCCCGTCGTTCTCGTCCTCGCCGCCGCGGCCTCGGTGCCCGCCGCCGCCCAGGACTTCCGCTGGACCGGCCGCCTGGCGCAGGGCCGCACCGTCGAGATCCGCGGCGTCAACGGTGACGTGGACGTCACGCTGGCGGGCGGGTCCGAGGTCGAGGTGACCGCGGTGAAGCGCGCCCGGGACGACGACCCCGCCGAGGTCAAGATCGAGGCCATCGAGCACGCCGGCGGCGTGACGATCTGCGCCGTCTACCCCGACCGGCGGGGCCGGAACCGCTGCGGCACCGGCGACGACTACCGGATGAATACCGAGGACAACGACGTCGCGGTGCACTTCACCGTGCGGCTGCCCGCGGGTGTCAGCCTGGACGCCAACACGGTGAACGGGGCGATCGAGGCCACCGGCCTCCGGAGCGACGTCGAGGCGAGCACCGTCAACGGCGGGATCGAGGTGGAGACGACGGGCCGGGCCCAGGGCCAGACCGTCAACGGCGGCGTGAAGGTGGCGCTCGGCCGCGCCGACTGGTCGGGGGAGTGGGAGTTCTCGACCGTGAACGGCGGCATCGACGTGACGCTGCCGGCCAACGCGAGCCTGCGCGTGGAAGCCGAGACGGTGAACGGCGACATCACGACCGACTTCCCGCTCACCGTCGAGGGACGGTTCGGGCCGCGGAGCGTCCGTGGCACCATCGGCAGCGGCGGCCGCGACCTCGAGCTCTCGACCGTCAACGGCAGCATCCGGCTCCGCAAGGCGAGCTGACGCCGCGGGCTACCGGCTCGCCTCGCCCTCCCAGGTGAGCCGGTAGACCACCCCCGCCCGGTCGTCCGAGACCAGCACCGACCCGTCGGGCAGCTGGAGCAGGGCCACCGGGCGCCCCCAGGCGCGGGCCCGCCGCAGCCAGCCGTCGGCGAAGACCTCCCGCCCCACCGCCCGCCCCCCCTCGAAGCGCACCAGCGTCAGCCGGTAGCCCTGCGGGATCGTACGGTTCCAGCTGCCGTGTTCCGCCACGAAGAGCTGGCCGCGGTACTCCTCGGGGAACATCGTCCCGGTGTAGAACAGCACGCCGAGCGCGGCGACGTGTGCATCGAGCTCGACCGCCGGCGGGGTGAACTCGGCGCACTCCCGTCCCTCCCCGAATTCCGGGTCACGCACCGCGCGGCCGTGGCAGTGGGGGTAGCCGAAGTGCAGACCGGGCGTCGGGGCGTGGTTGAGCTCGTCCGGCGGCGCGTCGTCGCCGAGCAGGTCGCGCCCGTTGTCGGTGAACCAGAACTCGCGGGTGTCGGGATGCCAGGCGAATCCGACGCTGTTCCGCACCCCGCGGGCGTAGACCTCCGGGCCGGCGGAGTCGGCCGCGCCGGTGCTGTCCAGCCGGAGCCGGGTGATGGAGGCGAACGGCGGGTCGGGCGCGCAGATGTTGCACGGCGCGCCGACCGGCACGTAGAGCATCGAATCCGGGCCGAAGGCGATGTACTTCCACCCGTGCGAGCCCTCGGCGGGATACCCGTCATGGACGATCGCCGGCGCGGGCGGGTCGTCGAGCCGCTGCTCGATTCCGTCGTAGCGGAGGATGCGGCGCACTTCCGCCACGTACAGGGCGCCGTCGCGGAAGGCCACCCCGTTGGGACGGTCGAGGCCCTGGGCGAGGGTGCGCATCCGCTCGGCCACGCCGTCGCCGTCGACGTCGGTCAGGGCGTACACGCGCCCGAGCTCGCGCGTGCCCACGAAGACGGTGCCGCGATCCCCGAGTGCCATCTGGCGCGCGTCCGCCACGCCGTCGGCCCAGACCGACAACCGGAATCCCTCCGGCACCCGCACCTCCGCGGTCGAGGCCCCGCCCCGGTTGCCGCGCCAGAAGAGGAACGCGGCCAGCACGACCGCACCCCAGAAGACGATGCGCAGGCGGTGGGACGGGGGGGCGACGGGCGGGGAGTCGGGCATCCGGACCTCGGGGCGGCGCGGCTGACGCGGAGGATTCCCAATCTACCACCGTCACCTCGGCTGGCATCGCGGACCGGCCCGCGATACAGTTCGGCCCCGTCGGTCCGATCCCCCGAGGAGGAGTCCCGCGTGCTCGTCTTCAGCCCGGAGTGGTGCACCGCATGGTGCGCGGCGATCAACGCCGAACCCGCCTATGCCCAGGCCGCCGCCGGCTGGGAGGGGGCGGTGGTGCTCGTGGCCGAGGGCGACGGCGTCGCCCGGACCGGCGCGTGGCTCGACCTGCACCGAGGGAGGTGCCGCGCGGCGCGCCCGGCGGCCCCGGCGGACGAGGCCGGCGCCCGGTACGTGCTCACCGCCACCCCGTCGGTCTGGAAGCAGGTGCTGACCGGCGCACTCGGACCGCTGATGGGAGTGATGCTGGGGAAGGTGCGGCTGGCCAAGGGAGGGCTCACCGAGCTCGTGCCATACGCGGGCGCCGCGAAGGTGATGGTCGAGATGGCGGGGCGCGTGCCCGCCTCCTTTCCCCCGGACTGGCCCTGAGCCGTCCCGGGGCGACGCGACCTGCCGCTCCGGGGAGCTCGCGATCGTCCGGGCGGGCCCAGGAGCCTGATCAGGCCCGCGCCAGCACCGCGCGGGCGAAGCGGGCGGGGGCGGCGGGATCCAGCGCGAGGAACATCGAGGGCTCCGTGAGCTCGATCTCGGACAGGAGCCACCCGTCGGGGCCGCGCAGGAAGTCGAGCCGCGCGTAGAGCGGCATCCGCTCGAGCCCCTCGAGGATGCGCCGCCCCAGTGCGACCTCCCCGGGGGCGGCCACGGCCGGCACGGTCGAGCCGCCGAACTGCTCCTGCACCCGGAACTCCCCCGCCGCCGGCCGCTTCCGCGCCGCGTGACTGAAATCCCCGTCGAAGAAGAGGAGGGAGAGCTCGCCCTCCTCCGCCACCGGCAGGAAGGGCTGCACCAGCAACCGGGAGCGCGCCAGCGCGGCCGAGAGCGGCTCCCCCGCCGCCGCCACCCGCCCGGCCCGCACCCGAAACGTGTCGTGGCCGCCGGCGCCCACGACCGGCTTCACCACCGCCTCGTCCCACCCGCGGCCGGCGAGCAGCCGCTCCAGTCCCGCGATCGTCGCGTCTTCCAGCACCGTGGACGGCACCACCGCGTGGCCTCGCCGCTCGAATTCGGCGAGGTACCCCTTGTCGGTGTTCCAGCGAAGCGTCGCCGGATCGTTCTCCAGCGGGGCGAGGCGGGAGGTCGCCTCGGCCCACGCCAGGTACGCGTCGCGCCGGCCGACGTAGTCCCAGGTGGAACGGACCACGACCAGGCGGCGGTCGGCCCAGGGATATCCCATGTCGTCCCAGACCGCCGGCTCCGCGGCGGCGCCCTCGGCCCGGAGCGCCTCGAGGAGGAGGCGATCGTCGGGGGAGAGTTCCGGGTGCTGGGAGGAGGTGGCGAGGGCGATCAAGTCGGGGAACGGGGAACGGGGTACGGGGACCGGGCGGGAGGTTCGCCCTTCGACCATTGACCTTCGACCTTCGACCCAAATGAAAGGCCGGCCCTCTCGGACCGGCCCCGGATCAGTCGGGACGGCGGGATTTGAACCCGCGACCCCTGCAACCCCATTGCAGTGCGCTACCGGACTGCGCTACGTCCCGATCCCGCTCCGGCGGCCCCTTGGGGGGCCTCCGGGGCGGGAATAGTAGCCCCCGGCGCCGGGCGACGGTAGCCCCGCCGGCTCGCAGGTCGTGCTGTCGTCGGGGGTTGACGGTGTCGGCGCAGATTGTATCTTAGAGCTAAGAGAAATCTTGAGACCATCTGAGACGTCACGCGACATTCCTCGGGACTTTCGATGCTCCACCACCGCATCCTGCCGCCCGAACGCCGCATTCCGGGTGCCCCTGTCCTGGTCCTGTTGCACGGCCGGGGCAGCGACGACATGGACCTCCAGCCGCTGGGCCAGCTGCTGGCCCCGGAGGCAACCCTGGTGCTGCCCCGCGCCCCCTACGAGGCGGCCCCGATGGGGTACGGCGGGGGCTGGGCGTGGTACCGCTTCCTCGGGGGATCGACGCCAGATCCTGACCAGTTCGAGGCCAGCCAGGGGGCGCTCGCCGCGCTGCTCGGCGCCCTGCCCCGGCTCGGTGCCGACGGGCCCGTGGTCCTGGGCGGGTTCTCCCAGGGCGGCACGATGTCCCTCGGGCATGCACTGCGGCACCCCGGCACCGTGGCGGGCGTGCTCAACCTGAGCGGCTTCGTTCCCGACCACCCGACTGTCCGCGCGGAAACCGCCAGCGGGCTCCGCGTGTTCTGGGGACACGGCCGGGCCGACACCAACGTGCCCTATGCGCTGGCCGAGGCGGGGCGCGCCGCGCTCGCCGCTGCGGGCGCGGACCTCACCCCGGCGGACCACGCCGGTGGTCATCAGATCACCCAGGACGAACTCGGGGCGGCCCGCGCATGGATCGCACGCGTGGCCGCGCCGGAAGGACGGACCGCATGACCACACCCCACATCACCGACGGATTCCACCACATCACGCTGGTCTCGAGTGACGCCCGGCGGACTCTCGCCTTCTGGCGCGACCTCCTGGGCCTCGGCCTGGTCAAGCAGACCGTCAACTTCGACGACCCGACGAGCTACCACCTGTACTTCGGGGACGAACTCGGCCGTCCGGGCACCCTGGTCACCTTCTTCGAGTGGGGCCACGCGCCGCGCGGGCACTACGGGATCGGTGGCATCCATCACCTGGCGCTCGGCGTCGGCACGCCGGAGGCGCAGCTCAGGTGGAAGCGGCGGCTGCAGGATGCCGGGGTGCCGGTGACCGGCCCGTACGACCGGGGCTACTTCCGGAGCATCTACTTCACCGATCCGGACGGCCAGGTGGTGGAAATCGCCACGAAGGGACCGGGCTACGCGATCGACGAGCCCCCGGACGCCCTGGGACAGAAGGACACCGTGCCGCCGACGGCGCAGCTGCGCGGGGGGCGGGATGAGCCGAGCATCCGCGCGCTCACCCACGCCGAGCCGGTGCCGGTGATCACGCCGGACATGCGGCTGGACGGGCTGCACCACATCACCGGGATGACCGACGACATCCGGCGCGCGGACGAGTTCTACCACCAGGCCCTGGGACTCCGGCTGGTGAAGCGCAGCGTCAACCAGGACGCGCCGGACATGCCGCACTGGTTCTGGGCCCGCTACGACGGCGCCACGGTGCACCCGCACAGCGGCTGGACGCTCTTCGAGTGGCCGGCGATGGGCCGTCGGGCACAGCTCGGGGTGGGCCAGACCCACCACGTCGCCTTCCGGGCGAAGGACGACGACGACCTGCGCGCCTGGCAGGATCACCTGCGCGGCATGGGGCTCCGTCCCACCGACATCCAGGACCGGAGCTACTTCCACTCGGTCTACTTCCAGGCGCCGGACGGGCTCATCCTCGAGCTCGCCAGCGACGGCCCCGGCTTCGCGATCGACGAGGCGCCGGAGGCGCTCGGCGGCAGGCTGCAGCTTCCGAGGTGGCTGGAGGCGGAGCGGGAGGGGATCGAGAAGGGGCTGGCGCCGCTGGCGCGGTGAGGGGGAGAGGGGAGCGGGCCGACTTGCCTTGCTCCCCAAGCCCCATCCCAAGGCTCGTGGCGTCCTACGGCTGGAGCGCCACCTTGACCGGCACATTCGATGACTCGTTCGTGCCGGTTCCCAGCTGGCCATAATGATTGTCGCCCCAACAGTAGGCGACGCCCGCGGTGGTAACGCCGCACGAGTGGTTCTCTCCGGCGCTGACCCATGCGAAGGCGGCACCGCCGGGGGCCTGGACCAGCACCGGCGCCGACTGGTCGCCGGTGCCACCATCGCCGAGCTGGCCCCAGGTGTTGTCACCCCAGCAGTAGATCTCCCCCGCGGCGGTCAGCGCGCAGGTGTGCTCTAGTCCGGCGGAAATGCGGACGAACAGTAGTCCACCGGCCACCGCGGCCGGCGCCGTGCGCCGGGTCGTGGACCCGTCGCCGAGCTGCCCTCCCCCGTTGAGGCCCCAGCAGTAGGCCGCCCCGCTGGTGGCAATGGCGCAGGAGTGGGCGTACCCGGCGCTGACATACGGACCGGGCGGCAGCGGCTGGTCCGGGTCGGGAGACGGCGGCGTCGTGACCGGCTCGGCGAGGTAATCGAGGCCGGTGAGCACGGCCGTGGGGAAGTTCACCTGGCCACCGGCACCACCCGTCCCGACCTGGCCGTCCGCGTTGTACCCCCAGCAGAAGAGGTCCCCATCGGTCTGGATGGCGCAAGTGTGCTGCCCACCCGCCGAAACCGAGGCATAGTTCGAACCCACGATGACTGCCGAGTCGGCAACTTCGTCCAGCGCGCCGTCGCCGACCTGACCCTGCAGGCTGTAACCCCAGCAGGCCACATCCCGGGCGATCGTGATCCCGCACGAATGCGTGAGACCGGCGTCCACGTCCTGGAAGCTGGCGAGGAAGTTGTCCAGCCCCCGCAGGTCCCGATTCTCCCCCCAGCAGAAGACCTCGAGCGCGAAGTCCACCGCGCAGCCGTGGTACCAGCCGTTGCTCACCAGACGGAATCGGTTGTTCCCGCCGGTGGTCGAGTCTTCGACGTGCATGGGATAGAACGATGGGGGCCCGGCAGCGCCGCCGAGCTGGCCGTCCGCGTTGTATCCCCAGCACACCCGCTCATCGCTGATGGTGATCCCGCAGGCATGGAACCCCCCGGCGTCCACCGTCCGGAACACCAGCTCGCCGTCGGCCAGGAGTGGCAGCGCCGTGGCGGTGAACTGGACTTCGCCAATGCCGGGCAGCACGGCCGTGGCCGTGAGCTCGGCCGGGGCGCCGGGCATGAGCCAGCGCACCGAGGAGGTGCCGTTCTCGTCGGTCGTGTCGGCCGTGGCCGAGAGTGTGCCACCCGTGGCGACCCACGCGATCCCCACGGCGGGCACTGCCCGTCCGTCCGCATCCGTCACCCGCACAGACAAGGGCAACGCGAGCTCGTTGCCGACCGGCGCGCTCTGGTCGTTGCCGCCGGCCGACACGATTGCCTCCGGGGGGCCGTTGATGTCCAAGGGTTCCACCGTCTCGTCCTTGCAGCCCAGCACGAACGTGGCACCGACAAGTACGAAGGCCATCGGACGACGGACGCTCATGAGCTGCACCCTCCGATCTCTCCGTAGGGAGCCGTGGTGGTTTCCAGTCCCTCAATATCGGCGCCGGCACCAAACATCCCCTCATCGCGCACATACGCCCTCAGGGTGCCGGCGAGGGTCGTCTTGTGGAGCGTCCAGCAGACCTCCCCGTTGACCTCCGAGACATCGAAGTCCATGTTGCCGCTGCCGCTTACATCGCCGATGCCGTCCACGTTCCCCGCCCACGGGGCGTTCGACTCGACGTAGAGCACCTTGTCGCCGCAACCAGCGACCGCCGTCAGGGCGAACAAGGTCACGAGGAAGTGACGGCGGACCATCGAGCCACCTCCGGATGTGGAATGCTGCCCCCCGGACATAGGGGCCGCGCGAAATTGCATCGTCCGTGTGACAGCCGGAAGGGGCCCGAGGGAGGGAGCCGCTTCAGCTGCAGGGAGGCGCGCGGAGGACCGCTCTCCTCTCCCCCCTCCCCTCGCCCCGATCAGTCCGGGAACCCCACGCCGAAGTACACCAGCGTCCCCTCGACGCTCTTCGCCGCGCCGCCGACCAGGACCAGCGCGCGGTCGATGAAGGCGAAGTAGGCGCCGCCGCCGGCGGACCGGTGCCACGTCTCGCTGGTGCCGCCGGCGGTGAAGACGCGGCCGAGGTCGCCGGCGCCGAACACTCCCACCTCGCCCGGGACCAGCGTCCGGAAACGGGCCACGCGCAGTCGGAGCTCGCCGGCCGCGAAGGCCGACTGGTCGCCCGCGAAGCGGTTCTGCCGATAGCCTCGGAGCGTGCCCCGTCCGCCGAGATAGGCGAGCTCGTCGAACGGCGCATCCCCCCAGGCCGCCCCACCCCCCACCCGCGCCGCGACCGTGACCGGCCCGTCGCCCGGGGAGTGGTGCCCGTGCAGCTCGAGGTGGGCGGTGCCGAAGGCGCCTTCGGCGTCTCCCCATGTGGCCGGCCACTCGGCCGCGTCGGCCCGGACGAGGACCCCCTGCCTGGCGCCGAGCGGCTTGTCCCGCGTGTCCCGCTCCAGCCTTGCCACCAGCCCCACCCTCCCGACGGTGCCGGTTCCGAAGGGTTCGAGCAGGCCGATGATCCGGTCGGCGTTCTCGCCGCCCGGCTCGGTCTGCACGATGCGACCCGCGGCCCCGATGTCGAGGCGCCAGTGGCCCCGGGCGCCAAAGCGGACGCCGGGCCGGAGCTCGAAGACCTCCTGGTCCACCCGATAGAACTCCTGCGGCTGGTCGTCGGTGGTTCCGTTGCCGACGCCGTAGAAGCGGATGGTCTCGAGTCCCGAGGCGAGCGCTCGCAGGGTGAGGGCGGTGGTGCTCGACTCGAGGGGATCCTCCACCTCGAGCAGCGCGCGCGCAGCCTGCTGCCCGGTGGAATAGCCCACGGCGAGGTGGACGCGGCGCGCGTAGGGCGACTGGCGGAAACCGTAGCGCTCCCAGGTGACGCGCGGGGTCACGACGAGCCCGAGATCGGTCGAGCCGGTGACCAGCGCATCCACCAGCACGCGCGAGCCCCAATCGCGGGCCGGCGGGGGCTCGGGCGCGCGGCGACGGGACAACGGGGCCCCCTCGGCCTCGGTCCGGTCCCCGCGGTCGTAGAACTTCACCCGGTCGGTCCCCGGGGCGGCGATCATCCGATCCGGACCATCCTCACCGATCACGCGGATGCGCGGCCCGCCACTGCCCTCCACCCGTGCGAGGTCGCCTCCGTCGCCGAGGTGGATGCGGACCTCATCGGTCTCGCCGCTGAGGAAGCTGCGGGCGAAGATGGGCCGCGTCACGCCCGCCGACCGGATCACCACCTCGGTGCTGTCGCCCGATCGGGTGACGCTGGCCTCGTCGGGCGCATCGCTGGCGTGGAGGTCCACGGTCCTCGCCAGGAGCGCGTATACGCTGCCGGCGTACTCGGGCAGGGCGTCCCGCCGGGCGTGGAGCGCCGCGCGAAGCCGGGGCGCCTCCCCGGCGTACTCGGGAGGCTGGCGCGAGACCGCCTCGTCCAGCACCGAGTCGCTGAGCGCCACCTGGAGCGCGCGCGCGGTGGAATCCCACACCGCCCGGCCGAGGCTGGTGAGCAGGCGGCGGTCGAGGTGGCGACCGATCCACGTGGCCGCGAGGGGAGAGGCGTACTCCGGCCCGTAATCGAGGAGCTCGGGGCGGAAGCGGCGCGCAAGGACGAGCACGAGCCCGTCGTACCGGCTGAAGGCCTGGTCCCGGTCCCGCGGGATCGGCATCCAGCGCCGGCCCTGACTCCCCGGCACCAGGGCCCAACGCCACTGGTCGGCGTGACGGTCCCAGTCGCCGAGGTAGAGGTCCAGCAGGCGGGCCGAGAGGAAGGCCTCGGCGTCCACCGGCACCTGCGGATTCGCCGCGAGGGCCTCGAGCATCTTCTCCGTACTCTTCACGTCGAGGGCGCCGGCGAATCCGGGCTCCCCGTCGGCTCCCTCCCCGGGGCGCTCCTCCAGGGTGCCGAGGAGGCCCGCGAAACCATCCCGGAATTCGCCCAGCCGGGGATCGTCGGGCATCACGAAGAGGCGCGGGGGAGCATGCGCCACGCCGACGGCCTCGACGATCGGCGTGGCGATGATCCCGGCGAGCGGGTGACCGGCGCTGGTCTGGTCGCGCGCGATATCCTCCGCGGCGGTGCCGCGGAGGACCTCCGGCAGCGCCGCCGCGGGATCCTTGTCCACCGACCGGAAGGCGAACTCGCGGCCGTCGGCCGCCCGCAGCCGGAGCGAGCGCGTCTGGCGACCGCCGCCGAGGGCTTCCGGCTTCAGTCCGCCGGCCTCGCGGTCGAGGTCCAGGACGGGGACGCGGATCGGCGTGGTCCAGAGATCCCGATACCGGGTGCCGAAGAACGCACGGTGCAGCCACCCGGCGCCATACCGACCCGCGGCCACCGTCACGGTGTCGCCGGCCCGGGCGCCGGGCACGCGGGTGAACCCGTCGTCCTGCGCGTGGGCAGCCGGTGCCGCGGCGAGGATCGCGATCAGCAGTGTCAGGGCGGGCGTGCGCACGGTCACCTCACCAGGTCCGACCAGGTTTCCCGCGGCCGGCCGGCGCGATCGACCTCGATCACGCCGACCCGGAGCCGCCCCCCCGCAAGGAGGTCCACCCGGATCCAGCCGCTCGCCACGCTGGCGTAGCGCGTCGAGTCGGTCCATCCGACGTAACTCCCGTGGTCGGTCGAGCCGGTGCCGCTCACCAGCAGCAGGGGAGGATGGGCACCGCCGATGACCTGGAGCGTATGCTCATGCCCCGAGGCGTAGAGCGCCGGCGGATGCCGTGCGAAGGCCTCGGTGAACGCCCCCCGCAACGCGCGGTTCCGCGCGCCGGAGAAGTCCTGGTCGCTGATGCCGTTCATCCGGAGCACCGGGTAGATCGACCCGACGATCGGAAGCGGAACCCAGGCCCAGGGCTCCAGGTCGGTGAGCGGGAACAGGTGGTGCCGCCAGTTGAAGTGCCCGCCGTGTCGCCCGCCGGACGCGAGCGGATGGTGGCCCAGGGCCAGGACCGGTCGGTCCCCCGCGCCGGCGATCGCGGATTCCAGCGCGCGGACCACGCCGGCGCTGTCCCCCGGTTCGCACGGCGCGGCGGGGGCCCACTTCGCCCGGTCCTGGAGCCACCATTCGGTGTCGAGGAAGACCAACCGCAGTCCACCGACGTCCTCCACCACTGGCCCGGGGCAGGCACCGGCCGGCATCACGCGGGCACGCCCGTCGGCTCGCGTTTCGAGCCAGGCCTCCTGCCGGCGTGCCGTGGCACGACCGTCCGGGTCGCCCTCGTGGGTCCGCCAGTCGTGGTTGCCGAGGAGGAAGTACCCGCGCGTGCCGCTCCGCTGGAGCGCGGCGAGGTGGATCTCGAGCACCCGCTCGGCCGCGGCCCGCTCCGGGGTCCCATCCGGCGGCAGGCCATCGGGATAGACGTTGTCGCCGAGGAAGACGACGGTGGTTCGGTCGGGCGCCTGCCGCGCCGCCGCCGCCAGCGCGCCGAAGGTCGGGTCGTCGCGCTCGTCCGGGCTGCCGCCATCCCCCATGAGGAGCACCGTCCACTCGATTTCGCCCGGTACCGGCTCGGGCACCAGGCTGGGCGCGGGGTGGCCGGCGGCGCAGGCACCGAGCGCCAGCAGGCCGGCGGCGAGGCGGCGGCTCACTGCAGCGGGCAGCGGTAGCGCGAGAGCTGGGCCGTCCCGCCCGCCGCCTCATCCGCGATGAGGAGGTGGCCTGCAGGCGTGAGCGCGAGCCCCTCGGGTTGCCGGTGCCGGGAGTCGAGCGCCGCCGCGCGGACCACGGCTCCGGCGGGACTCACCTCGAGCAGCGCCGGTGGGTTGGCCGAAAGCAGCAGCCAATTGCCCGTGACCGAGTCCACCTCGATGGCCGAGGGACGGAACGAGCGCAGTCCGGCCTCCTCGAGGGCGCCCGCGGAGATGGCGATATCGGGAAGGGGCGCACCACGGTCGAGGTGCCAGCGCCGCACCGCCACACCTTCCCGCCGGCTCCTGCCCTTCGATTGCTTGCAGGGGAGGAGGAGGGCGCCAGCGGCCGCGTCCCACGCCAGGCCTTCGAGCTCGCAGTCCCGGCCGAGCTCGGTCTCCACCACGCGATGCGCGGCGACCGGGCCGGCGGCGGGCCAGTCGGCCAGGTAGAGCCGGCCGGCGCTGGTGGAGAGCACGAGGCGGCCGCCGGCGAGGGCGATTCCCTCGAAGTCATCCCGCGGTTCGCCGGCGAGCGTGGCGGCGACGACGGCTCCGCCGGCCGGGGTCACGCGGTAGACGATGCCGCGCTCGTCGCCGTGGGAGAGCACCGCGTCGGTTTCCCAGGCCAGGCCGGAGGCTTCGGCGAGGGCGTCGGGGAGTGCCCAGCGGCCATCCGGCTCGGGCGCACAGGCGGCCAGGCGCGAGCGCCGGGGCGCCTCCGCGTTCATCGCGGCGACCCGGAACTCCGGCGACGGCCGCGGCGTGTCGGCGCCGCAGGCGATCGCGGCCACCGCGAGGACACTGGGAATGGAGCGCATCGGCCCGATGATGCGGGCCGGGAGACGGCGGGGCAAGGGTGGGGGGGCGTTCGACCGGCGACCTTCGACCTCGAGAGCCACAGGTGGGAATCGAACCCACGACCGCTCGATTACGAATCGAGAGCTCTACCTCTGAGCTACTGTGGCGGAAACACGTCGGGGGCCCCGATCCGGTGCCCCCGATGCCCTGGCGCGGATTCGAACCGCGACGCC
>DATIBS010000161.1:0-3341 GCA_035457305.1 Gemmatimonadales bacterium
GCAGGTCCCGCTCCCCGCTCCCCGCTCCCCGTTCCCTGTTCCCGCCGGTTTAGATTCCCTCCCCATGTCCCGCCTCCTCGTCAATTCGGAAGTCGGTCGGCTCGAGAGCGTCCTGGTGCACACCCCGGGGGCGGAGCTCGAGGCCGTCACGCCGCGCAATCGCGAGGACTTCCTCTACGACGACATCGTGGACCTCGAGATCGCGCAGCGGGAGCACCGGCGCTTCGTCGCGGTGCTGGAGCGCTTCTGCGAGGTGCTCCAGGTGCGCGACCTGCTCGGCGAGGTCCTCGCCAACGACGAGGCCCGCTCGTTCGTCATCACCAAGACGATGGACGTGGTGGCCTCGGAGCCGCTCGCGCAGCGGCTGCAGGCGCTCCCGCCGGAGGAACTGGTGACCATGATTGTCGAGGGGACGGTGGAGAAGGTCGGGGCCATCGCCCGCTCGGTGAACGAGCCGGTCTACAGCCTGCCCCCGCTCCCGAACCTCTTCTTCCCGCGCGACATCGGCATGGTGATCGGGGAACATGCGGTGGTGGGCTCGATGCGCTACGGCGTGCGCTGGACGGAGGAGCTGCTGGTGAAGGCGCTGTTCCGCTTCCACCCGAAGCTGGCGAACGCCGGCATCCTCTACGACGGCTCCGAGGAGCGGCGCGCCGGGTTCACCGTCGAGGGGGGGGACGTGCACCGCCTGCGGGAGGACCTCCTCGTGGTGGGGTTCAGCGAGCGCACCAGCGCCGCCGCGCTCGACCAGCTCTGCGACGAGGTGTTCGCCCGCGGCCTGGCCACCGACGTGCTGATCGTGGTGATGCCGGACACCCAGACGGCCATCCACCTCGACATGGTCTTCTCGATGCTCGACCGCGACCTCTGCGCGGTCTACCCGCCCTGCTTCCGGGGCCCCGAGCGCCTCGCCGTGCTCCACCGCCGCCGGGGCGAGGACACCGTGCACGAGCGGTCCGACTTCTTCGCCGCGCTCCGGGAGGTGGGCTTCCCGGTTGAGGCGGCACTGATCGGGGGCGCCGAGCGGTCGAGCCAGGACCGGGAGCAGTGGTCGAGCGCCTGCAACTTCCTCGCGGTGCGGCCCGGCACGGTCATCGCCTATCGCCGGAACGACTACACCCTGGCCGAGCTCTCCCGGGCCGGCTTCCGTGTGGTCCCGGGGTACGAGCTGCTCGAGGGGGACGCGCGGCCGCGGGAGGGGGAGCGCACCGTGATCACCATCGAGGGCGGCGAGCTGGTGCGGGGCGGTGGCGGGCCGCGCTGCATGACGCTGCCCCTCCGCCGCGCGGAAACGTGACCGGCGTCGGCTTCCCGCCCGCCTCGACGCTCGCGGACCGGGCCCTCGCGCTGCTCCGCGAGGGCCCCCGGTCCGCCCCGGTGCTCGCCCGGCAGGTCCTGGGCCTGGCCGACGCGCCGCCCGCGATCGCCGAGCGGCTCGCGGCCGCCCTCCTCGGGGCCGACCCGCGGGTGCGCCAGCTCCCCGACGGCCGCTGGGCCGCAGTCGCGGAGGCGCAGGGCTCGCCCCTCCTCGACGAGTGTGCCTTCGCCGTGGTGGACGTGGAGACCACCGGGATGCGCGCGGCGGAGGACGACCGGATCACCGAGATCGCCGTCGTCGTGGTGCAGGGAAGCCGGCGCGAGGTGGTGGTGGACACGCTGGTGAACCCCGGTCGGCCGATCCCGGCGATGATCACCTCGCTCACCGGGATCACCGAGACGATGGTGGCCGCGGCCCCGCCGTTCGCGGAGGTGGCCGACCGGGTCACCGCCGCGCTCGCGGGCCGGGTGTTCGTGGCGCACAACGCGCGCTTCGACTGGGGCTTCGTGGACCACGGCCTCCGGCGGGCGCGGGGCGTGGTGCTGGCCGGCACCCGGCTCTGCACCGTGCGCCTCGCGCGGCGGCTGGTCCCCGGACTTCCCTCCGCCGGGCTCGACGCGCTCATCGAGCGGTTCCAGCTCGAGATGCCCGCGCGCCACCGCGCCGCCGGCGACGCCCTCGCCACCGCCGACCTGCTCCAGCGCCTGCTCGGGCTCGCCCGCGAGAGGGGGGCGCGGACCCTGGCGGACGTGGAGGGGATGATCCGGCCGCGCAGGGTGGCCTGAGGGAGCGCCGGGTGCCCCTGACCCAGTCCTTCCGCGTCGGTGGCCTGCAGTGCCACCTGCTCCACGCCGGCCTCCAGCGCCTCGACGGCGGGGCGATGTTCGGCGTGGTGCCGAAGCCGCTCTGGGAGAAGCGCATCGCCCCCGACGCGCGGAACCGGATCCCGCTCGCCATGCGGCCGCTCCTGGTGGAGCACCCGGACGGCCTGGTGCTGGTGGACTCCGGCCTCGGCGACAAGGAGGACGCGAAGTTCCACGAGATCTACGGCATCGAGAACGCCGGCGATCCCGGCCCCACCCGGCTCGAGGATGCGCTCCGGTCGCTGGGGCACGCCCCCGGCGACGTGCGCCAGGTGATCAACACCCACCTGCACTTCGATCACGCGGGGGGGAACACCCTGCGGGACGGGCCGACCGGCGTCCGGCTCGGGTTCCCGAACGCCACCTACCTGGTCCAGCGGAACGAGCTGGAGTACGCCCGGCACACCAACGAGCGGACCCGGGCGAGCTACCTCCCCCACAACTTCGAGCCGGTGGATGCCGCCGGGCGCTGGCGCCTGCTCGACGGCGACGGGGAGGTCCTCCCCGGGATCGCGGTGCGGCTCACCCCCGGTCATGTGCCATGGCACCAGTCCGTCCTGATCCGGGACGGGGGCGAGACCCTCTGCTTCCTGGGGGATCTCATCCCCACCAGCCAGCACCTCCCGCTTCCCTGGATCATGGGATACGACGTCGAGCCGCTCCGGACCCTCGAGAGCAAGCGGGCGCTCCTCGCCGAGGCGGGGCGCGAGGGGTGGCTCCTGGCCTTCGAGCACGACCCGGTGACCGGGCTCGCCCGGGCCGGGATGGAAGGCGGCAAGGTGGTGGCCGCACCGGTCCCGGCTCCGGCCGGCGCTTGACCCCCGCCCCCGCCGCCGGTTAGGTTCCCCCCACTTCAAGCGGGGGCGAGACAGCCCCCCACCCCCAGCCCGGCTCCGGCCGGCGCGACCGGGTCCCGATTCCGGCCCAGCGGCGCTGCCGCGGGCCGGCCCACGGACATCGGCGCGAGCGGGTGTCCGTTTTCGTTTGGCCCTTCAGCAGGAGAGTGACGCCTGAGCACAGATCGGGAGAAGAGGACCCGCGTCAACCGCCAGATCCGGATCAGCCCGGTGCGCGTGGTGACGGCGGAAGGCGAGCAGTTGGGCGTGCTGCCCATCGAGGAGGCGCTCGCCGCCGCGCAGGAACGGGGGCTCGACCTGGTC
>DATIBS010000162.1:0-15832 GCA_035457305.1 Gemmatimonadales bacterium
CCTCGCGGAGAATCTCCTTCAGCATGGACTCCCGTTCCTCAGCCACCGTCCTCCTCTTCGCCCGCTACGCCGAGCTGGTCGGCGCGGAGCAGGTGCAGGTGCGGGTGGCCCCGGGATCGGATGTCCGGGATGTCCTCCAGGGCCTCCGCGCCGGCCATCCGGGCGCGGCGGAGCTTCCCGACGCCCCGCTCTGCGCCGTCAACCACCGGCAGGCCCGGCTGGACGATGCCGTCCGGCCCGGGGATGTCGTGGCGTTCCTCCCCCCACTGGCGGGAGGGTGACGTGCGTCTCCTGACGCAGGATCCGCTCGACCTCGCCGCCCTCATCGCCGACGTGGCCAGTCCGGAGCGGGGTGGCACCTGTGCATTCCTCGGCGCGGTCCGGGACCACCACGCCGATCGCGCAGTTCTCGAGCTCGAGTACAGTGCCTATGGCCCGATGGCGGAGGCGGCCATGGCGGACATCGTCGCCGAGACCGAGCGGCGCTGGCCCGTCCGGGTGGCCGTGGCGCACCGGCTCGGCCGGCTCGCGGTGGGCGACGCTGCGGTGGCGGTGGCCGCGGCAGGGGCGCATCGCGACGAGGCCTTTGCCGCCTGCCGTCACGTCATCGAGGAGCTCAAGCGCCGCGTGCCCATCTGGAAGCGGGAACGGTATGCCGACGGGACCGAGGCGTGGGTGGACCCGACGGCGGCGGGGGCGGCGCGATGACCCTCGATCGTCACGGCCGTCCGCTCCGTTCGCTCCGGCTCTCGGTCACCGACCGCTGCAACTTCCGCTGCCGCTACTGCATGCCGGAGGAGGAGTACGTCTGGCTCCCCCGTTCCTCGCTCCTGACCTTCGAGGAGCTCGAGCGGCTGGCGCGGATCTTCGTCGCCGAGGGCGTCACGGGGATCCGCCTGACCGGGGGCGAGCCACTGCTTCGGCGGAACCTGCCCGAGCTGGTGCGGCGGCTCGCTCCGATCCCGGGCCTGGCCGACCTGGCGCTCACCACCAACGGCACGCTCCTGGCCGGCGCCGCCCGCGCGCTGGCGGAGGCGGGCCTCCATCGCGTCACGGTGAGTCTCGACACGCTCCGCGCCGACCGGGCGGAGGCATTCGCCCGGACCCGGCTCCACGCGCAGGTGCTCGAGGGGATCCGGGCGGCGGCGGCTGCCGGCCTGCGGCCGCTCAAGCTCAACGCGGTGGTGGTGCGCGGCTTCAATGACGACGAGCTCGCGGACCTCATCCGCTTCGGCCGGGATGTCGGCGCCGAAGTCCGCTTCATCGAGTACATGGATGTCGGCGGCGCCACGGGATGGTCGGCGGAGGCGGTGGTGCCGCGCGACGAGATCCTCGGGGCGCTGGGCGCGGCGTTCGGCGGGGTGGCGCCGCGGCCGGACCCCGCGGACCCCAGCGCACCGGCGGAGCGCTTCGTGCTGCCGGACGGCACCACCTTCGGCGTGATCGCCTCGGTGAGCGCGCCGTTCTGCGGCTCGTGCGACCGGAGCCGCCTCACGGCCGACGGCACCTGGTTCACCTGTCTCTACGCGGCGGAGGGGGAGGACCTGCGCGGTCCGCTGCGCGCGGGGGCGGATGACGCGGAGCTTCGCGCCCTCGTGGCGACGCGCTGGGGAGCCCGGACCGATCGCGGCGCCGAGGCCCGGCTCGCCGAGCGGCACCGGGCCCCGCTCTTTCCGCTGGAGGCGCTCCGGCGGGATCCCCACAAGGAAATGCACACCCGTGGAGGCTGAGCCCGGATGACGCTGCACATCGCCCTGATCGAGCCCCGCACCCCGCACGGCCTGGCCGCCGTGGCCCGCCTCTGCGCCGAGACGGACACGCCCCTGCACGTGATCGGCGACCTGCCGGAGGGTGGCGCCGGCGAGGCGCTCCGCGCGCCGGACGTCGACCTGTGGCACCACCCGGACTGGTTCGCATTCCGCGACGCGATCAGCCGGCCCCGGTCGCTCTACTTCACGCCCGAGGCCGAGCGCGACCTCGCCGACGCGCCGTTCGCGCCGAACAGCGTGCTGATCTTCGGCGACGAGGAAGCCGGCTTGCCGCCACGGATCCTCGAGAAGCACGCCCGCTGGTGTTTTCGCATGCCGGTGGGGCGCGGACGGGACGGGTGGGTGAGCGGGGTGCGTGCCGTGCTCGAGGCGGGACGCGGCGGGGGCGCCGCGGGCGCGGCGCCGAAGGCGGCGCGTCGCCGGCGCCGCTGACGCGCCGCGCGCGGGTCCGCGGATTGCTTCGCGGCCCGGGGCCCCTCTAGTTTTCGGCGGCTCGGGCCCTCCAGGCCCGCCGCCGGCGCCACGCCGGCCGCTTCCACGCCCATCACCGGGTCCACGAGACCATGTTCCAGAAGATCGCCGTCGTCGGGGCGGGCAACGTCGGGGCCACGGCGGCGCAGCGCGTGGCCGAGAAGCACCTGGCCCGGACCGTCGTCCTGATCGACATCGTCGAGGGGGTGCCGCAGGGCAAGGGGCTCGACCAGTGGCAGTCGGGACCCGTGGAGGGGTTCGACGCCCGGGTGGTCGGCACCAACGCCTACGACGAGGCCACGGGAGCGGAGCTCTTCATCGTCACCGCCGGGATCCCGCGGAAGCCGGGGATGAGCCGCGACGACCTGGTGAAGACCAACGCCGGCATCGTCCAGTCGGTGGCGCGCGAGATCCGGCGGGTCGCGCCCGCGAGCTTCGTCATCGTCGTCTCCAACCCGCTCGACGTGATGTGCGGGGTGATGCTCCGCGAGACCGGCTTCCCGCGCGAGCGGGTGATGGGGATGGCCGGCGTGCTCGATACCGCGCGGTACCGGACCTTCCTGTCCGAGGCCCTCGGCATGTCGATGCTCGACATCCAGGCCATGGTGCTCGGCGGGCACGGGGACACGATGGTCCCGCTGGTGAGCTACACCACCGTGAGCGGGATCCCGGTGCGCCAGCTGCTCGACCAGCCCACCCTCGACGGGATCGTGGAGCGGACCCGGAACGGCGGGGCCGAGATCGTCGCCCACCTCAAGACCGGCTCCGCGTTCTACGCCCCGAGCGCGGCGGCGGTGGAGATGGCGGAGGCGATCGTCCTCGACCGCAAGCGGGTGCTCCCCTGCGCGGCGTGGCTCCAGGGCGAGTACGGGCTCCGGGACGTCTTCTGCGGGGTGCCCTGCGTCCTGGGCCGCGGCGGCCTCGAGCGGATCCTGGAGGTGGAACTCAGCGCCGAGGAGCGCGCCGACCTGCACAAGTCGGCCGAGGCCGTCCGCAGCACGATGCAGGTCATCGGCCTCTGAACCGGGGCCGGGCCTTGACCCCCGGGGATACGCGATGAACGGGCTCCGCGCCTACTGGCAGTCGAGTGTCGGCAAGAAGCAGGTGATGGCCGTGACCGGCGTGCTCCTGGCGGCCTGGGTCGCGCTGCACATGATCGGCAACCTGCAGGTGTTCCAGGGCCCCGACGCCATCAACAAGTACGCGGCCCTGCTCCAGGGGATGAAGGGGCCGCTCTGGGGGATGCGGCTCCTGCTGCTCGCCGCGGTGGCGTTGCACGTCGTGGCCGCCACCCAGCTCACCCTGCGGAACCGGGCCGCCCGCCCGGTGGCCTATGCCGAGCGTGTCCCGCAGGTGAGCACCCTCGCCGCCCGGACGCTCCGGGTGGGCGGGGTGCTCCTCCTCGTCTACATCGTCGTCCACCTGATGACCTTCACGGTGGGCAACCTCCACCCGGACTTCATCCGGGAGGACGTCTACCACAACGTGCTGGTCGTCTTCCGGAGCCCGTTCAAGACCGCCTTCTACCTGCTGGCGATGGCGGCCCTCGGGCTCCACCTGTACCACGGCGTCTGGAGCAGCCTCCGGTCGATGGGCGCGGCGCGGCCCTCGCCCGAGCCGCGCCGGCGCCGCGTGGCGCTGGTCGTCGCGCTGGCGGTGGCGCTCGGCTTCGCCGCGGTGCCGCTGGGCGTCTACTTCGGGCTCGTGAAGTGAGGGGGCGGGCGTGACCATCGAACTGGACGCGAAGGTCCCGGCGGGGCCGCTCGCGGAGAAGTGGGACCGGCATCGCGGGGCGCTCAAGCTGGTCAACCCCGCCAACAAGCGGAAGCACACCCTCCTGGTGGTCGGGTCCGGCCTGGCCGGGGCCTCGGCCGCCGCCAGCCTCTCGGAGCTCGGCTACCGGGTGAAGTGCTTCTGCTTCCAGGACTCGCCGCGGCGCGCGCACTCGATCGCGGCGCAGGGCGGCATCAACGCCGCGAAGAACTACCAGGGCGACGGCGACTCGATCTGGCGGCTCTTCCACGACACGATCAAGGGCGGCGACTTCCGCGCCCGCGAGGCCAACGTCTACCGCCTGGCCCAGATCTCGGTCGAGATCATCGATCAGTGCGTGGCGCAGGGTGTCCCGTTCGCCCGGGAGTACGGCGGCCTGCTGGCCAACCGCTCCTTCGGTGGCGCGCAGGTCTCCCGCACCTTCTACGCCCGGGGCCAGACCGGCCAGCAGCTCCTGCTCGGGGCGTACCAGGCGCTGGAGAAGGAGGTGGCCCGGGGCGGGGTGGCGATGTTCCCCCGGACCGAGATGCTGGATCTCGTGGTGGTGGACGGGCGCGCCCGCGGGATCGTCGTGCGCGATCTGGTCACCGGGGCCGTCACCTCCCACGCCGGCGACGCCGTCATCCTCGCCACCGGCGGCTACGGCAATGTCTTCTACCTCTCGACCAACGCGAAGGGCTCCAACGTCACCGCCAGCTGGCGCGCCCACCGCCGGGGGGCGCTCTTCGGCAACCCCTGCTACACCCAGATCCACCCGACCTGCATCCCGGTGAGCGGCGACCACCAGTCGAAGCTCACGCTGATGTCGGAGTCGCTGCGCAACGACGGCCGGGTGTGGGTGCCGGCGCGCGCGGGGGACACACGCGCCCCGGGCGAGATCCCGGAAGGGGAACGGGACTACTACCTGGAGCGGAAGTACCCGAGCTTCGGCAACCTCTCCCCCCGCGACATTGCGAGCCGTGCCGCCAAGGAGGTCTGCGACGAGGGCCGGGGCGTGGGGCCGGGCGGGCGGGGCGTCTACCTCGACTTCCGCGACGCCATCCAGCGGCTGGGCGAGGCCGCCATCGCGGAGCGGTACGGCAACCTCTTCGAGATGTACCAGCGCATCACCGACGAGAACCCGTACCGGGTGCCGATGCGCATCTACCCCGCCCCCCACTACACGATGGGCGGGCTGTGGGTGGACTACAACCTGATGAGCACGATCCCGGGGCTGCACGTCCTGGGCGAGGCCAACTTCTCCGACCACGGCGCGAACCGCCTCGGCGCCAGCGCGCTGATGCAGGGGCTCGCCGACGGATACTTCGTCATCCCGATCACGATCGGCGACTACCTGGCCTCGACCCGGCTGGCGGCGGTCGGCCCCGACCACGCCGAGTTCAAGCGGGTCGAAGCGGACGTGCGCGACCGCTCCGCCCGGCTGCTCGGGAACCGCGGCACCCGGTCGGTGGACAGCTTCCACAAGGAGCTGGGCCACCTCATGTGGGAGAAGTGCGGGATGGCCCGCTCCCCCGCGGGACTCCGGGAGGCGCTGGCGGAGCTTCCGCGGCTCCGCGAGCGGTTCTGGGCCGAGGTGCGCGTGCCCGGCACCGGCGAGGGCCTGAACCAGTCGCTCGAGCGGGCCGGGCGGGTGGCGGATTTCCTCGAGCTGGGCGAGCTCATGTGCCGCGATGCCCTCCACCGCGAGGAATCGTGCGGTGGGCACTTCCGCGTCGACCACCAGACCGAGGACGGCGAGGCGCGGCGCGACGACGAGCGCTTCTGCTACGTCGCGGCGTGGGAATGGACCGGCGCGGGGGCCGAGCCGCGGATGCACCGGGAGCCCCTCGTCTTCGAGAACGTGCACCTGGCCACGAGGTCCTACAAGTGAAGATCACCGTGCGCGTGTGGCGCCAGGCCGGCCCGCAGGCCGCGGGGCGGCTGGTGACCTACGAGGTGCCGGACGTCAGCCCGGACGCCTCGTTCCTCGAGATGCTCGACGTGCTGAACGAGCGCCTCACCGGCGCCGGCGAGGAGCCGGTGGCCTTCGACCACGATTGCCGCGAGGGGATCTGCGGCGCGTGCGGCGTGATGATCGACGGCGTGGCGCACGGCCCGCATCGGGCCACCACCGCCTGTCAGCTGCACATGCGGAGCTTCCGGGACGGTGACGTGGTCACGGTCGAGCCGTGGCGGGCGCGGGCGTTCCCCGTGGTGCGCGACCTCGTGGTGGACCGCGGCGCCCTCGACCGGATCGTCCAGGCGGGCGGCTTCATCTCGGCGCGCACCGGGAGCGCCCCCGAGGCGAACTCGATCCTGGTGCCGAAGCCCGACGCCGAGCTCGCGATGGACGCGGCGGCGTGCATCGGGTGTGGCGCCTGCGTGGCGGCCTGCCCCAACGCCTCGGCCTCGCTCTTCACCGCGGCCAAGATCGGGCACCTCGGCCTCCTGCCCCAGGGGCAGCCCGAGCGGGACCGCCGCGCGCTGGCGATGGTCGAGCGGATGGACCTCGAGGCGTTCGGAGGGTGCACCTGGTTCGGGGAGTGCCAGGAGGCCTGCCCCAAGGGGATCAGCATCGATTTCATCAACCGGATGAACCGGGACTACCTCCGCGCGGCCGCCCGGCCGGCGCAGGCGGAGGCCGCCGCGGGCGCCCTCTGATCCGCGCCGCCGCGGCCCTCGGGCTGCTCCTGGTCGTCCTGCCTTCGACCGCTGCGGCGCAACACCTGGCCGGCCTCGCCCAGGTGGTGCCGGCCTGGGTCCGGGCCGAGCCGCTGCCCCTGGACCAGGCCTACTCCGAGCTCCGTCTCCTCCAGCCGGTCCTCGCCGCCACCGCCGCCACCGCCGACGGCCGCCTGGCGCTCGTCGCGACGGTGAACCTCGAGGGCGCCACCCTCGAGGAGGGGGAGCTCGCGCCGGGCAACTGGGGGGAGGGCTTCGTGGATCGGCGGCATCCCCACACCTGGGTCCACGAGCTGCTCGCCGTGGTGGCGACCGGTGACCGGGGTGCGCCCCGCCCGTGGGCGCTGTCCCTGGCGGCGGGGAAGGGGTTCGTCCCCTTCGGCACCGACGACCCGATGAACCGGCCGGTGCTCCGTTACCCGGTCAACCATCACCTCGCCCAGATCCTCGAGCGGGCGGTGGCCGCGGCGGGGGTGCGGTACGGCCCCGCGGCGCTGGAGCTGTCGCTCTTCAACGGGGATGAGCCCGAGCAGCCCTCCTCCTGGCCCAACTGGGATCGCTTCGGGGATTCGTGGGCCGCCCGGCTGACCGTGGCGCCGGGAGCCGGGCTCGAGGGGCAGGTGTCCCACGCCGACGTGGCGTCGCCCGAGCACCGCGGCGGCGCGGGTCCCACGCAGGAGAAGTGGAGCGCCTCGCTCCGCTGGGCCGGCAGGCTCGGCGGCGGGGAGGGCTACGCGCTCGCGGAATGGGCGCACACCGACGAGGTGGAGGGGATCTTCGCCTTCGAGTCGGCGCTGCTCGAGGGCGAGTGGCGGGCCGGGCGCTGGCGCCCGTACGCGAGGCTCGAGCGCACCGAGCGCCCGGAGGAGGAACGCGTCGACCCCCCGTTCCGCTCCGCCCGTCCCCACCTGGACAACTCCATCGTCGGGATCACGCGCTGGACCGTGGTCACCGGGGGGATCGGCCTGACGGCGTTCCGGCGGGGCGGGCTGGCCGTCGAGCCGCTGGTGGAGGCGGCGTGGTCGGGTGTCGAGGCCGTGGGCGGCGGGCTCTTCCAGCCGGCCGACTGGTACGGGGACGATCGGCTCTGGAGCGTGACCGTGGCGGTGGGGCTGCGCTGGGCCGCGCCCGGCCCCCGCCACCGGATGGGGCGGTACGGAGCGGTCACGACCCTTGCCGGTCCCGGCCATTAGGCGGGCGCCGCACGGTCTGTGGCGCTGGACGCGGCCCCGACGTCTCCGGACAGGCGAGGCGGCACCGGGATGGATCACCGGCTTCGGGAGTGACGAATGACGGCGACGGGTCGATGGGCAGTGCTCGGGGCGATGGCGCTCGTGGGTGGCGGATGCGGCGGGGACGACGGTGGCACCGAGCCCCCTCCACCCCCCGGGGGCACGACCACCCTGGTCTACGTCACCGGCCGGGGCCAGACCGGGCTGGTGAGCGAGCCGCTCGACGGGCCGTTCGTCGTCGAGGCCCGCCTCGACGGGGAGCCCAGGGAGGGCGCCGAGGTGGCGTGGGAGATTATCGACGGCAGCGGGACGCTCAGTGCCACGACGCTGACCACCGACGTCGACGGCCGCGCCTCGGTCACCCTGCAGTTCGGCCCCGACTACGGGCTGCGCCAGGTCCAGGCGCGGCTGGTCCCCGACGGCACCCCGATCCTCTTCGACGCTCGCGCGTACCACCCGCTGCCGCTGGCGGGAGGGGGGGACAACGTCCCCGATCGCTTCACCTCCGACCTCTGGCTCCACGGCGACTACGCCTACACCGGCACCTGGGGGGCCATCACCCGGAACGGCAACTTCGGCGACGTGCTCAAGGTGTGGCAGCTGGGCGCCGAGGGCGCGCCGGCGCTGGTGCGCGAGGTGCCCATCCCCGACATCAGCACCGTGAGCGACGTGGAGGTGAGCGCCGACGGCGCGCTGCTGCTCGCCACGACCGAGGGCCAGTCGGCCGACGGGCTCTACCTGTTCTCCCTGGCCGACCCGTCCGACCCGACGCCGGTGGACTTCGAGCCGGTGGCGTCCGGACTCCATACCGGCACCTTTGCGGAGATCGGCGGGGCGCGGTACGTGTTCGCGGCCCGGAATCCCGGCTCGCCCGCGCTGATGGTGTGGCGCATCGATCCGGCGGCGCCCGACCCCATCACGCCGGTCGGCTCGGTGGCCATCCCGGCCGACTATGGCATCCACGACACGTTCGTCCGCGACGGCCTCGCCTTCGTGAGCGCCTGGAACACGGGCCTGATCATCTACGACGTGGGTGACGGACGCGCCGGGGGATCGCCGGCCTCCCCCCGCGAGGTGTCGCGCATCGTGACCAGCGCGAACGGCGTCCCCGGCGGGCCGGCGGTCCACAACGCCTGGTGGTTCCACAACCCGGTGACGAGCGAGAAGCGCTACGTCTTCGTGGGCCAGGAGGGGCCGGGAGCGATCGGCAGCAGCTCGAGCGGCGACCTCCACGTGGTGGACGTCTCGAACCTCGCGAATCCGGTCGAGGTGGCGTCGCTTCGGATCCCCGGCGCGGGCGTGCACAACTTCTGGATGGACGAGCCGCGCGAGATCCTCTACGCCGCCTTCTACAACGGCGGGGTGGTGGCGCTGGACGTGTCGGGTACGCTCAGCGGGAACCTGACCGGCCGCATCATGGGCCAGGCGAGGCCGGGCGGGAGCAGCACCTACGTGTGGGGGGTCATGGCCCACCGAGGATCCCTCTATCTTTCGGACATGGTGACCGGACTCTGGCAGCTCACGCCCCCGTGAGGCGGCGCGCCGGGACCGCCTGGCGGGCGGTGGCGCTCGTCGCGCTCGCCGCCGCCACCCACGCCCCGCCGGCCCGCGGGCAGTCCGTCGCTGCCACCCGCCTCGACTCACTACTTCTGGCCGTACCCGATGCCGACAGCGCCCGGGCCCACGCCCGGGCGCTGAGCGCGCGTCCGCACGTGGCGGGGACCGCGGCCCAGCGGATGACCGCCGACTACGTCCTTCGTCGGATGGCGGCCTGGGGCCTCGACACGCTGCGGGTGCCCTACCGCGTGTGGCTGCCGCACCAGGACTCGGCGGTGGTGGAGCTGCTGCGGCCGGTCGCCGGCCGGCTCCGCCTCGAGGAGCCGCCGATTCGCACCGACCCCGCCACCCACGGCGCGCCGTGGCCGGCGATGAACGGGTACAGCGGCGCGGGGGACGTCACCGCTTCCGTCGTCTTCGCGAACTACGGCCTGGCCGAGGACTACGCGGTCCTCGACTCGCTGGGCGTCGGGGTGCGGGACCGCGTGGTCGTGGTGCGCTACGGCCGGAGCTTCCGCGGCATCAAGGCGCGCGAGGCGGCGCGGCGCGGGGCGGCGGCCCTGCTGCTCTACTCCGATCCCTGGGAGGACGGCTTCTTCCGCGGCGTGCCCTACCCGAACGGGCCGACCCGGCCCCTCGACGCCCCCGAGCGGGGGAGCGTCCGCAACGGGCAGGGGGATCCGTCGACGCCCGGGTGGGGCTCGGTGGAAGGGGCGGCCCGCCTGCCGGAGGACTCGCTGAACCTGGCCGCCCTCCCCGTGCTTCCGCTTTCGGCCCGGAACGCCCAGCGCGTGCTCGAGGGCCTCGAGGGGCCCGAGGTTCCCCAGGCCTGGCAGGGGGCGCTCCCGTTCCGCTACCGCGTCGGTGGCACCGACGGCGTGCGGGTCCGGGTCGGCGTCTGGCCCGAGCGGGGCCCCCGCGCGTGGAAGACCATCGCGAACACCTTCGGCGTGCTCCGGGGCGCCCGATGGCCGGAGGAACAGGTGATCGTGGGGGGGCACCGGGACAGCTGGGGTCCCGGCGCCGCCGACAACGTCTCCGGCGTGAGCGTGATCCTCGAGGCGGCCCGGGCCTGGGCCGCCGCCGCGGCCGCCGGCCACCCCCCGGCGCGGACGCTGGTGTTCGCGACGTGGGACGCCGAGGAGTGGGGGCTGATCGGCTCGACCGAGTTCGCCGAGGCGGGGGCGGACTCGCTGGCCGCGCGCGTGGTGGCCTACCTCAACCTCGACATGCCGGCCTTCGGCCGCCGCTTCGGGGCCGGCGCGACGCCCTCGCTCGCGCCGCTGCTGCGCGAGCTCACCCGCGCGGTCCCGCAGCCCGGCGACACGGTCTCCGTCCACCAGGCGTGGTCGGCAGCCCAGCCGCCGAGCCGCCGGGTCGCCGAGCCCCTCCCGGTGGGGGATCTGGGTGGGGGCAGCGATCACCTCCCTTTCACCAGCCACCTGGGCGTGCCGGGCCTCAGCTTCGGCTTCGGCGGTCCGGTGGGCGTCTACCACTCCGCCTATGACACCTTCGGCTGGATGAGCCGTTTCGGGGATCCCGGTTTCCTGGCGCACCGGGCGGCGGCCCGGCTCGCGGCTCTCGTGCTCGCCCGGCTGGGCGACGCGGCGCTGCTCCCCTTCGACCCCGGCGCGTTCGGCGCGCGGTACGCGGACGCGGCGCGGGCGCTCACGAAACGGGCGGGCGAGCGGGGGGCGGCGCTGGCCGGCGGGGAGGGGCTCGTCGCGGGCTTCGAGACCCTGGCCACCGCGGGGGGGCGGTTCACGGCGCGGCGCGACTCGCTGGTGGCCGCCGGGCCGCCTCTCGCCGACGAGCGGGCGGGGCAGGTGAACCGGCTCCTGCGGGCAGCGGAACGGGAGTTCGTGCGGGGGGAGGGACTGCCGGGGCGACCGTGGGTCCGGCAGCTGCTGGTGACGTCGGATCGCGACCGGGGCTACGCCGATGTCCTGCTCCCGGGCGTCGCCGAGGCGCTCGAGGAGGGTGACGGGGCCCGCGCCGAAGCGGAGGCGGCCGACCTGGCGGCGCGGGCGGTGCGCGCGGCCCGGCTCGTGGACGCGGCGGCGGCGGCGCTCCGCGACTAGAGCCGCGGCAGGGTCACGCCGACCTGGCCCTGGTACTTGCCGGCCTTGTCCCGGTAGCTCGTCTCGCAGACGTCGTCGTCGTCCGCCTCGAAGAACAGCACCTGGCAGATGCCCTCGTTCGCGTAGATCTTCGCCGGGAGCGGGGTGGTGTTGCTGATCTCCAGCGTCACGTGCCCTTCCCACTCCGGCTCGAACGGCGTCACGTTGGTGATGATGCCGCAGCGGGCGTAGGTGCTCTTCCCCACGCAGATCGTCAGCACGTTCCGCGGAATCCGGAAGTACTCCACCGACCGGGCCAGCGCGAAGGAGTTGGGGGGGACGATGCAGACCTCGCCCTCGAACTCGACCAGGCTCCGGGCGTCGAACGCCTTCGGGTCCACCACCGCCGAGAGCACGTTGGTGAAGATCTTGAACTCCGGCGCCACCCGCATGTCGTAGCCGTAGGAGGAGACGCCGTAGGAGATCACCTTCCGGCCCTGGGCGTCCACCGCGCGGACCTGCGCGTCCTGGAAGGGCTCGATCATCGCCTGCTCGCGGGCCATCCGGCGGATCCAGCGGTCGGACTTGATGGACACCTGCACCTCGGCGGGTCGGACGGGAGGGAAGGGGGTGGTCGGGCGGAGAATATAACGGGGCCACCCCGTTGCCGCTTCACGACTTGGCGGGATTGAACTCGCCGCCGGATGGGGCTAGACTTCCGGCCTTCCCGGCACCCATGCGAAAGGCCCTGGGCCGATGAGCCAGTCGTACATTGCGCTGCTCCTCGTCGTCCTCTTCGTGGCGGCCAACGCCGCGCTCCTCACCGGCCTCTCCCATGCGATCTCGTGGGGGCGGCAGACCGAGGTGATGCGCCAGCCCTACGAGTCCGGCATTCCCGTGCTGGGCAGCGCGCGCGAGCGGTTCTCGGTCAAGTTCTACCTCGTCGCGATGCTCTTCATCCTGTTCGACATCGAGACGGTGTTCATGTTCCCGTGGGCGGTGGCCTTCAACCAGCTCCGGGAGATCCGGGGGCTCCTGCTGGTGGAGATGCTGGTCTTCGTCGGCATCCTCGGCGTGGGCTACGTGTACCTGTGGAAGCGTGGAGCGTTCGAATGGGACTGATCGAGCCCACCGGCATCCCGGGCGACCCGGCGGTCATCTCGCACACCTCGCCGAACTGGGTCACCACGCGCCTCGACTTCCTCATGAACTGGGCGCGGAAGAACTCGCTCTGGCCGATGCCCTTCGGCACGGCCTGCTGCGCCATCGAGTTCATGGCGACCGCCGCCAGCCGGTACGACCTCTCCCGGTTCGGCATGGAGCGCCAGAGCTTCTCCCCCCGGCAGGCCGACGTCCTGATCTGCGCCGGGCGCCTCCCGTTCAAGCTGGCGCCGGTCATCCGGCGGATCTGGGACCAGATGCCCCAGCCCAAGTGGGCCATCTCCATGGGCGCCTGCGCCAGCTCCGGCGGCATCTTCGACAACTACGCGATGGTGCAGGGCATCGACACGATCATCCCGGTCGACGTCTACGTGCCGGGCTGCCCGCCCCGGCCCGAGGGGCTGATGTACGGCATCCTGCTCCTCCAGAAGAAGATCCAGGGCGAGAGCGTGTCGGACGAGGCGCTGCGGGTCGAGCGGGTGGTCCGTCCCGACGGCCTCTTCCTGCCGGCCGAGCGGGTGGACGAGCTCTCCGAGCCCTTCGGCAACTCGGTGCACCAGACGAGGTCGGCGTGACGGCGCCCGCCGCCGCGGCCTCGCCCTCCGTCGCCGCCCTCCGCACGGCCTTCGGCCCCGCCATCCGCCGTCACGCGGTGGTCTGCGGCGACGCGATCGTCCACGTGGACCCCGCGCGGGTGCACGACGTCCTCGCCTGGCTCCGGGACACGCCCGGGCAGGCCTACGACTACCTCGTGGACGTCACGGCGGTCGAGTACCGGGACCAGGAGCGCGCGCTCGAGGTCGTCTGGAACCTGCGGGCCCTGGCCCGCGCCGAGGACCTGCGGGTGAAGGCGGAGCTCGCCAAGGACGGCCCGCTCGAGGTGCCCACCTGCACCGATCTCTGGCGCGGGGCCGACTGGCTCGAGCGGGAAGTCTTCGACATGTTCGGCGTCCGGTTCACCGGGCACCCCGACCTCCGCCGGCTCCTGATGTGGGAGTCGTACGCCGAAGGCTACCCGCTGCGGAAGGACTTCCCGCTGCGGGGCCACTTCAGCCGGGCGGAGCAGACCCGCCAGGCCCTCGGCGGCCCGGCCGAGAAGCACTACTCCCTCGAGGAGCTCTCCATCGCGGAGGCGATGCACTACCTCCCGGCCGACATGCGCCAGCGGCTGGCCGAGGGCCACCACGGGGAGGTCGCGTGACCAGCCGGACCGTGGAGCTCGAGCTGGCCACCCCGGGGCTCGACGCCGCCGGGCGCCCGGTGCGCGTGCCCCTCGGCGTGGCCGGCGGCGGGGAGGACCTGGGCGCGGAGCACATGCTGGTGAACATCGGCCCGCAGCACCCCGCCACCCACGGGGTGCTCCGGCTGGTGGTCGAGCTCGAGGGCGAGACGGTCAAGCGGATCATCCCCCACATCGGGTACCTGCACTCGGGCTTCGAGAAGCTCGGGGAGTACCGGCACTACAACCAGATCATCCCGCTCACCGACCGGACCGACTACCTGAGCCCCATGGCGAACAACGTCGGCTTCGCGCTGGCGGTGGAGAAGCTGATGGGGATCGAGCTGACCGAGCGCTGCCGGGTGCTCCGGGTCATCGCCTGCGAGATGAGCCGGATCATCTCCCACCTGGTCTGGCTCGGCACCACCGGCATCGACCTGGGGGCCTTCACCCCCTTCCTCTGGGCGTTCAACGAGCGGGAGAAGATCTACAACCTGCAGGAGTCATGGACCGGGGCGCGACTCACCACCAGCCTCACCCGGGTCGGCGGGCTGATGGCCGACATCCCGGAGGGATGGGAGAAGGGGCTGGGCGAGTTCTGCGGCCACTTCCCGCGGGTGCTGGACGAGATCGAGACGATGTTCTCCCGGAACGCCATCTGGATCGGCCGGACCCAGGGGGTGGGCGCGATGTCCGCGGCGGATGCGGTGAACTACTCGCTGTCGGGCCCGATGCTCCGCGCGTCCGGCGTGGCGTTCGACGTCCGGAAGGACAAGCCCTACCTCGGCTACGAGGACTACGACTTCGACGTGCCGGTCGGCGAGCACGGGGACATCTACGACCGGTATGCCGTCCGGATCGAGGAGATGCGGCAGTCCAACCGCATCCTGCAGCAGGCGCTGGCCCGGCTCCGTCCCGGCCCGGTCAACGTGGACGATCCGCGCGTGGTGCTCCCGCCCAAGTCCCGGGCGATGAGCGACATGGAGGCGATGATCTACCACTTCAAGCAGGTGATGGAGGGGGTGCGCCCCCCGGCCGGCGAGGCGTACCTGGCGGTGGAGAACCCGAAGGGCGAGCTGGGCACCTACCTGGTGTCGGACGGCACCGCCAAGCCGGTCCGCTGGCGGATCCGGCCGCCGTCGCTGATCAACCTGGCGGCGCTCCCGACGCTGTGCGAGGGGGCGCTGCTCTCCGACGTGATCGCGATCAACGCGAGCGTGGACATCGTGATGGGGGAGATCGACCGATGAGCGCGGCCCACGCGCAGGCGGCGCCCCACGAACCGGTCTTCGTCGGCGAGACGAAGGCGAGGCTCGAGGCGCTCTTCCCGAAGTACCCGACGAAGCAGGCGTGCCTCCTCCCGGCGCTCTGGCTGGTGCAGGAGGCGCGCGGCTGGATCGCCGAGCCGGCGATGGCCGAGGTGGCGGAGGTGCTGGGGCTCACTCCCGCCTACGTGAAGGGCGTGGTCACCTTCTACACCATGTACCACACCCACCCGGTCGGCCGGCACTTCATCCAGGTCTGCACCACCTCCCCCTGCGGCCTCTGCGGGGCGGAGGACGTGATGCGGGCGCTGCTCCGGGAGACGGGGTGCGGGGAGCTCGGCGCCACCAGCCCCGACGGCCGGTTCACGGTCGTCGAGGTCGAGTGCCTCGGGGCGTGCGGCTTCGCCACGCCGGTGCTGGTGGACGACGACTTCCACGACGCGGTCACCCCGGAGCGTGTCCCGGACCTCCTCGCCAGGTACCCCTGATGGGCTACCCGCACCCGATCCACCCGAAGGAGAACCCGGTCCTCTCCCGCCACTTCGGCGAGGCGGAGGCGCGCACGTTCGACGGCTGGGCCGCCCGCGGCGGATGGGAGGGGCTGCGGAAGGCCCTGGCGATGACGCCGGAGGCGATCGTCGAGGCGGTGAAGGCCTCCGGGCTC
>DATIBS010000163.1:0-6063 GCA_035457305.1 Gemmatimonadales bacterium
CGCCCGATGCCTGGCGTGGCTCGACGCGGCCGCCAATCGGCTGTACGGGTCGCGCTACAACCCGCTCTACCGGAGCGGCACCGTCACGGTCTACCTCCTCCTGGTGCTGCTGCTCACCGGGCTCTACCTGCTGCTGTTCTACCGGGTCGGGTCCCCCTGGGCCTCCGTCGAGCGCATCACCGGCCAGCCCTGGCTGGGCCGCTGGATCCGCGGCGTCCACCGCTTCGCCGCCGACCTCGCCGTCGTGACGGCCGCCGTCCACGCCTTCCGGATGTTCGCCCAGGGGCGGTCCTGGGGACGGCGGACGCTTCCCTGGGTCTCGGGCGTGGGACTCCTCGGGCTCATCCTGGTTTCGGGCTGGACCGGGTACGTGATGGTGTGGGACGACTTCGGCCGGATGCTGGCGGTCGAGGGCGCCCGGATCCTCGATCTCCTCCCCCTGTTCTCGGAACCTCTGGGACGGGCCTTCGTCGGCGAGCGCGCCATCCCGGGCGCGTTCTTCTTCCTCAACCTCTTCCTCCACATCGCGCTGCCCATCGGGTTGGGGATCGGGCTCCTGGTCCACGTGGCCCGCGTGGCGCGGCCCGTGCTCCTCCCGCCCCGTCGCGCGATGCTCTGGGCCACGGGGCTCCTCGTGGCGACCGCCGTGGCGATGCCCGTGGCCATCGCGCCCGTGGCGGATCCGCTCCGGCTCCCCGAACTGGTGCCCGTCGACCTCTTCTACGCCTTCTGGCTCCCGCTCACCCTGGGCGCGCCGGCGGCCTGGGTGGCGGCCGGCACGGCGGCGCTCATCCTGCTGTTCCTCCTGGTGCCGCGCCTCACCCGCCCGCGCCCGGTCGAGCTCCGGCCCGCGTCGGTCGTGGACGAGCGCCTCTGCACCGGTTGCGAGCAGTGCGTGCAGGACTGTCCGTGGACGGCGATCGCGATGGTGGCCCGCACCGACGGGCGCGGGACGCTCGTGGCCCGGGTGGACCCGCGGCGCTGCGTGAGCTGCGGCATCTGCGCCGGTTCCTGTGCGCCGATGGGCGTCGGGCCCGCGGGCCGGACCGGACGGGACCAGCTCGCCGCCGTGCGGGAGTTCGCGGCCCGGCACGACGTCGGCGCCGGAGAGGTCGTCGTGGTCGCCTGCGCCCGCGGCGCGGGGGGAGTGGCCCGCGAGGCCCGGTTCGACGGCGCGCCGGTCCTGGCGGTGGACTGCGCCGGGAGCCTCCACACGTCGGTGGTCGAGTACCTCGTCCGCGTCGGCGCGGGAGGAGTGCTCGTGCTGGCCTGCCCGATGGACGACTGCTGGAACCGGGAGGGGACGAAGTGGCTCGAGCAGCGCCTCTTCCACGACCGGGAGGCGGAGCTCCAGGCCCGGGTGGATCGGCGGCGCGTGGCACTCGAGCTCGTGGGGCTCGCGGAAACCGGCCGGTCCACCGGCGCGCTCCGGGCCTTCCGGGAGCGGATCCGCGAACTCGAGGCGCCGGCGGGCGAGGGCGTCGTGGACCTGCTCCTGCTGTGCGACGAACCGGCGCTGAGCGAGGAGGGCGCGAAGTGAGCGCGGCCCACCGGCTCGCCGGGCTGGCGGTCGCCGCGGCGGCGCTCGCCGGGACCACGGTGCTCTCGCAGTGGCCGTGGCAGGTGGAGGGTGCGGGCCGGAGCCTGCTCCGGATCTCCTGGCGAGCCCGGGGCGAGCGGATCGAGAATTGCCGCCGTGCCACGGCCGAGGAACTCGCCGCGCTGCCGGCCCATATGAGGCAGGAGACCATCTGCGAGGACGCGCGCGTCGCGCCGTATCGCCTGCGCGTCGCGGTGGATGGACGGTCACTCGCTGACAGCGCGGCGCCCGGGTCGGGGATTCCGGGCGACCGGCCGATCTACGTCTACCGGGAGTTCGAGGTGACGCCGGGGGCCCGCCGAGTCGAAGTTCGGTTCGAGCGGACCGGGGAGGCAGGGGAGGAGGAGGGCACGGCCCGGCGCCGGGCCGTCCCGCCCCGGCTCGTCCTCGACACCGTCGTCACCGTCGGGGAAGGCTCGATCCTGCTCGTCACCTACAGCCCGGAACACCGGAACCTGGTCCTCCTCGGGCCGTGAGTTGCCCGCTCCCCGCTCCCCGCTCCCCGTTCCCCGTTCCCCGTTCCCCGTCTACCGCCCCCACCACCCACCGCCGGCCCGGGCGAACTCCGGCGTCACCCGGCTGAGCCCCGGCGCGAGGCCATAGAGGTTCGCCGTCACCGAATTCCCCGACCGGGCCCACTGGGCCATCAGCGCATTGAAGTCGGGCACCTTGGAGATCACCGAGCCCATCGAGGCCATGTCGCGGTCGATGGCCTCGAGCGACGCCATGGGGACGAGCATCAGGTAGACCGGGCCCGGCATCCCGTTGGACACCTGGTACACACTCCAGGGGAGGTGGACCGCCGCGGCGGTGTATGCCGTGGCGAAGCTCTTCACCACCGCCTCGAAGTCGGCCTCCATGCCCGGCTTCACCCGGAACGTGATGACCTGCAGCGTGCGGTCGGCGGGCGTCGCCCACACCGGCTTGTACCCGAGCTCGGGCCGGTGAAACGCCCAGAGCACGTCGCTGCCGTCGAGGTGCGCGGCGACGCTCCGCCACACCGAATCGCTGGCCGCATAGAAGCCGGCGTTGGCGAGGAGCGCGGCCGTCTGCCGCTCCACGGCGGCATGGCTGGGGAAGCCCTCGAACCAGAGGATCTCGGCGCGGCCGCTCATCGAGCTGCCGCCCACCCAGTAGTCGGAGGTGCCGAATCGGTTGCTCACCGCGGTGAACCCGGCACCCGCCTGTTGCGCGAGCGCTTCGTGACCGGTCTTGGGCCAGGCGCGGTAGATCTTGATGACCCCCGGCGGCGCACCGGCGGGGTCGAGCACCGATTGCGCCGCGCCGCCGGCGGGGGCCAGCAGGGCGAGGGCGCCGACGGCGGTGGCGGCCAGCATGGCCGGATGGCGGGGACGCATGGCGGACCTCCTGCGAATGACGGACGGGCGGGACGATACCCCCCGTCCCGCCCGCCGCAAGCCCCCGCTCGAGCCGCCGAGCGGCCCTTGAACTGCCCTCCCGCGCATGCCACCTTTGCCCCCGAGGGCGTAGCTCAATTGGTAGAGCAACGGACTTTTAATCCGTAGGTCGTGGGTTCGATCCCCACCGCCCTCATTGTTCGCCGTTCGCGCTTCGCGGTTCGATATTCGTTCCCTCTTCCCTCTCCGCGCCTACGCCGCCTGGTCGACCGCCAGCGCCCGCTCCCCTGCCACGGTGAGCCGGAGCAGGTCGGGGCGGCCCGTCCGCGGGTCCGCCTCCCGGGAGAGCAGGCCCTCGTCCACCAGCTGCCGGGCCGTCGCGGTGAGCGCCGCCCGGGTGAGCGGCCACCGGTGCGGCAGCCCCGAGAGGGGCACCGCGCCCCGGGCCCGAACCTCCGCCAGCACCCGCAGCCGCACTTCGCGCAATCCGTAGGTTGTCGTCACGTCGCTACTCGCTGTTCGTGCTTCGCTGTTCGCTGTTCGCCGTTCACACTTCGCTCCAACTCCCCGCTCCCCGCTCCCCGTTCCCCGTTCCCGACCCTCACCCCCCCACCACCACCGTCAGCACCCCCGTCACCACCAGGGCCCCACCCCACAGCAGGTCCAGGTTGATCCACGCCTTCCGGAGGAGGCGGAGGCCCAGCTTCTCGTACACCACCACCGCCACCAGCGCCGTCGCCAGCAGGTACCCTGCCGTGTGGAGCGCGGTGGCCGCGAGGCCGCCGCCGGGGAGGGCGGGGAGCATCGCCGCGTGGGCCGTATGCCCGTGATGCGCAGCTTCCGGCCCCGGGGCGACAAGGACGAAGGGCAGCACCATCAGCCCGGCGCCATGCGCCGACGCCATCAGCAGGGACCAGAGCGCCAGGTCCTTCGCACCGACCCGCATCCCCACCCACCGCGGGTGGCGGCCCCGGACCAACCGCTCCAGGCCGAAGGCCACCAGGCACGCGGCCACCACCCACTTGAGCACCCCCAGGGGCACGAACCGCCCCAGCGCCAGCCCGACGGCCAGGGCCCCCGCGATCGCGAGCGCGTGGCCCAGCGCGAGGGGGAGGAGGGCGCGCCACACGGCGCGCCGGTCGCGCTCCTGCAGCCCGAGGCCCACCGCGAAGAGCCACCCCATTCCGGGGTTGATCCCGTGGATGAGGCCCAGGCCCAGGATCGCGAATCCGGCGCCCGTCATCGTGTCCGCCTCAGCTCGAGTAGCAGAAGGAGTCGGACGAGGCGTCGCCGCCCTGCAGCCGCACCTGGTGGGTGCGGAAACCGTCCTCGGCCGCCACGAAGAACCGTGGGTCGAGCGCCATCCCGCCCTCGGCGCCGACGTCCAGCTTCACCATCCAGCTCCTGATCCCGTCGGGATAGAATTGCGCGTCCCAGGGGGTGAAGAGCGAGTTCGTGAGGTAGACCCGCTTGCCGTCCCGGCTCACTTCCACCATCTGCGGCCCGCCGTTGAGCGGCTGCGAGGGATTCGCCGGATGCGCGGCGCGATCCACGATCCCGCCGATCCGGACGCTGCCGGTCTCCTTCGGGTGGAACGGGTCGCTCACGTCGTACTGCTTGATCTCGCCGGTGCCCCAGCAGGAGACGTAGAGGAACCGGTCGTCCACCGAGAGGTTGATGTCGGTGACCAGCGGCGGCACCGCCTTGAACGGCTTGAGCGCGGGCGGCAGGTCCGCCTCGTCCGCCGGCTCGGCGGGGATGGTGATGACCTTCTGGGTCTTCCAGGTCCCCTCCGGCTTCCCGTTCGAGCGGTCGAGGTACCAGACGAAGATGTTGGCCGAGAGGTCCGCCAGGCTGACCACCACGCCGGCGAAGCCGTACGCCTTCCGCGGGTCGTGCGCCGGCCGGAGCTCGAGCACCATCTGCTGCTCGGCGCCGAGGTCGAGCGTCTGCCGCAGCTCGCGCTTCCGCAGGTCCCACACGTGCAGCTGGTGTCCGTACTTGCCGGCGAGGAGGAGCTCGGGGTTGATCCCGTCCTTCACCATGTTGGGCGTGCCCCACTCGCTCGTGATCATGGTGTCGTGCCCGAGGTGCCACCAGAAGTCGTAGGCCAGCCGCTGGTCGCCCCGGTCCTTCTCCCACGGGCCCAGGACGTCGAACGTCTGGTGGTCGAGCATGAAGATCCCGCCGGGGCCCTCGCCCTCCGGGTTCCCCAGGGCATTCACGTAGATCGCGTCCGGCCCGCAGTGGACCGTGTGGGGCGCGGCGTAGCCCGCCTTCGCAGCGATCTCCGCGGCGTCCACCACCTTCACGATCTTCGGGGCCTTCGGGTCCGGCTTGGTGTCGAGCACCGTGATCCGCGACGTCGCGATGCCCGGCACCAGGAGGTACCGCCGCTCCACGTGCGCGTGCGGGGCGTAGGGGGCGAGGCAGGAGCTGCAGGCGTTCCAGCCGAAGTGGTGCAGCTCGTCGCCGGCGCTCGGCATGTCGGTGCGCCCGACCATCTTGCCGTAGTCGGGCGAGGCGGGGTTCACGTCCACCACGCCCAGGGCGTCGGGCCGCTGCCGCTCGGGGTCGATCAGGGCCACGTAGGCCAGTTCCTCCGCCGGCGCCTCCATGGCGTGCTTCGGGGAGGGGTAGAACGACGGGTCGGGACGCCAGGTCGCCATCGGGACGATCTCCACGGGTTCGGGGTCGGCTGAGGTACCAGCGGGAACAGGGCAGGCCCCCGCCGCTCGATTCATCAGTCACTCACCCTTGCGTCGGGAGTTTCGAATTCCCGACCTGCCCCGGTGTCCTTGCGGAGGCCTCCAATTCCCCGTAGCTCTCTCCCCATTCCTGCTCCCCGCTCCCCGTTCCCCGTTCCCCGTTCCCCGTTCCCCGTCCATGCCCATTCCCTATCGCGTCGTCGCCTTCGCCGGGAGCCTGCGGCAGGCCTCGTTCAATCGTGCCCTGCTCCGCGCTGCGGTGGAGCTGGCGCCGCCGCGCCTGGCCATCGAGGTCCACGACCTCATCGAGGTGCCGGTCTTCAACGAGGATGTGGAGGCGGTCGGGGATCCGCCCGCGGTGGCTCGCCTCAAGGCGGCCATCGGCGCGGCGGACGGC
>DATIBS010000164.1:0-3153 GCA_035457305.1 Gemmatimonadales bacterium
GAGTCCCGGCGAGATCGTCGCGCGAACGGTCCGGAGGGCCGGCACCGGCTGCACGGCGTGCCGCGCCATGATGACCTGCGCCGTGGGCCCGCCGAACGGCGGCTCGCCGATCAGCATCTCGAAGAGCACGCACCCGAGCGCGTAGAGGTCGCTGCGCCCGTCGATGGCATCGTCCGACGCCATCTGCTCGGGGCTCATGTACGTGGGGGTGCCGAGCGCGAGACCGGTGTTGGTGAGCCGCGCGACGTCCCGGGTGCCGAAGGCGCAGGCGATCCCGAAGTCCGCGACGAGCGCCTGGTCCCCCATCAGCAGGATGTTCGCGGGCTTGATGTCGCGATGCACGATGCCGCGCGCGTGCGCGTGACCGAGCGCCGCGGCCACCTGCCGCGCGATCCGGACGGCCTCGGGAATCGGGAGCTGGGTCTCGCGCATGAGCCGCTCGCGCAGGGACTCGCCCTCCACGTACGGCATGATGTAATAGAGCAGGCCGTCGGCGTCGCCCGAGTCGTGCAGCGCCAGGATGTTGGGGTGGTTGAGGGTGGCGGCGACGGCGATCTCGCGCTGGAATCGCTCGGCGCCGAGGGTCACGGCCAGGTCCGGCCGCAGGACCTTGATGGCGACCTTCCGGCCGTGGCGCTGGTCGAGCGCCAGGAACACGGTGGCCATGCCGCCCTCGCCGAGCATGTGCTCGATCGCGTAGCGCCCGGCCAGTGCCGTCTGCAGCCGTTCGCGCACGGTGGCCATCGGTCAGCCGGCTCCCGGACGGGGGCCCGACGGCCATCCCTCCGCCTCGAACAGCGGCAGGCAGGCGGACTCCGGCGCCGCGAGGTCCGCCGCCAGCACCGCGAGGCCGACGTCGCCCTTGTAGAGGCTCATCGTGTAGGGGTGGTCGGTGCCGGCGGCCGCCCGTCGCGCTGCGCGATCGGCGAGCTCGATCGCACGGGTGAGCCATGTCCGGGCCCCCGTGTGCCGATAGCAGGTGAGCAGCGCGTACGCCCGCCCCGCCAGCCCGCAGCAGAGGCTCGGGACCGTGGCGGGCGACTCCCAGGCGTGCCAGGCCGCGCGTTCCACCAGCTCGCCGAACTCCCGACGGCCGAGCGCGTGGTGCGCTTCGCTCCAGAGGGAGACGAACCCGGCCGAGCCCTGACACCACCCCGGCATGTAGTGTGTCGCCACCTCGCCCTCCCCCGTCCGCACCGGCCAGGGCCACTGCACCCCCCGCCCCTCCGGCTCGGCCAGCGCCGCGAGCTCCTCGAGCCGGCGTGCGAGCGACCCGGGGAGCTCCCTGCCGGAGGACCGGCACCACCGGAGCGAGGCGTAGAGGATCCCCGCCCAGCCGTGGGCCATGCCGAGCGCGATGGGCTCCGCGCCCGCGCCGATCGGGGGTTGGCCGTCAATCGCCCGCCAGATGGCGTCGTGCGTCTCGTCGGCGAGGGCACGAAGCAGGGTGGCGGGCTCGCCCGCCCGGTCCGGGAGGGCATCGAGGAGGAGCGAGGCGCCGAGGAGGAGGCCGACCCGGCCAAGGGTGAGGTCGAGGAGCGGACCATCCCGGCGGGAGGCGTCCACGTACGCCCGGACGGCCTGGTGCGCCGACCGGCTGTCGCCCCGCGCGAGGCTCACCAGCGCCTGCACGGCGTGGATGCCGCTGGCGGCGTGGTACAGCGAGGCGTGGCCGACCAGCCCCTCGGTGACACCCGCCTCCGGGTTGGTGAACGCACCGGGGCGATCCATCTCCGCGGCGGCCCGGCTGATCCAGCAGTCGGCCAGCGCGAGCAGCGATGCGTCTCCCCTGCGGCCGGCGATGCGCAGGAGCGCATATGCGATCCCCGCCGAGCCGTACGTGACCGAGCAGGTCGGGGCAGTGGGGAGCCCGTCGCGGAAGAGCGTGCCCGCCGTCGTCACTCGCGCGAGCACGGCGGAAAGTCGCTGGTTGATCGCGGACCCGGAGCGGACGGGTGCGGCGGGGGCACGGGGCGCGTGGACCGCGGCCAGCGCCGCCGCCAGCTCCGCGGTCGAGGCATACCGGTCCGCGGGATCCCGGGCGAGCGCGCGAAAGAGCACCGCCTCCATCGCCGGCCACGGCGCGACCCCTCGGCGGGTGAAGGGAAGCGGGACGGACCGGGCGACCTCCCCGAGCCAGGCCCGCTCCTCCAAGGGGAAGTCCGCGTAGTGGTCTCCGGTCACCAGGAGGTAGAGCACGGCGCCGAGCGCGTGCTGGTCGCTCGCCATCGTGGCGTCCGGGCTCGGCCTTCCGGCGAGTCGCGCCTCCGCGAGCTCGGGATCGAGGAACTGTGCGACGGCGCCCCGCGGCACCCGCGCCGCGTCGCTCCCCGGGATTCGGGCGAGCCCGAAGTCGAGCAGGTGGACCGCGCCGCGGGAGTCCACCAGCAGGTTGCCGGGATGCACGTCGCCGTGGACCACCCCGGTGGCGTGCAGGGCGGCATATGCCTCCGCGACCGACCGGCAGAGGTCGAGCAGTTCCGCCCGCCCCGCCCCGGATCGCCGGAGCTCGGAGGCCACCGTGCGGGGGGAGGTGCCGGTGCGCCAGGTGAGCGCGAGCCACGGATCACCGTCGTGCGATCCGCGGCCGAGCAACTCTGGCCCCGACCGGCCGTCGAGGTACCGGAGGGCTCGTGCTTCGCGCTCCAGGGTGGTGACGGCGGCGGGGGCCGCGCCCGGCCGGAGGAGCTTCAGCGCCGCCGCCCGCCCGGCTCCATCCCGCACCTGGTAGAGCTCCACGTCGGCCAGCACCTGCACCGGGCGCACGACCTCCCACCCGTCCATCCGCGTGCCGCGCGGCACGGTGGCCTCGATGCGCAGCGCCTCGGGCCGGCCCGGGTTCACCAGCAGCCTCGCGTTGAAGCAGTCCCGGATCACCGGGAATGCGTCGTCGAGCGTCCGGCGCGGGTCGAGCCCGTGCGCCGAGCTGTACTCCAGCACCGCATCCACCACGCGCATCGGCGCACGGAACAGCTCGAGGAGGCGGGCCACGTCCCGGCTCACCAGCCGCGACGGAATGCGGGCGCGCGGCCGCGAGATGGCGCAGTCTCCCGGGGCGGGCGCGAGCCGGTCCCGCACGTGGGCGGCCAGCTCCCCGACGGGCGTGATGAGCACGTCGGGTGGGAGGACGAGCGGGTCAGTGACGGGCAACGG
>DATIBS010000165.1:0-8021 GCA_035457305.1 Gemmatimonadales bacterium
CCCGCCCCGACGACAGCGATCTTCTGGAACATGGGTGTGTGGACTCGATGGTCTGCGTGGATGCGGCCGGCGTGCTGCCGACGGCGGGCCGCTCGGGCCCGAGCCGCCGACAACTAGAGGGGGCCGGGGCCGCGAGGCAAACCGCCCCCGTGCGGCGCGCGCCTCAGCGCCGGCGGCGGCGCGGCGGTTTCGGCGCCGCGGCGGCACCGCCCTCGCCCCGCCCCGCCGCGAGCACCGCGCGCACGCCCTCGGCCCAGCCGTCCTTGCCGCGGCCCACCGGCATCCGGAAGCACCAGCGTGCGTGCTTCTCGACGATCCGCGCGGGCAGGCCGGTCTCCTCGTCGCCGAAGATGAGCACGCTGTTCGGCGCGAAGGGCGCCTCGGAGAGGTCCCGGTCGGCGTCGGGCGTGAAGTAGAGCGACCGGGGCCGGCTGATCGCGTCGCGGAACGCGAACCAGTCGGGGTGGTGCCACAGGTCCACCCCCGGCGCGGCGGCGGCGTCCCCCGGCACCTCGCCGATGAGGTGGAGCGGGGTGTCCGTCTCGGCGCAGAGGCGGAGCACGGCGGCCAGGCCGTCCGCGCTCCGGGGCTCGATCAGGGCGATGTGCAGCGTCATCCGGGGTCAGCCTCCACGGGTGTGCATTTCCTTCAGGGGATCCCGCCGGAGCACCTCCAGCGGATAGAGCGGCGCGCGATGGCGCTCCGCCAGCCGCACCTCCGCGCCGCGATCGGTGCGCGCGCCCCACCGCGCGGCGACGAGGGTGCGAAGCCCCGCGTCGTCCACGCCGGCGCGGAGCGGGGCGCGCAGGTCCTCACCCTCGGCGGCGTAGAGGCAGGTGAACCAGGTGCCGTCCGCGGTGAGCCGGCTCCGGTCGCACGTGCCGCAGAACGGCGCCGTGACCGAGGCGATCACCCCGAACGTCGTCCCGTCCGGGAGCGCAAACCGCTCCGCCGGCGCACTCGGGTCGGCGGGATCGGGCCGCGGCACCACGCCGCCGAAGGCCGCGTCCAGCCGCGCGAGGATCTCCCCGCGCGGCACGACCGCCTCCGCCGACCACCCGGTGGCCCCACCCACGTCCATGTACTCGATGAAGCGGACTTCCGCGCCCACTTCCCGCCCGAAGCGCACCAGGTCCGCCAGCTCGTCGTCGTTGAAGCCGCGCACCACCACCGCATTGAGCTTGAGCGGCCGCAGGCCCGCCGCGGCCGCCGCCCGGATGCCCTCGAGCACCTGGGGATGCAGCCGGGTCCGGGCATAGGCCTCCGCCCGCTCCGGTCGCAGCGTGTCGAGGCTCACCGTGACGCGCCGGAGGCCCGCCGCCGCCAGCGCGCGCGCGGACCCGGCGAGGAGCGTCCCGTTGGTGGTGAGCGCCAGGTCGGCGAGCCCGGGGATCGGGGCCAGCCGGCGCACCAGCTCCGGGAGGTTCCGCCGCAGGAGCGGCTCGCCCCCGGTCAGCCGGATCCCGGTCACCCCCTCGGCCACGAAGACCCGCGCCAGGCGCTCGAGTTCCTCGAAGGTCAACAGCGAGGATCGCGGGAGCCAGACATACTCCTCCTCCGGCATGCAGTAGCGGCAGCGGAAGTTGCAGCGATCGGTCACCGACAACCGGAGCGATCGCAGCGCGCGCCCGTGACGGTCGAGGGTCATCGGGATGCCTCGACGGCGGTCGGGTCCACCCACGCCTCGGTGCCGTCGGCGAACCGCTCCCGCTTCCAGATCGGGACCCGGCGCTTGAGCTCCTCGATCACGAACCGGCAGGCGGCGAACGCCTCTTCCCGATGGGCGCCAGCCGCGGCCACGGCCACCGCCGCGTCCCCGACCGCCAGCCGGCCCAGGCGATGGGCCGCAGCCACCCGGACCGGCCAGCGCCGCTCGGCCTCGGCGACGATTGCCCCGATGGTCGCCTCAGCCATCGGGCCGTACGCCGAGTATTCGAGCTCGACGACCCCCCGCCCGGCGTGATGATCGCGGACCGCCCCGAGGAAGGTGCAGGTACCACCCCGTCCCGGCCCCGCCACGGCGGCCGCCAGCGCGCCCACGTCCAGCGGATGTTCGCTCAGGAACCCCACCTCATCCCCCGGCGAGCGGCGGAAGGAATGCCACGATATCCCCCGGTCGGACGGCGTCCGACAGCCTGGCCTGCTGGTGATTGATGGCACAGAGTGGGGCCTCCGGCAGCGCCGCCGCTCCCGGCAGCTCATCGCGCAGCCCCTGAAGGACTCGCCGGACGTCCGTGCCGGGCCCGATCGGCACCTCGACCCGGTCGGCGCCGGCGAGTTCGGCGTATCGGGCGAAGAGAAGCACCGTGGCGCGGGCGGGGGTGTCCATGGGTGAAGCGGGCTCTCCGCGATGGGGGCCAAGCGTATCGCCGGCAGCAGCTTCGCCGCTCGATGCTGAAGTATAGCCTCAGGCGGCTGCGGGGGCCGGCAACGAAACGGGGTCGCGTCGCCGCGACCCCGCACACCCTTCCGGGTCACCTCGGTTACATCGGTTCGGCCGGTGACGGGTAGTCCTCCTCGTCCGCCACCAGGTTGCGCAACTCCTTGCTCGGCTTGAAGACCGGGACCGGGCGGGCGGCGACTTCGACCGGATCCCCGGTCCGTGGGTTCCGGGCCATCCGGGTCTTCCGCTTGCGGATCTTGAACGTGCCGAATCCGCGGATCTCGATGTTCTGCTGCTCCTTGAGGGCTTCCTTGATGGCCTCGAGGAATGCGTCCACCACCCGGGCGCAGTCCTTCTTCGAGATCATCGGCCCGGCCGTGCGGGCGATGGACGCGGTCACGTGCTCGACGAGATCGGCCTTGGTCATGCGCCCCCCAGTCGGGTTCTGGCCCCGGGTGGTCCAGCCGAACCGGGGTCTGAGGGGCGAGTCTACGGCCTTAAGCGTTGTCTGTCAAGAGCTTGGGGTACTTGCGCCCGCCCCCGCCCCAAGCAGCCGGACGAATTCGGCGAAGTGCGGGTAGGCGTCGTGGGGTCCGGGAGCCGCCTCGGGGTGGTACTGCACCGCGAAAACGGGCAAGTGCTTGTGGCGCAAGCCTTCGACCGTATGGTCGTTGAGGTTGACGTGGGTGACCACCAGGTCGGGCGCCCCGGGAATGCCATCCGCCCCACCCCTGACCGCGAATCCGTGATTCTGGGTCGTGATCAGCACCCGCCCCGAGGCCTGTTCCCTCACCGGGTGATTCCCCCCCCGATGCCCGTAGGCGAGCTTCTCCGTCTGTCCGCCGAAGGCGAGCCCCAGCAGCTGGTGCCCGAGGCAGATCCCGAAGATCGGGAGGCCCCGGTCGGCCAGGGCCCGGATCATCGGGAAGGCGTACGTCAGGGTGGCGGGGTCGCCGGGGCCGTTCGAGAGGAACACCCCGTCGGGCCCGAGGGCGAGGATCTCCTCGGCGGTGCTCCGGGCCGGGACCACCGTGACCCGGCAGCCCGCCTGCGACAGCATCTCGACGATGTTGCGCTTCATCCCGAAGTCCACCGCGACCACGTGCGGGCCCGCGACGCCCCGGGTCCACCGTTCCCCGGTGCCGGCCCGGCTCGCGAGGTCGAGGCCTTCCATCTTCGGGCTGGCGGCGAGGCGCGCCTTGAGCTCGGCCCCCGGCTCCCGGCCCTCGGCGATCACGCCCCGCATCGCGCCACGCTCCCGGAGATGGCGGGTGAGCCGGCGGGTGTCGACGCCCTCGATGACCGGCACGGCGTGCCGGGTGAGCCACGCATCGAGCGGCTCGACCGCGCGCCAGTTCGAGGTCTGGCGCGAGAGTTCCCGCACCACGACGCCGGCGACCTGGGGCCTGGCGGACTCGTCATCGTCCGGGTTGACCCCGTAGTTGCCGATCATCGGCGCCGTCATCACGACGATCTGGCCGAGGTAGCTCGGGTCGGTGAAGGTCTCCTGGTAGCCCGTCAGGTTGGTGGTGAAGACCACTTCGCCGAAGGCCGGTTCCAGCGGCATCGGCGTGGTCCCGGGATACCAGGAGCCGTCCTCCAGCAGCACGAACGCGGGGCGGCCCGTCATGGGGCCACCCCGCGTCGTCCGGCGGCGCCGCGCGTCACTGCTGGGGAGCCGGGGTACCCGTGGGGGCCGGCTGGTCGGCCGGTGCCGCCGGCTCACCGAGCGGGAGCGCGCCCGGCGCCGTTGGCGCCGGCTGTTCCTGCTGGAGCAACTGCTGGACATCCGAGCCCGACCCGGCGGGATTGGCCGATACCACGGAGAGGACCAGTGCGATGGCGAGGAAGATCCCGCCGGTCCACCAGGTGGCCTTGGTCAGGATGGTGACGGCCTGCCGGCCGCCGAGGTACGCGTCCGAGCCGCCGCCCCCGAGGGAGGCGAGTCCACCGCCCTGGCCGGCCTGCAGCAGCACGACCACCGAGAGGAGCAGGGCGTCGAGGACGAGCAGGATGACGAGCAGCGTGTGCATTGACCTGTCCGGGTAACCCTAGCCTTGAAAGCTACTTGCCCCCGCGCCCCCGGGTCAACCGCCGCCCACGATGAGCGCCCAGCCGTCGGGATCGAGGCTGGCCCCGCCCACCAGCACGCCATCCACCCCGGGGGCCGCCAGCAGTCCCACCACGTTGTCGGCACGGACGCTGCCGCCGTAGAGGATCCGGGTGTCAGCCGGGGCACCGCGCCCGACGAGCCAGTCGCGAATCACGGCGTGCACCTCGGCCGCATCGGCCGGGTGGGCGTTCCGGCCGGTGCCGATCGCCCATACCGGCTCGTACGCCACGACCACGCGGACCAGCCCGTCCTCCCCGAGCCCGTCGAGTGCGGCTGCCAGCTGGCGCACCACCACGCTCGCCGTGCGCCCGGCGTCCCGCTCCTCCAGCTTCTCCCCGACGCACAGCAGCGGCACGAGGTCGCTTTCCAATGCGGCCCGGACCTTCCGGCCCGTCTCGGCTTCGGTCTCGCCGAAGACGTGACGTCGCTCCGAGTGGCCCACCAGCACCGTGCGCCCGCCGGCGTCGCGGACCATCGGCATCGAAATGGCCCCGGTGTACGCGCCCTTCGACTCCCAGTGGGCATCCTGGGCGCCCACCAGGACGTCCTCCCGGCCCTGGAAGGCCCGGGCCACCAGGGGCAGGGACACCGCGGGCGGGAAGAACCAGAGCTCCCGGCTGGTGGAGGGCGGCACCCTCGCCACGAAGCGTTCCACGTAGCCGGCGGCTCCGGTGGGCCCGAGGTGCATCTTCCAGTTGGCGGCGTACAGGATGCCGGGCATCCCGCTCACCAGCCTTCCCGCTCGCGGAGCCGGGTCACGTGGGCCACGTGGTGGCGGCCATGCCAGGCGTAGAGCGCGAGCGTCTGGTCGAGGCGGAGCACCCGGCCCCGCTCGGGATGGAAATAGCCGAGGGCCCACTCGTCCGCACCGAGTGCCCGGAGCAGCACCAGCCAGCGCTCGTGCAGCGCCTCCAGCAGCCGGAGCGAGGTGTCGAGCGGCGTGCCCCCGGTGTCGGGCAGTTCAGCCCAGCGCGCCTCCTCGTAGGGCTTGATGATCGGCACCCGCTCGGTGAGCGCGAGCTTGAAGCGCGTGTACGCGCCCATGTGGCTGTCGGGGAGGTGATGGGTCACCTGGCGGACGGTCCAGCCGCCCGGACGGTAGGGCGTGTCCAGCTGGGCGTCGTCCAGCCCGGCCACCGCGGCCCGCAGGTGGGCCGGGGCTGCGGCGATCGCCTCGAGCATGGCGCCCCGCTCGGCCCCGGTCACGGCGTCGGGCACCACGAACGGCCCGATCGGGTAACGGAGGTCCTGGGTCATGGCTGCACCCGCTGCAGGTCGAGGTCCTGGAAGTCGAAGCTGAAGTCCACCTCGTCGGAGGCGGGCTTCATCAGCGCCCGCGACGGGCGCCCCGCCTCGTCGAGCGCGAAGCTGATGTAGGCGTCGGCCCGGAGCGTCCGGTCCCGCCAGCGGACGAGGAAGGTGTCGTACTGCCAGTGCACCAGGTCGCCGACCAGGTCCGGCGAGCGGGTGAACCGGATCGCGAGGCCGTCGCCCTCCCGGGCCACGGCGACGTCGCCATACCAGGCGTCGCGGTAGGTGCCCGCATAGCGCTCGAGCGCCAGCGCGGGCCGGGAGGTGGAATCGCGCGCCGCGGCCGCGGCGCCGCGGGCGGCCGCGGCCATCGAGTCGGCCCGATGCCACAGGCGGGTGTAGGCGCCGAGCCAGTCGTGCCGGGCGCCGAGGTAGTGGTCGAGCACGGTCCAGGCGAGGATGTCGTGCCCGGGCGCCTCCGCGTTCTGCAGCACGGCCACGCCCACCTTCAGCTCGGGAATCATCGCCACCCGGGAGATGTAGCCCGGCAGGCCGCCGGTATGGGTCACGAGCTTCTTCCCGCGCCAGTCGCGGACGAAGAAGCCGAGGGCATACCCGTTGAAATTCGCGCGCGCCGGCTCGAGACCGGGGGGCGGCGAGCCGGGGCGGATGGGGACCACCATGTCCCAGAGCTCCCGGGTGGTGCGCTGGCTCCAGAGCCGCTGGTCCCCGACCCGTCCGGAGTCGAGCAGCGCGATGAGCCACCGGGCCATGTCGGCGGCGCCGGCGTTGATCCCGCCGGCGGGATTGGTGTTGTCGCTGAGGAACGCCTTCACCGGCATCATCCGTCCGTCCACCCGGGCGTGGGTCCCGGCCACGTTGCCGAGGGTGTCGCCCGCAGCGGAGTGGAGCACGGTGGCGCCGGCCATGCCCACGGGCCGGAGGATCCGTGCGCTCACGAACTCCTCCCAGCTGGTGCCGCCCACCCGCTCGATGAGCTGGCCCGCCACCAGGTAGAGCACGTTGTCGTAGGCGTACGCGCTCCGGAAGCTCGTGGCCGGCTTGATGAACCGGAGCCGGCGCATGATTTCCGCGCGGTCGTAGGTCGTGGGGGGCCACCAGAGCAGGTCCCCGGCGCCGAGCCCGAACCCCGACCGGTGGACGAGCAGGTCCCGCACGGTGAGCTCGCGCGTCACCCACGGGTCCCACATCTGGAACTCGTGGAGGTACCGCGTCACCGGCGCGTCCCACTCGAGCTTCCCCTCCTCCACCAGGAGTCCGAGCGCCAACGCCGTGAAGGCCTTCGAGTTCGACGCGATCCCGAAGCGGGTGGCGGCATCCACCGGCGCCGGATCCCCCTGGCGCCTCACGCCGTATCCCTTCGCGAGCACGACCTTGCCGTCCTTCACGATCGCCACGGTGAGGCCCGGGATCTCGAAGGTCCGGAGCACCCGCTCGACCAGGGCGTCGAAGCCGGGTGGCGGCTGGGCGGGCCGCTCCTGGGCGGCGAGGGGTCGGAGAGAGAGGACCAGCGGGAGCAGGAGGAGGGGCAGGCCGGCTCGGCGAGGGGTCATGGCTCGTGTGTCGGTGAAGGACGGCGGGAAGATGGCGGGACCCGGCCCCACCGCGCGAGGGGGCGCGGGGCCCCCGGGGGCGGGGTCGTGCCGGGGCCTCCCCCTTGCGTAAATGTCGGCGCCCCGCTACTTTGCCCAATTGCGGAGCACACGTCGAGTGACGTGGCCAGGCCAGCTGGACGATCCGGGGGCTCGCGTTCGCGTCGAGCCCCATTTCGTTTGCGGCGCCAGGGTGGCGCCGGCCGGCAGCTTCCGCCGCGAGTCCCGCAGGGACCGTGCGAACACCGAGTAGTCGGCCAGGACGGCACAACCGTACTCCGATTACCCAACATCCAAGGAGTACGGCAATGCGTACCACCGGCACCGTGAAGTGGTTCAACGACGCCAAGGGCTTCGGGTTCATCACCCCCGAGGGCGGCGCCAAGGATTGCTTCGTCCATCACTCTGCGATCAAGTCGCAGGGCTTCCGTTCGCTGGCCGAGGGCGATCGCGTCGAGTTCGACGTCGTCCAGGGCGCCAAGGGTCCGGCGGCCGAGAACGTCGTCAAGCTCTAACCCTCGGGGAAGCGCGCCATGATCGAAGTCCAGGTTTCCGAGACGGACCGCCTTGACTGGGCCCTCAAGGCCTTCAAGCGGAAGGTGCAGCGGGCCGGGATCCTCAAGGATCTCCGCCGCAAGCGCTACTACGTGAAGCCCAGCGA
>DATIBS010000166.1:0-2163 GCA_035457305.1 Gemmatimonadales bacterium
GTCCAGCCGGCCACCGCCGCCGCCCGGCTTCCCCCCGATCACGACCGGCCGCTGCTCCTCTCCGCGGACCCCGTGGCGCACATGGGGAACCTCCTCCGGAACCGCGAGGCGTTCTACGAGAGGGCCGACCGGACGATTCCCAACGACAAGGGCCTCCCCGCGGAGACCGCCGATCAGGTGGTCCGGCTCGCGCGGGAACTGGCTGGGTGGTAGGGCGACTCAGTAACACGTTGATTTGCAACATCTTGCGGATTCAGAACTTGCCAGCGGGGCGGGCGGGGGGTTTTCTTCGGCCCCTTGCCCGTCGGGGCGACGGGATGACGAAGGAGCGGAATGGCGGACAAGAAGAAGGCGGCTGAGACGGCTGGAACGCCCGGCGCCGGGGAGGCGGTGGACCCGCCCCGCGCCTCGGCGCGTCGGCGTGTCGGAACGTCGCCCAAGTCGGCCGCCACGCCGAAGCGGGCGAAGTCCGCGCGCAAGCCGCCGAGCCGCGGAGCCGCCGAGCCGGCGAGCAACGGCGCCGCCCTCGTCATCGTCGAGTCCCCCACCAAGGCCAAGTCCATCGGCCGCTACCTCGGCCGCGGCTACGACGTGCGGGCCACGGTGGGCCACATCCGCGACCTGCCGACCCGGGTGCTCGGCGTGGACGTGGACGCGGGGTTCCAGCCCACCTACGTCACCATCAAGGGCAAGACCAAGACGCTGGGCGAGATCAAGCGGGCGGCGCGGGGCGCGAGTGCCATCTACATCGCCACCGACCCCGACCGCGAGGGCGAGGCCATCGCCTGGCACGTCGCCGACCAGATCGAGGCGAAGGTGCCGACCCACCGCGTGCTCTTCCACGAGATCACGGCGGACGCGGTGCGGGAGGCGATGGCGCACCCCGGCGACATCGACACGAAGAAGGTGGACGCGCAGCAGGCCCGCCGGATCCTCGACCGCCTGGTGGGCTACAAGGCGAGCCCGATCCTCTGGAAGACGATCAAGACCGGCCTCTCCGCGGGCCGGGTGCAGACGGTGGCGCTCCGCCTCATCGTGGAGCGCGAGGACGAGATCCGGAAGTTCGTGCCGCAGGAGTACTGGTCCATCGCGGCCCGGCTCCGGCACGCGGGGCAGGAGTTCGAGGCCGGGCTCCACAAGGTGGACGGCCACAAGCCGGCGCTCCACTCCGCGGCGGAGGCGCAGGCGGTGGTGGACGCGGTGCGCGAGGTGCCGTTCGTCGTCACCTCGGTCGAGAGGAAGAAGCGCACCAAGCGGCCCGGGGCGCCCTTCACCACCTCCACGCTGCAGCAGGAGGCGGCCAAGAAGCTCGGCTTCTCGACCCGGCGCACCATGCGCGCGGCGCAGGACCTCTATGAGGGCATCGAGGTGCCGGGCGAGGGGCCGGTGGGCCTCATCACCTACATGCGGACCGACTCGGTCCGGGTGTCGGACGCGGCGCTGGCCCAGGTGCGGGACTTCATCGGGAAGACCTGGGGCGGCCGCTACCTCCCGGAGAAGCCGAACGCCTACAGCTCCAAGGCGGCGCGGACCCAGGAGGCGCACGAGGCGGTGCGCCCCACCGACGTGCGCCGCCGGCCGGAGCAGGTGCAGCGCTTCCTCGAGCCCGACCAGTTCAAGCTCTACCAGCTCATCTGGCAGCGCTTCGTGGCGAGCCAGATGACGCCCGCGGTCTACGACCTCACCATCGTGGACTTCGACCTCGGCCGCTTCCTCTTCCGCGCCACCGGCTCGGTGCCGGTGTTCGACGGGTACCACGCGGTCTACCTCGAGGGCCGCGAGAAGGAGGAGGGGAAGTCGGTGGACGACCTCGCCCCGATCCCGCCCCTCGCCCAGGGCGACCGGGCCGAGGTCCTCGGCATCGACCCCTCGCAGCACTTCACCCAGCCGCCGCCGCGGTTCTCCGAGGCGGCGCTGGTGAAGGCGCTCGAGGAGCAGGGGATCGGCCGGCCGAGCACCTACGCGTCCATCGTGTCCACGCTGGTGCAGCGGGAGTACGTGAAGCTGGAGAGCCGCCGCTTCGAGCCCACCCCGCTGGGCGAGACGGTCTGCCGGATGATGGTCCGCAATTTCCCCGGCATCTTCAACGTGGAGTTCACCTCCGAGATGGAGGACGAGCTCGACCGGGTCGAGGAGGGCGAGCTCGGCTGGCAGCAGGTGCTC
>DATIBS010000167.1:0-5321 GCA_035457305.1 Gemmatimonadales bacterium
GGCATCACGTAGTAGAGCAGCCCGTCCACCTCGCCCGCCTCGTGCAGCGCCAGGATGTGCGGATGGCTGAGCCGGGCCGCGACGGAGATCTCGCGCTGGAAGCGATCCGGGCCGAGGACGCGGGCCACCTCGGGACGGAGCAGCTTGACCGCCACCGGGCGGCCGTGACGCAGGTCCGCCGCCAGGTAGACGGTGGCGGCACCGCCGCTGCCGATCGCCCGCTCGACCCGGTATCGGCCCGCGAGGGCGGCGGCGAGCCGCTCGCCGCTGGCGCCGAGGCTCGTCACGGGAGGGTGGCGGGCTGGGGCGGGATGCGCACGCTGCGCTCCGGCTGAGGGTCCCGGGAATCTATCCCGCCCGACTGCCGGGGTGAGGGGCGGGCGACTCCGGGAGGCACGCCACTTGCTCGGGAAGGTCCCGGATCATGGCCCTGCACCTCCAAACCCGAGGCTCCCGTGTCGCGCACGCCCATTCTGCGGTTCACGCTGGTGCGTCCCCTCCTGCTCGCCCTTGCACTTTGCGTCGCCGCCCCCGCGGTGTCGCGGGCCCAGGAGGTCCATACCTCGGTGTCGCCGGTGAAGATGGCGAAGATCCTCAAGGACCTCGGGATCGAGGCCGAGCTCGGGGGCGAGGAGGAGACCCCGCGCTTCCGGTTCGAGTACAACGGCTACCGGATGCTGCTCTTCCTCGCCAACGGGAACACCGACGCCCAGCTCTACATCGGCTTCCTCGACGGGGAGATCTCGGACCGCCAGCTCAACGAGTGGAACCGGGACCACCGCTTCGCGCGCGCCTACCGCGACAAGGACGATGACGCGGTGCTCGAGGCCGACATCGACTTCACCGGCGGGGTCACGGAGGCCAACATCAAGGCGTGGATCCGGCTCTTCGGGAGCCTGGCGCAGGACTACGCGAAGGTGGTGGACTAGACGGCGTACAACTTCAGCTCCTCCGCATCCCCCGGCATCGTCACGATCCGCTCGAACCGGAAGCCGAGCTTCTCCAGCAGCCGCCCCGAGGCGTCGTTGTCGAGCGACGTGATCGCCAGCACCCGGCCCAGCCCCAGCTCGTCCCGCCCCCAGGCGAGCGTGGCCGCGGCCGCCTCGGCGGCGTAGCCCTTCCCGCGGTGCTCCGGCAGGAAGGCGAACCCGAGGTCGGGGTCGTCCAGCCCGTCCCGCCGGAGCAGGCCGCAGATGCCCACCGGCACGCCTTCCTCCCGCAGCGCCACCAGCATCAGCCCCATGCCGTGCCGCGCGTACATCGCCCGCGGCCCCTGCTCGATGTAGCGGACGGCGTCGTCGTCGGTCCGGACGCCGCGGTCGGCGATGAAGCGGATGAAGTCGGGGTCGTTGAGGAGGACGCGGATGAACGGCGCGTCGGCCGGGGTGAGTTCGCGGAGCGTCAGCCGGGGCGTGGAGAGGGTGGGGGGCACGGGAAGAGGGGGAACGGGGAACGGGGAACGGGAACTACTTCGTCTGACGGGCGAGGGAGCGCCAGCCCCACCAGGTGGCGGCGCCGACAAGCAGCCAGCCGATGAACCGCACGTCGCGCGCGATGACCTGGTCGCGGGCCAGCAGGTCCCACTCCGCCAGCAGGAAGGCCCAGTCGTGCCCGCCGCCGCCGACGAGCGGAAGCTCCTCGGCCCGCGCATCGGCGACGTAACGCGCGACGTTCCAGCAGTTCTGCCCCACCCACCAGAGCGCCACGCTGGCCGCGTGACGATCCGCCCGGCGCCAGAAGTACGCCACGAACGCGAGCGGGATCAGGAACTGGAGGATGGTGCCGCCGAGCGCGACGAGGACGTCGTCGCCCCAGGCGAAGACCAGGTGCCCGGTCTCGTGGATGGGAAGGTCGAGGGCGTCGGGCCAGTGGAAGCGGTCGGGCGTGAGCCCGCACCAGAGGCCGTAGAGCGCGAGGCCCGCGGTGAGACCGGCTCGCCACCGGCGCTCGGCGGGGCTCAGGCCGGGCCTGCCACGGTCCGGGTCGACAGCCGGCGGAAGATCCAGACGTGGGTGGCCAGGAGCACCGGCACCAGCCAGGTGGGCAGGAGCCCGAACGGCAGCCGCACGATCGCGCCCATCGAGGCAGGGTCGGCGAAGCCGGTGCGCGCCGCGTTGGCCACGACCAGCGCGAGGTCGAGGAACCCGAGCGCGTTCCACGCCTGCCAGAGGCCGCGGCGGCGCGGCGTGTCGGGGGGACCGCCGAGCAGGACGACGACGGCGAGCGTGGCCACCGCCAGGTCGCCCCAGCCGGTCGGCGATGCGAAGCGCTCGGGCAGGATGCCGTTCCGGCCCGCGAGGAGAATCGGCACGCCGACGAAGCGGGTGAGGTGGAGCGCCAAGAGGAGCCGGAGGTCCACCGCCGCCACCCAGTCCCCGAGCCACCGCGCCCGACGCTCGAGCAGGAGCAGTCCGAGCGTGAGCGCCACGAGCAGCACCTGGGGGCCGGGCATCGGGACCGCCGCCAGGCGTCCGGAGCCGACCAGCAGCAGCGCGAGGACGAGCCAGCCGGCGAGGAAGGCGAGGACGGGACCGTGGCGCGCCGGGGTCACCCGCATCTCCGCCGCGTCGCGGATCAGGCGAGGAGCCAGGCCGCCGCGATGCACGCGGCAGCGAGGGCGATGCCGGCGGTCGGAATCCGGAACCAGTAGCGGACGCTCAGCGCGAGGTAGACGAGGGTCACGCCGAGGGGGAGCAGCAGGATGAAGCGGGGCGGGGTGGGTTCCTGCCAGGAGTAGCCGAGCAGCATCACCAGGGCGCCGAAGAGCACCGCGCCGAGGGCGTGGCTCAGGTTGAAGCCGATCCAGGCCCGCCACATGGTGGTGCCGCCGCGGGCGAGGCGGACCCCGGTGCCGGCCATCGCGTCGCGAACGGCGAGGTCGTCCGGGACGATCCGGCGGGGGCGGCGTTCGTCGGCCAGGGTGTAGAGGGCGTGCAAGGCCCCCAGCAGGACGAAGATGGCGCCGGCGACCAGCAGGAGGTTGCTGCTCACGGGGGCCTCGGGGAGGGACGGGGTACGGGGAACGGGGAACGGGGAACGGGGAGCGGGCCGCCCCGCCGCCCGGCCCGGCTACCGGTTCGCAATGATACGGGCGGCCGGAATCGGCGCGAGGGGTGGGGGATTGACAAACACGAACGTTCGTGCTTTTATTCTTTCCATGTCCAAGGGCGCCCAGACCCGGCACCAGATCCTCGATCACGCCTCCCAGCTGGCCAGCCAGGTCGGGGTGGGGGGGCTTACGATCGGGGTCCTGGCCGACGACCTCCACCTCTCCAAGAGCGGGCTCTTCCGGCACTTCCGGTCGAAGGAGGGGCTCCAGGTGGCGGTGCTCGACCATGCCGCGGAGAGCTTCGCCGCCACGGTGGTCCGGCCGGCGCTCCGGGAGCCCCGGGGGGTCCCCCGGATGCGGGCCCTCTTCGAGCGCTGGCTCGCGTGGGATCGCGACGGGGTGCTGCCGGGGGGGTGCATCTTCGTCGCGGCCGCCACCGAGTTCGACGACCAGCCCGGCGCGGCGCGCGACCGGCTGGTCGAGCTGCAGCACCAGTGGATCGACGTCCTGGCGACGTCGTTCCTGAAGGGGGTCGAGGCGGGGGCCTTCAGCCCTGTCGCCGATCCTGAGCAGTTCACGCAGGACCTCTATGGAATCATGCTGGCCTGTCACCATCACTCGCGACTGCTGGGTGACGCCGCCGCGGAGTCCCGCGCCCGCCGCGCCTTCGAGGCGCTGCTGACCGCGGCTCTCCCGTCGACGCCGACCCGGACCTGAAGCAGGGAGCCCGGCCGATGTCTCGTCCCACGGAACGCGTCACCATCCCCCCGCTGGTCCGCCGCGGTTTCGGGGCCGCCCAGGCGGTGTCGCCGTCGCTCGCCGTCCGCGTGGCGGAGCGGCTCTTCTTCACCCCACCCAGGACCGCGTCCAGCACCGACACCGAGGACTTCCTCCGCACCGGCCGGCAGTTCTCGCTCCTCGCCGACGGCCGCCTCGTGGTGGGCTGGCGCTGGGGCTCGGGGCCGGTGGTGTACCTGGCGCACGGTTGGGGAAGCCGCGGGGGGCGGCTGGCGGCATTCCTCGCACCCCTGGTCGCGGCGGGCCATGCGGTGGTGACCTGGGACGCGCCGGGACACGGCGCCTCCGGCCGCGGGATGAGCTCGATGCCGGAGTTCGCCCGCGCCCTCGCCGCCGTGGTGGCGAACCAGGGCCCGGCCCACGCCATCATCGGGCACTCGATGGGCGCCTCGGCGACCGCGCTCGCGGCCTCGTGGGGGGTGACCGCCGGCCGCTTCGCCTTCATCGCGCCGGCGGCGAACCCGGGCCACTTCGCGACGCGGTTCGCGACCGCGCTGGGCGCGCGCCCCGAGGTCATGCAGGGCCTCAGGGACCGCACCGAGAAGCGGCTCCGGTTCTCCTGGGAGGACCTCGACGTGCCCACCATCGCGGCCGGGATGACCGCGCCCCTGCTCGTGGTGCACGACCGGGAGGACCTGACGGTCCCGTTCAGCGAGGGCCAGCGGATCGCCGCGGCGTGGCCCGACGCCCGCCTGGTGGAGACCCGGGGGCTCGGCCACCGGATCCTGGTGCGCGACCCGAAGGTGGTCGGCGAGGTCATCGAGTTCGTCACCGGCATCGAGTGCGCGGACGTGATGGCGATGACCGCGGAGCACTCCCGACTGGAACGGTACCTCTTCCAGCGGGACGGACGGCTGGACGGCTGGGCGGCTTGAGGGGGACGGACAGTCGGACAGTCGGACAGTCGGTAGGACGGGATGACGGAGGGTGGCGCGGGGGTGGAGGCGCGTAAGTCGGCCGGGACGGTGAAGCGACGACCGCGAGGTCGCCAGCCGACTTCGAGCGCCGGAACCCCCGCGCCACCCGACGCCTGACGGCTCACGCCGGCGGTACCTTCGCCCCCTTCTTCCGCGCCTCCGACAGGCCGATGGCGATGGCCTGCTTCCGGCTGGTGACCTTCCCACCCTTGCCGCCCTTCCCGCTCCGGAGCGTGCCCTTCTTCCGCCGGCGCATCGCCCGCTCCACACTCTTCGACGCGGCCTCGCCGTAGCGCGGCTTCCGAGACTTCCGCTTCGCGGGCATACCCGCCTCCTGCCAGGGTACCACTGCTTCATGGTGACCCCGCTGGCGGGGCGGCGATGTGACCTGCGGCACAGGTCCGGCGCGGGTCACCCTCCCAGCTTGCGCTTGGGCCGTCAACCCGATGGAGGCAGCGATGGAGGCGACGATGGAGCTGCGGTTCTCGATCCATGGCAAGATCCGCCGGCCCGTGGCCGAGGTCTTCCGGGCGGTGCACGATCCCGACCAGCTCGGC
>DATIBS010000168.1:0-2344 GCA_035457305.1 Gemmatimonadales bacterium
ATGATCCCGCGCAGGTGGTAGGGCGCCACCCGGTCGACGACGGGGAGCATCTGGGCGCCGCGGGCGCCGAGCCGGCGGAGCGCCGTGAGCAGGTCGTCGCCCAGGGTGACGCCCTCGGTGAAGGGCTGCGCCAGCTCCCCGATCGGGGTCTCCCCCGGGAGCGACCGGTCGGCGAGCGCGGTCTTGATGCCGCTCCACGTGAGCACCCCCACGACCTCGTTGTCGCCGTTGACCACCGGGAACTCGAGCTGGTTGCTCTGCCGCACGATGGGCAGCGACTCCGCGAGGGTCTCGTGGTCCACGAGGATGGCCGGGTCGCTCCGGTAGGCATCCGCCACGGTGAGCCGGGAGAGCACCGCCTCGTCGGCCCCGTGGCTGATCCGCTCCCCGCGGCGCGCCAGCCACTCGGAGTAGATCGAGTGCGGGTGGAGCGAGCGCGAGACGACGAAGCTCAGCGCCCCCGCGAGCATCAGGGGCAGGATCAGCTCGTAGTCGTTCGTGATCTCGAGCACCAGGAAGATGCCGGTGAGCGGCGCATGCGTGGCGCCGGCCACGACCGCCGTCATCCCCACCAGGGCGCAGGCAACCGGCTCGATCCCGAGGGAAGGGAGGAGCTCGCGGAGCCCGACGCCGGCCGCGCCGCCGAAGGTCCCGCCCACCACCAGCGCCGGCATGAAGACGCCGCCCACGCCGCCCCCGGCGAGGGTGAGGCCGGTGGCGAGGATCTTCGCCCCCGACAACAGGAAGAGGAAGAGCGCCGTGTGCTGCCCGAGCCGCCGCAGGTCGAGGGCCTGGTGGCCGCGGCCCCAGAGCCCCGGCTCGAATGTCGCCGCGAGGGTGCCGAGGACCAGCGCGGCCAGCGCCAGGCGGAGCCACCAGGGGATGGGCTTCATCCAGTCCTGGATGCGCCAGACGCCCCGATGGTAGAGCACCGCCACCAGCCCCCCCGCCAACCCGATGAGCGCGTAGATCACGAGGTCGCGGGTGGCGTTGATCCCGTACTCGGTGGGGATCCGGATCGGCAGGTCCTCGCCGAGGCCGACGCGGGTGACGGCGGCGCCGGCCACGCTCGCCACGATGACCGGCGCGAGGGAGGAGGAGCGGAAGCTCCCCAGCACCTCCTCCATCGCGAACATCGCCCCCGCGATGGGGGCGCCGAAGGCCCCCGAGATCCCCGCGGCCGCGCCGCAGCCGACCAGGTGGCGGAGCCGGTTGGTCTCGAACCGGAAGAATCGGCCCAGGCGGCTGGCCAGGCCCGCCCCGAGCACCGCCGCCGGGCCCTCCGCGCCGACCGAACCGCCCCCGCCCAGCGTGGCCGCCGCGGCGAGCGTCTTCATGATCACCGGCCGGACGTGGATGGTGGCCCCGCGCCGGGCCACGGCGTGGATGACGTCGGAGACGTTCTCGCCGTCGGAGTCCCGCGTGCCCCAGTGCACCAGCGCGCGGCTGATGAGCAGGGCCAGCGCCAGCGGCGCGGCGTACGCGAGGGCCGCGGGCACCGGCACACGGTCGATGGTCTGCCCGATGAACTGGGCGGCGACGTCGATGGCCCGGTAGAAGCCGAGGGTGCCGAGGCCCACGACCGCGCCGACCAGCAGCGCGAACCCGATGAGGAGCGCATGCTCCCCGATCCCCAGCCGGAGGAGCGCGGCAAGGAGGCGGTCGCCCAGGGCGCTGGTGCGCGTCGCGACCAGCCGGGGCAGGCCGTTGAGCCGCTCCACTAGGCCGCCGCCCGGGTGGCTCCGGCCCCCGTCGCTTGCCCGCGCCCCGCTATTGTGATAATTTTCACAAGCTGTAGCCGGACCGTGACTTTCCTCAGTGAACAGCCGAGAGCAATGGCCACCGATACTATCCTCCGCGCGGGCGAACTCAAAGACGTACTTCTCCGGGAGATCGAGGCCGCCGACCTCACCGCCGCGGAAGCGGGGGACGTCGGCACCGTCCTGGAGGTGAAGGACGGCGTCGCCCGGATCTACGGCCTGCCCCGGGCGCTGGCGGGGGAGATGCTCGAGTTCACCGCCAGCGAGACCGGCGAGACGATCATCGGGCTGGTGCTCAACCTGGAGCAGGATAGCGTGGGCGCCGCGATCATGGGCGACTACCTGAAGCTCAAGGAGGGCGACGAGGTCCGCTGCACCGGCCGGGTGCTCGAGGTGCCGGCGGGCCCCGAGCTGCTGGGCCGCGTGGTGGACGCGCTGGGGCGCCCGGTGGACGGCCTCGGGCCGATCCAGGCCACGGGCTCGCGGCTGGTCGAAATGGTGGCGCCCGGCATCATCGTCCGGCAGCCGGTGAAGGAACCGCTCCAGACCGGCATCAAGGCCATCGACGCGATGATCCCGATCGG
>DATIBS010000169.1:0-13128 GCA_035457305.1 Gemmatimonadales bacterium
CTCGAACAGCGTGGCGAGGTCGGTGTAGAGGTATCCGGGATACCCCCGCCGCCCGGGAATCTCCTCCCGGGCCGCTCCGATCTCCCGCAGCGCCTCGCAGTACTGCGTGAGGTCCGCCATGACCACGAGCACGTGCATGCCGCGCTCGAACGCGAGGTACTCCGCCTCCGTGAGCGCCAGCCGCGGCGCGAGGATCCGCTCGATGGTGGGGTCCGCGGTCCGGTTGAGGTAGAAGACGCTGCGCGCCATCGCCTCGGTGCCGGCGAATCCGCGGAGGAACTCGTCGGCCTCCCGCTGGGTGACGCCGATCCCCACGAAGACCACCGCGAACGGCTCCCCCCGCGGGGCACGGGCCCCGGCCACCACTCGCGCGGCCAGCGCCAGACCGGGCAGCCCCGAGCCGGAGAAGATCGGCAGCTTCTGGCCCCGCACCAGGGTGTTGAGCCCGTCGATGGCGGAAATCCCGGTCTCGATGAAGTCGGCGGGCCTGCGGCGCCGCACCGGGTTCATCGGCGCGCCCTGCAGCGGCCGGCGGGCGGCTCCCACCGGCGGCGGCAGCCCGTCGAGCGGCGCGCCCGCGCCCGAGAGCACGCGCCCGAGCAGGTCGGCGCCGACGGTGCCGGCGGCGGGCTCGCCGGTGAGGGTGACCCGGGCCCCGCGCGGGGCGAGGCCGATCGTCTCCTCCAGCACCTGGACCACCGTGACGTCCTGGGCCGCCTCGATCACCTGACCCCGGCGGGGCGGCGCACCGGCCATGCGGATCACGGCGAGCTCGCCGAGGGCGGCCCGCCGCGTGCCCTCGAGGAACAGGAGGGGACCGGCGGCGCCGGCGGCGCCGAGGTAGGTCCTGGACGGACGGATCACCGCGTCACCCCCGAGGGAGCGAGGGATGCCTCCACCTCCGCGCGCGCGCCGGCGGCCGTCGCCTCGAGGTCGGCCGGGGCGCCATCCCGGAGCGAGACGAGCGCCCGGCGTGCCCGCGTGAGGTCGAGCGCGCCGAGCTCGGCGCCTGCCGAGAGCGCTGCCCGCCCACCCTCCAGGAGCCGGACGAGGAGCGCGGCCAGGGCACGCGTCTTGGCCAGGGTGGACGACGCGTCCGCCGGGTCGTACGCGCTCTGGCCCAGGAGGCACTCGCGCGCCAGCCGCGCCGCCTCGAGCACCAGTCGATCCACGTCCTCCAGCGCATCGGGGCCGACCAGGCCGGCGACGTCCCGCAACTCGCGATCGCGCTGCAGGAGCGCGAGCACCTCCCGCCGGAGCGCGGGCCAGTCGGCGCCGACGTGCTCCGTGAACCAGGGCGCGACCGCGTCGGCCTGGAGCGACCAGCTCGTCTCCCAATCCACGGCGGGGAACTGCCGCTGGTGCGCCAGGCCGGCGTCGAGCGCCCAGAGGGCGGCGACCACCCGGCCGGCGGCCTGCGTCACCGGCTCCGAGAGGTCGCCCCCCGGCGGCGACAGCGCGCTGATGAAGGTGACCGCGCCCTCCCGGACCGGCCGGCCGGGCACCTGCGCCCGGCCCGCGCGCTCGCACAGCTTGCCCAGCCGGCTGCCCAGCCCCGTCGGATAGCCCTCCTCGCCAGGCATCTCGCGCAGCCGCGACCCGATCTCCCGCAGCGCCTCCGCCCACCGGGACAGGGAGTCGGCCATCAGCGCCACCCGGCAGCCCTGGTCCCGGAAGTACTCCGCCACCGTCAGACCGAGGTAGACCGACGCCTCCCGCGCGGCCACTGGCATGTTCGACGTGTTGACGACCAGCACCGCGCGGTCCATCAGCGTCCGCCCCGTGCGCGGATCCACCAGCTCGGGGAACTCCGTGAGGACGTCGGCCATCTCGTTGCCGCGCTCGCCGCACCCGACGTAGACGACGATGTCGGCCTCCGCGTACTTGGCGAGCGACTGCTCGATGACGGTCTTCCCGGTGCCGAACCCGCCCGGCACCGCGACGCTCCCTCCCTCGGCCACGGGGAAGAGGAAGTCGAACACGCGCTGCCCGGTGACGAAGGGGCGCGCGCCGGGACGCCAGGAGGCAACCGGGCGCGGCACCCGCACCGGCCAGCGGTGCGCCAGGCAGAGCGGCGGGCCGTCCTCCAGGCGTCCGATCGGGTCGTGGATAGTGAATTCCCCGGCCGTCAGGGCGGCCAGCCGCCCGCTCATTCCCGGCGGCACCAGGATCCGGTGCTCGCCGTTCCGGTCGGGGACGGTGCCCAGCACGTCCCCCGGTCCGACCATCACTCCCGGCTCGAGGGCCGGGGTGAACCGCCAACGTCGTGCCGGATCCAGCGTGGGGGCCGCCGCGCCGGCGCCGAGGAAGTCGCCCTGGAGCGCGGCGAGGCGCTCGAGCGGACGGCCGATGCCGTCGAGCACCGAGCCGAGCAGTCCCGGTCCCAGTTCCACCTCGAGCGGCGCGCCGGTGACCGCCACCGGCTCCTCGAGCGCCAGCCCGGTGGTGTCCTCGAAGACCTGCACGGTGGCCACGTCCCCGCGCACCCGGATGACCTCGCCGAGCAGCCCGCGCTCTCCCACGCGCACGATCTCATGGAGCGCGGCGCCGGGGAGCGGCGCGACCTCGGTCAGGGCGCCGGCGATGCGGATGACCCTCGGGACCTCCGTCACCGGAGCCTCACGCGATAGCCGATGGCCCGGCGGATCAGCTCGACGATCCGCTCGGCGGGTGCTCCGGCCTCCTCCGCGACCGGCGACGGGAACGGCACCACGACCGGCGCCACCGACCGTTCCCACCGCTTGCGCGACTCGGCCGGGAGGGCGTCGTACAGTCGCTCCTCGATGAGCACCACCGAGGTCCCTTCCCGTGCCGCCGCCCGGGCGAGCGCCGCTGCCGCGTCGGCACCCGGCGGCACCGCGTCGGCGGCCACTCCGGCCAGCGCGAACCCCGGGGCGGTCACGGGTCCGGCCACCACGCGCACCACGCCGGCCCGGCTGGTCGCGCCGCTCATGCCGCCTCCGCCGGCGCGGCCTGGGCCCCGCCGGGGCCGAAGGCGAGGGCCCACGACGCCCGGCGCAGCCGCTCGAGCTCGAGTCGCGAACGGAGCAGGAACCAGCAGGTCGGCCAGGGACCGAGCGGCTCCCGCCGCGCGCCGGCGCCGGCCGCCGCCGTCCGGCGATCGAGCAGCTGGCGCTCGAGGTCCGCGGGATCCGCGGCGGCATCGAGTGCGGCACGGATCGGCCCGCGCCGGAACACCTGTCGCAGCTGCCCCGCCCGGGCGGCGTCGTCCGCGACGCGGGCGATCGCCGCGAACCGCACGCGCCCGAGGTTGCGGCCCCCGGGAAGCCACGCCTCCTCGGGCGGCAGCTCCCCGATCCACGAGCCCGCGAGCGAGAGGGCCAGGACATTCTCGGCGTCGATCGCCTCACCGACCCAGCCCCGGAACGCCCGTCCCCCGCCGCGGGCGCCGGCGATGGCGCGTTCCGCCCAGGCGCGGCTCAGCGCGATCTCGAGCTCGAGCAGCCCCGCCGCCCCCGGGCCGATCCGGATGCGCGCCACGGCCGCTGCCAGGGGAAGCCCGGTGGCCGCAGCCAGCGCCACCCCATCCGCGGCGGTACGGGCCCCGGCGAGGCGACGGAGCAGCCGGCCCGGCAGGCGAGCCGTCGCGACGGCCCCTTCGAGCCGGCGGTCGACACTCGCCCCCTCCGCCGCCCCCCGGAGCAGCGAGCGGAGCGTCCGGCGCTCCTCGTCCTCCCACACCACCCGGAGCAGCCGCCGGCGCGGCCCCAGCCAGCGCTCCACCACCGCGAGCGCGGAGCCGTACCGTCGCAGCAGCGCCGCATCCAGCTCGCGCGGGGTGGACGGCGGCTCCGGGGCCGCGAGGTGAGGCTGGAGCAGCCGAGGAAGCGCGCGCCACTCGACCGCCGCCTCGACCGCCGCCAGCTCCGCGCGGCCGAGGAGATGGGTGCCCAGGCCCCGGCAGCGTGCGTTCACGTCCTCCCACCGGGCGGTCACGCGTCTGCCTCCACGCGCGCCGCAAGCCGGGCGGCCAGTTCCTCGCGCCGCTGGTCCAGCAGGCCCGGCAGCGTCAGGTCCACTTCGACGGTGCCCGCCGCATCCCGCCCGAGGATCCCCGCCGGGGCGCCGTCCTTCGGCTCGATCCGCGCCCGGTGGCCCGCGGCATGCCGTGCCGCCGCGGCGGCCGCGGCCGGCACTTCGAGCAGGGGGTCAGGGGGAAGGCAGGCGAGCGCCGCCTCCACCAGGGGCGGCAGCCGGTCCGACCACCGGCCGACCGCGAGGGCCGCGAGCGCGGTGCGCGCCTCGTCGAGCAAAGCCGCCAGGGTGTCCGCCCGCCCCTCGAGGACGCGCGCCGCCGCCTCCCGCTCCGCCACGGCGAGCTCCCGTGCCAGCACCGCCCGGCGCTCGCGCTCCACCGCGCCATGCGCGGCATCCCGCCGCCGCACGGCCTCGGCTTCCGCCGCCGCCACGCGCGCGGTAGCGCGGGCCCGCGCGCCCTCGATCAGCGCGCCGGCCTCGGTCTCGGCGTCGCGGGCCAGGGTGGCCAGCAGGGCGTCGAGCGCCATCGCGTCAGCCGCCCGCCCGGCCCATGATCAGCACCGCCACCACGAACCCGAGGATCACCATGGTCTCGGGGATCGCCACGAGGAGCACGGCGGTCGTGCTCAACTCGGGCTTCTCCGCCAGGCTGGCGGAGATGGCGGGGCCGATGCGGGACTGCGCCCAGCCGGTGGCGAGGGCCGGCAGGCTGATGGCCAACGCGGCGCTCAGGGTGATCCAGACGACCTCCATCGGTTCCTCCGGTGTGTCAGGCGGCGTGCGGACGGGGCGGGCGCCAGTGGCCGAAGGGCCGGTACGGCACGCCGCCGGGGCTGTAGAACTTCCCGAAGAACTCGACATAGTGCAGCCGCAGCCCGTGGATGGTGGGCGCGAACACACCGATGGCGAAGTTCACCAGGTGGAAGAGCACCGCGAAGAGCACTCCGACCGTCACGCTGCCGAAGGTGCCCACCAGCTGGTTGGCCACCACCGCCATCATCACGCTCGCGGTGCCGAGCGCCATGATACGCGCGTAGGACAGGATGTTGCTCAGCGTGGAGAGGAACTCGAGGGGCGCGATGATGCCCTCGGCCACGACGAGCACCGGGAAGATGGCCAGCAGGGCCACCACCGCCGGCGTGAAGAAGCTGCCCGGCAGCACCTGGAAGGCGGCGAGCAGGACGACCAGCAGGAGGACGACCATCGCGGCCGACACGCCGCTCCCGAGGGCATGCCGCCGGTGGCGGCCCCGGAAGGCGTTCACGGCGCCGAGCACGAGGCCCAGGACGATGTGCACGAGCCCGAGCGCGAGGACCAGGCCGAGGAAGGGCATCAGCTCCTCCTCCCGGTCGAAGAGCAGCGGGTGCAGACCGAACCAGCGGCGCCCGAGGTCGCCGAACAGCTCGCCGAAGGCGAGCCCGAACGCGACCGAGAAGGCAGCGCAGGCCCCGGCCACCTCCGAGACGGAGCGGAGCGGCGCACCCGGCTTGCTGAGGCGGCGAAGGACCAGCGAGATCGCGGCCAGCACCAGCCCATACCCCACGTCCCCCAGCACCAGCCCGAAGAACATCGGGAAGAACACCGCCACGAAGGGGGTCGCGTCGATCGACCCGTAGGCGGGCAGCGGCATCATCGCGGTGAGCGACTCGAATGGCCGGAAGAGCCGCGGGTTGTGGAGCACCACCGGCGCCGGCTCGCCCTCCCATTCCTCGCGCCCCACCTCCTCGACCACCACCGGCTCGGGGACGCGGTGCCCGAGCTGCGCCGCGAGACGCGGCCGATCGTCCGCGGGCAGCCACCCCTCCAGCACGAAGGTGTGGGCGGTTTCGGCGGCCAGCCGCCGCGCTGTCATCCCCAGGAGCCGGTCGCCGACTGCGGCCCGCGCCTGGCCCAGCTCCAGGCCGTGCTCCCGGGCGAGCGCCGCGCGGCGCGCATCGAGTCCCGCGAGTTCGCGCTCCAGCGCGGCCCGCCTGGCCCCCAGCCCCGACAGCGCCTCACCCGGCGTGCGACCCTCCACCCCGGGCGGCAGCGGCATCTCGTCCACGCCGGCCCGGACCAGGAGGCTCTCCACCCGGCCGGCCTCCCGCCCCGGCACCAGCAGGACCGCGGCCATCTCCCCGGTCGGGAGCTCGGCCGTCGCGAGCTCATAGCCCTCGCCGAGGACCTCGGTCAGCGCCGCGCGGAGCCCGGCGAGGACCGCCGGATCGGGGCGCAACAGCAGGTGCCAGGCGCGGACTCCACCGTCCGCGCGGAAGCGCGGCAACAGCCCGGCGAAGGCGGCGGCGAACGCCTCGTACCGCGCCAGCTCGGAGCGGCCCTGTTCCAGGGAGCTCCGCTCCGCGTCGAGCGTCGCGACCTGCCGGCGCACCCGGCGGGCGAGCCGGGCCCACCGTGCGGCTGCCGGGCGCTCGGCGGGGACCGCCGCCGGGGCGGCACGCGCGATGCCGGCGGCCGCGAGCGCGTCGAGCTCCGCCGCGAGGCGCTCGTACTGCCGCGCTTCGCGCTCGCCCCGGCCCGGCACCGCCGCGGACCGGAGCCCCGGCACCTGGTGCGGCGCGGCGAGGTGCAGGAGCTCGAGGTCCTGCAGCGCCGCGAGCACCGGTTCGAGCGACCTGGCCGGCCCGAGGATGCGCACCCTCGCCATCGGCAGGATCACGCGACCTCCACCAGGACCGCCTCGATGACCTCCGCGACCAGCGCGGCGCGCCGGGGCCCGCGTGCGCGGGCGAGCGCGACGGTCACCGCGTCACCGCTGGCCGCCACGGCCGCCAGCCGGGTCACGCGCTCCGCCTCGAGCACGGCCTCGAGCCCGAGGGCGAGGTCGCGGAGCTCCGACTCCACCGCCCCGAGCCGAGCCTCTGCTGCACGCTCGGCCTCCGCCTCGATGGCTGCCGCCTCGGCGCGCGCCCCGGCGAGGCGCAACTCCGCGTTCGCCTCCGCAGCGAGCAGCTGCGCCAGGGCGCTGCCGGGCAGGGCGGTCTCGCGTTTGGGGGGGCGGGACATCTCCGACTCCTTTCGCCGGGTCCGGAAGCAACCTGCCCCCCGTCGGGTGAACGGGGGGCAGAGGCCGGCGTGAAGGGCCCTTCAGGAAATCAGGCGGGGGCGCGGAGCACGCGTCGCCGGTCGAGCCAGGCGAGCGCAAGGCAGAGGTGGATCGTCACGAAGCTCTCGAAGCACCAGATGCAGAAGACGCGCAGCACCACCCATTCGCCGTACTTGAGGCGCCAGGTGAACAGCACCGCCGCGGCGATGCCGGCCAGCATCAGCCGGGTCACCCAGCGGCTCTCGGCGAAGCGCGGCAGTGTACCGAGCACCGCGACGAGGGTCAGCAGGCCATATCCCACGGTGCCGATCAGGGCGACGTCCACCCCGCGCCATCCCGCGCGGCCGAGAAGGGGCACCTCGGGTCCGGGGAACCACCCGTACTGGCTCATCTGCGCGATCATGCAGCCGCCGCCACCGGTGCAGGTGAGGGGGCCGACGGCGCCGATCTTCCACAGGTGGAGGTAGAAGGCCACGAGGCCGGCCACGAGGGCCAGGACCGCGATGGCCATCCGGTAGCGGACGGGGTTCTCGCTCATCATCGGATGTCAGGGTGTGTCGGCGGGATCGCCGGCGCGGAGCCAGCGCAGGTATGCGAGCAGCCGGGCCTCGTCCTCCGGAGTCATCGGCACCGGGGGCATCCCCCGGACGGTCCACGTGCTGCCCGCGGTCGGGGGTACCCCGTCCCGGAGTGAGCGCACCAGCCGCACCGCCCCCCCGCTGTCCGCAGCGATCGTCAGGAGCGACGGTCCGGCGCGGGTGCCGCCCCCATCGATGCCGTGGCACCCCTCGCAGCGGGCGACATACACACCGAGGCCGGGAGCCACGTCCGGCGGCAGGGTGGCGGCCGCCGCGCGCCGGGGGGCGGGCTCGCCGCATGCCGCCGACAGCGCGGCGAGGATCACGGGGGCGGCGGGGAGGCGCATGGCCGGGAAAGCTAGCCGCGCCTCGCCCGGCGGCGAAGCACCCCTACCGCTCCTCCGCCGCGAGCGCCGGCGCCGCCTCGTGGCGCTCTCCGCGCCGGAACCGGCGCTGGATCCCCGCGCGCAGCTCGGCCAGGATCTCGTACGCGGTGGGGATCACGAGGAGGGTCAGGAAGGTCGAGGTGATCACGCCGCCGATCACCGACACCCCGAGCGGCTGCCGGAACTGGGCCCCCTCGCCCCGGCCGAGGGCCACCGGGATCATGCCCGCGATGAGCGCGAAGGTGGTCATGAGGATCGGGCGGAGCCGGATTGCGCCGGCCTCGATCAACGCCTCGCGCAGCGGCGTGCCGGTCTCGTGGCTCCACTTGGCGAAGTCGATGAGCAGGATGGCGTTCTTGGCGACGATGCCCATCAACAGGATGACGCCGATGAGGCTCATGATGTTGATGGTGAGCCCGGTGAGGGCCAGGGACAGCATCACCCCGATGAGTGAGAGCGGCAGGGAGAGCATGATCGCCAGGGGGTCCACGAACGACCCGAACTGCATCACCAGGATCAGGTACATGAGGAGCACCGCCACGCCGAGCGCGAGGAAGATGTTCCCGAATACCTCGTTCTGGGACTCCGCATCGCCGCCCACGGTGAGGCTGGTCCCGGCCGGCAGGGTCACGCCGGCGAGCGCCGCCTGCACCTCCGCCATCACCTCGCCGGTGGAGCGGCCCTGCACGTTCCACTCGACGTTGACCACCAGGTCGCGGTCGAGGTGGTTGATGACCGCCGGCCCGAGTCCCGGCTGCACCCGCACGACCTGCCCGAGCGGCACGGTGGACGGCCCCGCCGCGCCGCCGCCGGGCACGATGAGCGGGAGGCGGCGGAGGTCCTCGGCGCGGGCGCGGGCCTCGGGCGCGAGCCGGATGGTCACGTCCCGGGTCTCGCCGCTCGGGTCCACCCAGTCCCCCACGTCGATGCCGGCGAACGCGGGGCGGAGCGACTGGGCCACCTGCCCGACGGTGAGCCCGAGGGAGCCCGCCAGGCCGCGGTCGAGGTCGAGGGTGAGCTCGGGCCGCTGGCCCTTGCTCGAGAGGGACAGGTCCACGGCGCCCGGCGTCCGCTCCACCACGGCACGCACCTGCTCCGCCGCCTCGCTGATGGCCGCGATGTCGGCGCCGCGGATCTGCAGCATCAGCTGCTTCCGTCCGCCGCCGAAGTCGCTGGTGAACACGGCGGTCTTGAGCCCCGCCAGCCGGCCCAGCTCCGCGCGGATGTCCGCCGCGATGTGCTCCGCGTCCACCGCCCGCCCGGTCTTGGGCGTGAGGCGGACGTAGATGAGCCCCTCATCCACCGCCCCGCTGGTGGCGTCCCCGAGGGTGACGTAGGTGTGGAGCACCTCGGGATGGGCCCGGATCACCCGCTCGGCAGCCTCGGCCCGGGCGCGGGCATAGGCCAGGTTCGAGCCCGGCGGCGTCTCCAGCGATACGTTGAACTCCGAGCGGTCGTCGAGCGGGAAGAAGCCGACGCCCACCCGGCCCCACTGGGGCACCGCGAGGTAGAGCCCGATCGCGCCCGCCAGGCCCGCCCCCACGGCCGCGGCCCGGACCCCGAGCGGCCGCCGGCCGGTGAGACCCCACACCATGCCGGCGAGCCCGACCATCACCGCGAGGAACCCGGAGAGCCCCTTGAGCGGCAGGGTGAACGACGCGAGGAAGATCACGGCGGCCAGGGTCAGCATGGCCGCCCGGTGGTCGAGCGCCCAGGCGATCACGTCCCGGTACCGGTCGGCGACCCGGTTGAACCAGGCGTTGAACCGGTCGAGCCGCCGCGTGATCCAGGCCTTCCGCTCCTCCGGGACGTGCGGGTCGGCCCAGTAGGCGGAGAGCATCGGGTCGAGCGAGAAGCTGACGAAGAGCGACACCAGCACCGAGCAGGCGATGGTGAGCGCGAACGGCTTGAACCATTGCCCGCCCACCCCGGGCATGAACGCGATGGGGACGAAGACGGCGAGGATCGAGAAGGTCGTCGCCGCCACGGCGAGGCCGATCTCGTCGGTGCCCTCGCGCGAGGCGGTGTAGTGGTCCTTCCCCATCTCGACGTGGCGCACGATGTTCTCGCGCACGACGATGGCGTCGTCGATCAGGATGCCGATGGCGAGCGACAGCCCGAGCAGCGACATCGTCTCCAGCTTGAACCCGAACGCCCACACCGCGATGAACGAGGCCAGCACGCTGACCGGGAGCGCGAGCCCGGTGATCACCGTCGAGCGCCAGGAGTTGAGGAAGAGGAACACCACGAGCACGGTGAGCAGGGCGCCCTCGACCAGCGTCTCCTGCACGTTCCCCACGGCGTGGTCCACCCGGCGGCCCGAATTCTTCACCACGTGGATGGTCGTGCCGGCCGGCATGGTGGCCTGGAGCCGCTCGACCCGCGCGAGGACCTGCGCGGCCACGTCGGTGGTGGAGTAGCCCTTCGACTTCTTCACGTCCACGCCGACCGCCTCGCGGCCGTCGTAGAGCGCCAGCGTCCGCTGTTCCTCGGTGCCGTCGCGCACCGTGGCGAGCTGGCCGAGGCGGATCAGGGTCCCGTTCCGCTCGGCCACCACCAGCTGCTCGAAGTCCCGCGGGCCGGCGGGACGGCCGCGGAGGCGGATGGAGCGCTCGTCCCAGTCGCCGGTGACCCGGCCGACGGGGGCGGCGAGGTTCTGCGCCTCGAGGGCGCGCGCCACTTCGGCCACCGACACCCGCGCCGCCTCCAGCGCCTCGGGCCGGAGTTCGACGGTGAGCTCGCGCTCGAGGCTGCCCGCCACCAGCACCTCGGCCACGCCGGGGATGGAGCGGAGCTCCCGGGTCACGCCGGGGTCGGCCAGCCGGGTGAGCTCGGCGGCGCTCAGCGAGTCGGAGGCGAGCGCGAGCGACACGATCGGACGGTCCGTGTCGTTCAGCTTCTTGATGATCGGCTCCTCCATCTCCGTCGGGAGGTCGTTCCGGATCCCGGAGATGGCGTCGCGGATGTCCTGCGTGGCCTCGAAGAGCGGCTTCTCGAAGACGAACTCGACCAGGATCACCGCGAAGCCGTCCTGCGCCTCGCCCATGATCTTCTTGACCCCGCTGATCGCGGAGATGGCCTCCTCCACCGGGTCGAGCACCTCGCCCTCGACCGTCTCCGGTGACGCCCCCGGGTAGGGGATCGCCACGGAGACGTAGGGCGGCGCCACGTCGGGGAACTCGTCGGTCTGCAGCCGGAAGAGCGCGATGATGCCGCCCACCACCAGGGCGAGCATGGATACGACCGTGATGACCGGCCGCTTGATGGCGAAGTCGGAGATCAGCATGGCGGCCTCAGCGGCCGGCGCCGGGCGCGGCCCGCTCGGCCAGCGCCTGCACCTTCACCGGGGTTCCCACCGGGAGCGCCGCCGAGCCGCCCACCAGGAGGGTGTCGCCCGGCGCGAGCCCGGCGGCCACCTCCACCCGCTCGGTCACCGGGTCCTCGAGGCCCAGCGTCACCTCCACCCGTTGAACCACCCCGCCCCGCACCCGGGTCACCACGGGCCGGACGCCGCGGGTGTCGAGGGCCGCGCGCGGCACCGTGACCCCGGTGCGGGTATTGGTGATCACCCGCCCCTCGGCGAAGAGCCCGGCGACGAGCCGCTGCCCCGGGTTGGGCAGCGTCACCGCGAGCTTCACCTGGCGGCTGACCGGGTCCACCACCGGGTTGATCCGGGTGATCCGGCCCGTGAACGTCTCCGCGCCCAGCCCGTTCAGGGTGAAGTCCACCGTCGTGCCGACCCGGAGCGCGCCGAGCGCCTCGACCGGCACCGCAGCGTCGAGGCGCAGGCTGGACGGGTCCACGATGGTGAAGAGGGCGGTGCCGGGCTGAACGACGTCGCCGGCACTGGCCGAGCGCTCGCTCACCACGCCGGCGAAGGGAGCGCGGACGGTCGCCTTCGCCAGGGTCTGTCCCACCGAGGCCAGCCGGGCGTTCGCGTCCGCCAGGCCGGCCTCGGCGGCGGCCAGGTCGCGGGTGTCGTCCTCGAGGGTCCGCTCGCTCACGGCGCCGGCGGCGAGGAGTCGCTGGCTCCGGTCGAGATTCCGCCGGGCGAGGGCGAGGGTGCTCTCCGCGCTTCGCACCTGGGCCCGCGCCGCAAGCACCGCCTCCTGGGCGGTCGTCGGGTCGATCGCGCCGAGGACCTGGCCGGCCTTCACCGGCTGGCCCGGCTCGGCGCGGGTCTCGAGCACCGACCCGGCGAGCTCCGCGCGGACGCGCGCCTCCCGCTCGGCCACCAGCTGCCCGGAGATCGAGGGGCCATCGGCGAGGGTGGTCTCCACGGCCACCGCGAGATTCTCGGGGCCGACGACCGTCGGTTCCATCGCCCCGCGCGCGTCCCCGGAGGCCGGTCCGCCGCACGCGCCCACGCCGAGGGCCACGAGCAGGGCCGCTCCCGCCGTCATCCTGCCGATCCGTCGCATCGTCAACCTCTCCAGGGCCCGGTGGGCCCGAGCATGTCGCAGTTCGCTGTTCGGTGTCCGGGGTCCAGCCTACCGCTCGCCGCTCCCCAGCGGCAGCCACGGCAGCAGCACCTCCCGGAGCCGTGCCACCAGCACCTCGCGGGCAGCCACCGCCTCGTTGGCCCGGGCGTCCTCGAGGCCGAGCCGGGAATCGCTCAGTTCGGTCTGGGTCGAGATGCCCTCACGAAAGCGGACTTCCGCGATCTCGTAGGCCCGCGCGGCCTGGCTGACGACGCCCCGGCTCGCCTCCCACGAGGCCTCCGCGGCGGTGCGGTCCCGCAGTACCGCCACGGAATCGCGGGCGGAGAGCTCGCGCGCGGACTTGAGCCGGAGCTCCGCATCCCGCAAGTCGGCCCGGGCCTCGTCACGCCGGCCGGCGAGCCGTCCGCCCGTGAAGAGTGGCACCGAGAGTCGCGCATAGACGGTCCAGTCGTTCACCCAGCGGTCCCACGCAGGCACGACCTCGTCGCCGAAGCCGATCCGGGCATAGTCGGTCCCCACCGACAGGACCGGCAGCGCCTCGCCCACCGCGGCGCGGTGCAGGCCTTCGGCGGCGCGGAGCTCCTCGGCGGTGGCCAGCACGCCGGCGCGCTCGCCGCCGAGCGTGTCGGCGGCCGCGCGCAACTCCGCGGCCGGCGCCGGGACGGCCACCGTCTCGATCG
>DATIBS010000170.1:0-3672 GCA_035457305.1 Gemmatimonadales bacterium
GAGCCGACCGTCGCGTGACCCGGCCTCTCACCCTGCTCGGCGCCCCGTCGAACATCGGCATCCGGCCCTACGGCGACGGCACCCCCCGGTCGCTCGACCGGGCGCCGGCCGTCCTTCGCGACCTCGGGCTGGAGCGGCGACTGGGCGCCGAGCCGGGCAGGGACGTCGTTCCCCGGCCCCATCGCGACCTCGCGCGCCCGCCGGGGCGGCCCCGGAACGAGGCGGCGATCGCGACCTTGAGCGGCGAGCTGGCGGATCGGGTGGCCGGCATCACCGCCCGGGGCCGGATGCCCCTCGTCCTCGGCGGCGACTGCAGCATCGTCCTCGGGTGCCTGCTCGGTCTCCGGCAGGGTGGCGCGAGGCGCGTCGGGCTGGCCTATCTCGACGCCCACGCCGACTTCGCCACGCCGCTCGAGTCGGTCACCGGTTCGGCCGCGAGCATGTGCCTCGCGATGGCGGTCGGCCGCGGCGACACCCCGCTCGCCCGGCTCGGCGGCAGCCGACCGCTGGTCCGGGCCGCCGACGCGGCGCTGGCGGGCCGGCGCGACCAGGCCGAGCCGTGGTACGGGCACGACGCGCTCGCCGCCTCCCCGATTCTCGACCTGCCGGGACGCGAGGTGGACGCGGCCGGCTGGGGCCCGACCGGCGCCACCGTGCTCGATCGCGTGGCGCGCGACGACCTCGACGGCTTCTGGATCCACCTCGACGCCGACCTGCTCGACCCGGCCGTGATGCCGGCGGTGGACTCGCCGCTGCCGGGCGGGCCGGATGTCGCGGCGCTGGCGGAACTGCTGCGTCCCCTGGTGCGGCACCCGAAGGCACTGGGGATGGAGCTCACGATCTACGACCCGACGCTCGATCCCGGCCTCGCGGCAGGCGAGCGGCTGATCCAGCTGCTGGAACGGGTCTTCCGCGGCTGAGACCCGCTCCCGCTCACCGCTCCGTCACCACGATCTCCCGGACCATCCCCAGCTCCGTGTGCGGCCGCCCCGACGCCGGGTCGGGGATCAGGCAGACCGCGGCGTAGCGCCCCGGCGTGAGCGTGACGTCGAGGAACACCTCCTGGTCGGGGCCGAGCCTGGAGACGCCGCCCATCCGGGTGCTGGGCGCGCCGTCTTCCGAGAGCCACTCGGCGAACGAGACGCCCTCTCCCAGGCGGTGGAGCACCAGCACGTGGTCCTGCCGCCCATCGTTGGTGACCCGGATCCGGTGCGCGCCCTCGTCGAGCGTGTCCGCGCCCACGAAGGCGAAGTCCACCAGCGAGAGTGTCGCGGTGGGCCTGGGCGCGTCGGCGCCGTTGCTGTCGGCGGTGACCCGGAACTCCCGCCGCACGCCGTTGGTGACGTACCGGCGGCCGTTGGCCGCCCGCGTCATGCTGGCCCAGACATAGCGGCCCGGCGCGAGGAAGAGCACCAGGCTCGTCGTGTCGGCCGGGGAGACCGGGCTCTCCGACCCGCCCCGCGCGGTGGCCGGTGCCGGGGTGGTGAGCGCGGTGTCGAGCGCCCGGGCGAACGCCTCGAGGTCGAGCGCGTCCGGCACCGCGAAGAGCACGAGGTTCCGGCCCTTGCCTCCCGCGAGCTGGTGGAAGCGGAGCCGGTGCCAGCCCGCCTCGACGGTGGCGGGCGCGTCGAACCCGCCACCGGTGGCCACCACGAGGAGTTGCGGCGCGCCGCCGGAGGGCCGGCAGCCCACCGCGAGCGCCGCGGCGAGGGCCGCCGCGAGGCGCGGAACCCTCAAGCCTTCTTCCGCGCCCCGGCCGCGATCAGGCCGACCCCGGCCACGAGGGCCAGGACGCCGGTCCACTTGGGGAACGCCTCGGAACCCTCCACCTCCGCCTTGAGGTCACCGACCTCGAGCACGGTCTCCGAGCTCTTGCGGGAGAGCTGGCCGCTGAGGATGAGGCCGCCGAGCACCAGCAGCAGGGCACCGAGGATCGTGAGGACGCGCATGGGACCTCCAGCGAGTGGGTTGCCTGCCCCGCCAAGGTAGCGTCCGGGCCCGGGCGAGGGCGAGTGACACCCCTCACAACGCACCGGGGGCGGCCATCCCGCGCCGCCCCCGCCCGACTATCCGTCTACCCGTCTACCCGTCTATCCGTCTCACTCCACCGTCACGCTCTTCGCCAGGTTCCGCGGCTGGTCCACGTTGCAGCCCCGCGCCACCGCCACGTAGTAGGAGAAGAGCTGCAGCGGGATCACCGAGAGGATCGGCGTCAGCAGGTCCAGGGTCTCCGGGATGGTGAACGTCGCCTCCGCCAGCCGGTGGATCTCCCCGTCCCCGTCGCTCGTGACCGCGATCACCCGCCCGCCCCGCGCCCGCACCTCCTCGATGTTCGACACGATCTTCGCGTGCACCGCGTCCCGCGGCGCGATCACCACCACCGGCATGTTCTCGTCGATCAGCGCGATCGGCCCGTGCTTCATCTCCGCCGCCGGGTAGCCCTCGGCGTGGATGTAGCTGATCTCCTTGAGCTTGAGCGCGCCCTCGAGCGCCACCGGGAAGTTCACCCCCCGGCCGAGGTAGAGCGCGTTGCTCTTCCCGGTGAAGAGCTCCGCCAGGCGCTTCACCTCGTCCGCCTTGGCGAGGATCTGCCGGATCTGGTCCGGCAGCGCGCGGAGCGCCTGGATGAACTGCCGGCCCTGCAGGATCGACATCGAGCGCCGCCGGGCGATCCGGAGGGTGATGAGCGCGAGGGCCGCCACCTGGCTGGTGAACGCCTTCGTGCTCGCGACCCCCACCTCGGGGCCGGCGTGCAGGTAGATGCCGCCGTGCACCTCGCGCGCGATGGTCGAGCCGACCACGTTCACCAGCCCGAGGGTCCGCGCCCCGCGCTGCTTCGCCTCGCGGATCGCCGCGAGGGTGTCCGCCGTCTCGCCCGACTGCGAGATGCCGATCACCAGCGTCCGCGCGTCCACCACCGGGTTCCGGTAGCGGAACTCGGAGGCGTACTCCACCTCCACCGGGATCCGGGCCAGCTCCTCCAGCATGTACTCGCCGATGAGCGCCGAGTGCCAGCTGGTGCCGCAGGCGGTGATCACCACCCGGTCGAACTGCCCCAGCTCCTCGTCGGTGAGGTTGATGCCGGTGACGCGCGCGGTCCCTTCCTCGTCCAGCAGGTGGCCGCGGAGCGTGTTGGCGAGGCTCTCGGGCTGCTCGAAGATCTCCTTGAGCATGAAGTGCTCGTACCCGCCGCGCTCGATGGTGTCCAGGTCCCACTCGATCTGGTCCACCGCCTTGGAGATCTTCCGCACCTGCAGGTCGCGCACCCGGTAGCCCTGCCGGTTGAGCACCACCATCTCGCCGTCGTCGAGGTAGATGACGGAGCGGGTGTGCTCGAGCAGCGCCGAGGCGTCGGAGGCGACGAACCACTCCCCGTCGCCCACGCCCACGATGAGGGGCGACCCCTTCCGCGCGGCCACCAGCACGTCGGGCTCGTCGGAGCAGACCACCGCGATCCCGTAGGCGCCGTCCACTTCCCGCAGCGCCGCCGCCACCGCCTCCTCCAGGTCGCCCTGGTAGAGGGATCCGACCAGGTGCGCCAGCACCTCGGTGTCGGTCTCCGAGCGGAAGGTGTGGCCCCGCTTCTCGAGCAGCGTCCGGATGGCGCCGGCGTTCTCGATGATGCCGTTGTGGATGAGGGCGATCCGCCCCAGCAGGTCGGTGTGCGGGTGG
>DATIBS010000171.1:0-2387 GCA_035457305.1 Gemmatimonadales bacterium
TGGCCAGGACGGGCGCACCGCGGAGCCCGAGCTTCGCGATGATCGGGATGGACCCGCCGGCCCGGACCGACACCGTCCGGCGGCCCACCACCTCCTCGAACGCATCGTCGAGCACGCCGAAGGCGGGGTGCGTCACGTCCATCCGCACCGGGTCGCTGCCGTGCACCGGCCGCACCTCCACGTCGGCCCACTTGGGCGTGAGCCGCTTCACCGCCTTCTCCAGGCCGGCCAGCGTCTGCGCGTAGGTGTTCCCGGGCACGAGCCGCAGGCTGACCTTGGCCACCCCGGCAGCGGGGATCACCGTCTTCGCGCCCTCCCCGGTGAAGCCGCCGCGGATGCCGTGGATCTCCAGGGTGGGCAACGCCCAGATCCGCTCCAGGACCGAGTGGTCCTTGAGGCCGGTGAGCGCCTTCCCGGTCACCTCGTGCTCGAGGAACTCCTTCTTGTCGAAGGGCAGCTTCTTCCAGGTCTTGAGCTCCTCCTTGGTGGGCGGGATCACCGACTTGTAGATCTTGGGCACGTGGATCTCGCCGGTCTCGTCCTTGAGCCCGGCCAGGATCCGGACCAGCGTCTCGATCGCGTTGGGGGCCACCCCGCCGTAGGAGCCGGAGTGGAGGTCGCGCTGCAGGGTCCGGCAGTGGATCTCGGCGTAGCAGATGCCGCGGAGCGCGGTGTACACCGCGGGGAGCCCCGGGGCGTAGTAGCCCATGTCGGCCACCACCACCGCATCCGCCTCGGTCCGCTCCGGCTCGCGGCTGAGCAGCTCGTCGATGACCTCCCCGCCCGACTCTTCCTCGCCCTCGATGATGAACCGCACGTTCACCGGCGGGGTGCCGTCGGCCCCGCGTGCGGCCTCGTAGGCCTTGAGCAGCGTGAACACCTGCCCCTTGTCGTCCACCGCGCCGCGGGCGTACAGCCGGCCGTCGCGCACGGTGGCCTGGAAGGGGGGGGAGATCCACTCGTCGAGCGGGTCCACCGGCTGGACGTCGTAGTGGCCGTAGACGAGGATGGTGGGACGCCCCTCCACGCGCGGGCTTTCGGCCCACACGATGGGGTGCCCCTTCCCTTCCAGCAGCTCGACCACGGGGAACCCGAGGCGCCGGAACTCGGCCCTGAGCCAGTCGGCGGCGCGGCGGCAGTCGGCGGCGTGGTCGGGGAGGGCGCTGATGCTCGGGATCGCGAGGAACTCGGTCAGCTCGCGGAGGAGGCGTTCCTGCTCGCGCTCGACGAAGGCGTGATCCATCGGACAGGTCCGTGCGGGAGTGGGCGGAATCGGGACAACCGGGGGAAAGCTACACCCAAGTCGTCGCCCCGACACCCCGGTGGCGGAAGCGTCCCTCTGGCGCCTCCGGGCGCACGGGGTACATTCGCGGCGTGATCCGCACGAGCCAGTTCCGCCTCTTCGCCACCGAACCCGGGGAACGGGTGCTCGCACGTCCGCGGCACCTGCTGCAGGAGGGACGGCACGCGGAGGCCGAGCGCGCGTACCTGGCCGTGCTGCGGGAGCGTCCCGACCTCGCGCTGGCGTGGGGCGAGTACTTCCAGCTGCTCCGGGGCGAGCGGCGCTTCGAGGAGGCGCTCGCGCTGGCCGGGCGCGCGGCCCGCCACGTCGAGGACGGCGCCTTCACCGATGCACTCACCGGGGCGGCGCTCGTGGAGCTTGGCCGGTACCGGGAGGGCCTCGCGGCGCTCGAGCGCGCGGCCGGGCGGGCGCCGGACCTCGCCCTCGTCTGGCACGAGGCGGGATACGCCGCCTACCGGCTGGGCGAGCCGGCCCGCGCCCTCGCCGCGCTCGACCGGGCCTTCGCCCTCGAGCCGCACAGCGGCACCCTGCACCTGCGCGGCCGGATCCTGCAGGACGCCGGCCGCTTCCTCGCCGCCGAGGTGGCGTTCACCGCCGCGCTCGAGGCGGCGGAGCTGCCGGTCCAGCAGGCCGAGGCCGAGCGCCAGCTCGGGGTCACGCGGCGGCTCGCCTCCTTCGGCATGCGACCCGCCGCGCTCGGCCCCCATCGGCGGTGGTTCGCCGAGACCGGAGGGGTCCCCCTCTGCGGGCCGGGCCGCATGCCCGGCGCGGACGAGGCCACCACGCTCCGCGCGTTCGCGGTGCTCGCCGGTGAACTGGGCTGGTCGTTCACCGCCGTGCTGCCTACCGACGACTGGCCCGGCTGGCAGCTCCTGGCGGACCTCCTCGACGTGCCGCTGGTGCCGGACCCGGGGGACGAATGGCCCGGCGTGCCGCTGGTCACCGCCCACCGGGTCCCGAGCGGAGGGGTGCGCTGGACCGGGCACATGGACCGGGTCGCCCGCAGCCGCAGCGGCCTCGGCTTCGTCCTCGATCATGATCCCGGCGCCGATCCCGTGGACGTGGCGGGCCGGCTCGATGGGCT
>DATIBS010000172.1:0-5882 GCA_035457305.1 Gemmatimonadales bacterium
GGTGGCGCAGGCGCTGGAGAAACTCCCCGCCGACCGGTTCGCGACGGCCGCCGAGTTCGCCGCGGCGCTCGCCAATCCCGCCTTCGGCGCCGCCACCCTCGCGCGGACGGTGGCCACCCCGACGGCGTCATTCCGCTCCGTCGCCCCGTCGCTCCGTCGCTCCGTCCTCGCCCTCTCCGCCCTCACGCTCGCCGCCCTCGCCCTCGCCGCCTGGGCGCTCCTCCGTCCCGCGCCGCCGGCCCCGGTGCACCGCTTCGCGCTCGCGCTCCCGACCAGCCAGACCCCGGACCCGACCGCGCTGTTCGCGATCTCGCCGGACGGCGCGCGGCTGGTCTTCGATTTCCGCCCGCCGGGCGGGCGGTCGCAACTCTGGCTCAAGGAGCGGGACCGCTACGAGGCGACGCCCATCCCCGGCACGGACGGCGCCTTCGACCCCACCTTCTCGCCCGACGGGAAGTGGCTCGCGTTCGTGCAGGGCGGCCAGCTGCGCAAGCTCCAGGTCACCGGAGGCACGGCGGTCACGCTGGCCGACTCGACCGCGGCGCTGCCCGGGGTCGCCTGGCTGGACGACGGGACCCTCGTCTACGCCCGGCTCGGCCGGCGTGAGCTCCGGCAGGTGTCCGAGGGCGGCGGGGCGACCCGCACCGTCTGGGCCGATTCGGGGGGGCAGGTCGAGAACATCGTGGCGCTCCCGGGCAGCCGCGGCGTCCTGTTCACCCGGTGCGTCGGCGGGTGCCAGCTGGAGCAGGGGCTCCACGCCCTCGACCTGCGGGAGGGGGCGTCCCGGCTGCTCCAGCCGGGCGCGGTCCGGGGATTCTACGCCCACACCGGGCACGTACTCTTCGTCCGCCCCGACGGGGCGCTCCTCGCCGTCCGCTTCGACCCCGACCGCCTCGAGGCCAGCGGCACGCCGGTGCCCATCCGCGACAGCATCTCGGTGGTGGACGGGAACGCCGCGCTGCTGGCACTCTCCGACGAGGGCACGCTCGTCTTCCGGGCCGGCGCGCCGGGAGCGTCGGCGTCCCGGTACCGCATGGTCTGGAAGGACCGCGACGGACGGGAGACGGAGGTGGATTCCTCCTGGACCTTCCGGCACGCCGCCTTCGGCGCCAACGCCGGCTGGGCGCTCTCGCCCGACGGGACCCGGCTGGCGATCGGCCTCTCCACCGACGCGGGCGACAACATCTGGGTGAAGCACCTCCCCGCCGGTCCGGTCGTCCGGGTGACCTTCGACAGCGCGTCGGAATACCGGCCCCGCTGGACGCCCGACGGCCGGTCCGTCGTGTTCGGCTCGAATCGCGCGGGCAGCGCGGGACTCTACCGCCGGCCGGCGGACGGCACCGGGGTGGACTCCCTGATCCTCCGCGGCCAGATCTACGAGGGGCAGCTCTCGCCCGACGGCCGCGTGCTGGTGGCGCGCGGAGGGGGACAGATCAGCCTGGTCGGGGGACGGAACATCGGCGTGATGCGCCTGGGCGTGGATACCGCGCTCGTGCCCCTCGTCGCCACCAGTTTCGACGAGTCCGAGCTGGCCCTCTCGCCCGACGCGCGCTGGCTCGCCTACGTCTCCGACGAGACCGGCCGGCCCGAGGTGTTCATCCGGCCCTTCCCCGATGCGGAGACCGCCAAGTACCAGGTCTCGACCGGCGGCGGAGTGGCCCCCCTGTGGGCGCGGAACGGTCGGGAGCTCTTCTACATCACGCCGCAGCGGGAGATGGTGGTCGTCCCCATCGCGCCCGGGCCCGCGCTGGCGCTGGGGGCGCGCCAGGTGCTCTTCCGCCTCGACCCCGAGCTGTACCTCCTGGAGCGCGAGTTCTACACCCCGTTCGACGTCAGCCCCGACGGGCGGCGCTTTCTCCTGGCCCGCCGGATCGTGGGCGATTCCCCCACGGTGAGCCCGCTCCTCGTCACCCTCAACTGGTTCGAGGAACTGCGGCGCCAGTTGGGCGACCGCTGACGCCACCCCCGATCCCCCCGGAGCGTTCGATGGGCAAGATCATCGCCGGCGTCGTCGCCGGCTACCTCGTGATGCTGGCGGTCGTCTTCGGGCTGATGTCCCTGGCCTGGGTGATCCTCGGCGCCGAGGGCGCCTTCCAGCCCGGCACCTTCGCGGTGACCGGCACCTGGATCGCCGCGAGCATTGTGGTCGCACTCCTCGCCGCCGTCGCGGGCGGGTGGGCCTGCACGCGCATCACACCGGACCCGCGCGCCATCCGGCTCCTGGTCGGCCTGGTCGTCGTCCTCGGCGTGATCTTCGCCATCCCGGTCCTCACGGCGCCCGCCGGCGCTCCTCCGCCGCGGCCCGAGGGGCTCGCGATGATGGAGGCGATGAAGCAGGGCGTGCAGCCGGCCTGGGTGGCGCTCCTCAACCCCGCGATCGGCGCCATCGGCGCGCTCGTCGGCAGCCGGCTCCGCGCCGGCCGGACGACCGCGTGATCCGCGCCCTCTCCCGCCGCGCCGGATTGGTCCTCGCCGCCACGGTGCTCGCAGGGCCCGCCGCCGCCCAGGAGCCCGCCGGCGCCCGGGAGCAGGTCCTCGCCGTGGTGGACTCGGCGCTGGCCGCGATCAACCGGAACGACCCCATCGCCCTCACCGACCTGATGCTGGAGGAGGCGATCCAGTTCCGCGCATTCGTGGCGGACGGGGTCCCGCGCTACCGCGCCCGCAGCCGCGCCGAGGAACGGGCGATGCGCTACGACCAGGCGGTCGTCGAGCGCGGCTTCCGGCCCGAGGTGCGCATCTCCGGCACGCTCGCCACCGTCTGGCTCCCCTACGACCTCTACCTCGGCGGGAAGTGGTCCCACTGCGGGGTGGATCAGTTCACCTTCGTGCGCACCGCCGCCGGCTGGCGTATCGCGACGATGTCCTGGACCATCGAGCAGCCCCCCGCTTGCGAGCCGCATCCCGACGGCCCGCCGGAGGCACGGTGACCCCGGTTCCCGGCGCGCTCGCCACGGCCCTCGCCGACCGCTACCGCCTCGAGCGGGAGCTGGGCCAGGGCGGCATGGCCACGGTCTACCTCGCCCACGACCTGCGCCACGACCGCCGGATCGCGGTCAAGGTGCTCCGGCCCGAGCTCGCCGCCGTGATCGGCGCCGACCGCTTCCTCACCGAGATCAAGACCACCGCGAACCTGCAGCACCCCCACATCCTCGGGCTGATCGACTCCGGCGAGGCGGCCGGCCAGCTCTGGTATGCGATGCCGTACGTCGAGGGCGAGTCGCTGCGCGACCGGCTCCAGCGGGAGAAGCAGCTCGCCGTGGCCGATGCCGTCCGGCTGGCCCGCGAGGTGGCGGGCGCGCTCGACTACGCCCATCGCCACGGCGTGATCCACCGCGACATCAAGCCGGAGAACATCCTGATCCACGACGGGAGCGCGCTGGTGGCCGACTTCGGCATCGCGCTCGCCGCCAGCCGCGCCGGCGACGGCACCCGGATGACCGAGACCGGGATGTCGCTCGGCACGCCGCACTACATGAGCCCCGAGCAGGCGATGGGTGAGCGCGACCTCGACGCCCGCTCCGACGTCTATGCGCTCGGCGCCGTGCTCTACGAGATGCTGGCCGGGGAGCCACCCTTCACCGGACCCAGCGCCCAGGCCATCGTGGCGCGGGTGGTCACCGAGGAGCCCCGGCGGCTCACGGCCCAGCGGCGCACGGTGCCGCTGCACGTCGAGGCCGCGGTGCTCACCGCCCTCTCCAAGCTCCCCGCCGACCGCTTCCCCACCGCGGCCGAATTCGTCCGCGCCCTCGAGGACCCGGGCTACGCCACCACAACCGCGGCCCCGACTGCGCGCCTGCGGTCCGACCGTCCGACGGTCCGACTGTCCGTCCTCGCCCTCGCCACCCTCGCCCTCCTCGCCTCCGCCCTCGCCGCCTGGGGATGGCTTCGGCCCGAGCCGCCCCGGCCGGTGCGGCGCTACAGCATGGGGCTCCCCCCCGACCAGGCGATGCGCCAGGGGGTCCTCGGCGTGAACCTCGCCATCTCTTCGGATGGCAGCCGCATCGTCTACGTCGGGTCCGGCGTGGGTGGGGACCAGCTCTGGGTCCGGGATCGCGACCGCCTCGATGCCACGCCGCTGCCGGGAACGACCGGCGCAGCCAGCCCCTTCTTCTCCCCGGATGGCAATCGCATCGCGTTCTCCGCCGGCTCGGACTTCCTCCTGAAGGTGGTACCGGTAACCGGCGGCCCGCCGATCACCCTGACCCAGGCAGGCGCCGGATCGGGCGGCGGCGGGGCGTGGAGCACCGACGGCTGGATCTACTACGACTCCCCCGTCGGCCTGGCACGCCTCCGGGCGGACGGGGGAAGCCCGGAGCCGATCCTGCCGCTGGATTCCGCCGCCAACGAACTGGGTCACGCCTGGCCGGCGGCGTTGCCCAAGGGACGGGGACTCCTCTTCCGGTCCCGGCGCAACCTGGACCCGACCGACTTCGACCTCGTGGCGTTCGACTTCCGGACGCGGGAGCGCCACGTCCTCACCAAGGGCCTGGTGGCCCGGTATGTCGAACCGGGGTACCTGGTGTTCCTGCGCGCGGACGGGGCCGTTCTCGCCGCGCCGTTCGACCTGGACAAGCTGGTGCTGACCGGACCCGCCGTGCCCCTGTTCGAGGGGGTGATGACCAAGCCGTTCGGCTCGGCCGATCTCGCCATCTCGCCCAGCGGGACGCTGGTGTACGCCCCCGGCCAGGCGACCGGCGCGGGTGGGGTGGCGGAGCTGGTGTACGTCAGCCGGGAGGGCGGCGTGACACCGCTCGATCCGCCGGTCACCTACAACCCCTCCGCCAATCGCGGGCTCAGCCTCTCGCCAGACGGCACCCGGCTGGCGCTCGACGTGGTCGGGACGACCGGCCCGGAGATCTGGATCAAGCAGCTCCCTGCCGGCCCCCTCTCCCGCCTGACGTTCGAAGGCAGGGCCTCGATCCGGCCGACCTGGACCGCGGACGGCCGGTGGGTCCTCTACCTCATGGCGCCCGACAGCGGCCCCCCGGCGGCCTGGCGGAAGCGGGCGGACGGGAGCGCCGCCGCCGAGCTGGTCTGGCGGGTGCCCGGGCGCCCGATCAACGAGGCCCTGCTCTCGCGAGACGGGCAATGGCTGGTCTACCGGCTCACCCAGGCGGACGGCAACCGGGACATCTACGCCGTGCGGCCCGGGCGTGATTCCCTGCCGACGCCTCTCCTCACGGGACCATACTGGGAGGAGGGCCCGGCACTCTCCCCCGACGGCCGCTGGCTGGCCTACACCTCGAACGAATCGGGCCGGGACGAGGTCTTCGTGCGGCCCTTCCCTGACACCGACGCGGGACGCTGGCAGATCTCCACCGGCGGCGGCTCCGCCTCCCGGTGGTCCCGGAGCGGTCGGGAGCTCTTCTTCGAGAACGCCGCCGGCGAGTTCATGGTCGTGCCGGTCACACCCGGAACCACCTTCACGCCCGGCGAGCCGCGGAGGCTCTTCCCGCTCAACGGCGCCCGCCTGTCGTCCAACATCTCTCCCTACTACGACCTGACGCCCGATGACCTGGGATTCGTGACTGCCCGGCTCTCGGCGGTCAACCAGGCGCCGGGGGCCGGGCAGCTCGTCGTGGTGGACAACTGGTTCGAGGAGCTCCGCGCGAAGATGGGAGGGAAATAGCGTGACCGAGCCCCCCGCCCGCCTCGTCGCGGCCCTGGCCGACCGCTACCGCTTCGAGCGGGAGCTGGGCCAGGGCGGGATGGCCACGGTGTTCCTGGCCGAGGACTTGAAGCACGACCGCAAGGTCGCCCTCAAGGTCCTCAAGCCCGAGCTCGCCGCCGTGCTCGGCGCCGAGCGCTTCGTGGTCGAGATCAAGACCACCGCGGCACTCCAGCACCCCCACATCCTGCCGCTCTTCGACTCCGGCACC
>DATIBS010000173.1:0-12146 GCA_035457305.1 Gemmatimonadales bacterium
ACCGTGGACCACAAGCGGATCGGGATCCTCTACGGCACCACGGCGTTCCTCTTCTTCCTGATCGGCGGCCTCGAGGCGCTGCTGCTGCGCATCCAGCTGGGCACCGCGGAGAACACCTTCCTCTCCCCGGAGCTCTACAACCAGCTGTTCACGATGCACGGCACCACGATGATCTTCCTCGGGGTGATGCCGCTCAACGCGATGTTCTTCAACTACCTCATCCCGATCCAGCTGGGGGCGAGGGACGTCGCGTTCCCGCGGCTGAACGCCTTCAGCTACTGGGTGTTCCTGTTCGGCGGGCTCTTCATCAACGCCAGCTTCCTGTTCAACGCGGCGCCGAACGCCGGCTGGTTCGGGTACGCCAACCTCACCAGCACCGAGTTCTCCCCGGGGCTCAACACCGACTTCTGGGTGATCGGCCTCCAGATCCTGGGCATCTCGTCGCTCGCGGCGGCGGTCAACTTCTTCGTGACCGTGGTGAACCTCCGGGCGCCCGGCATGAAGCTGATGCGGATGCCGATGTTCGTCTGGATGAGCTTCATCACCCAGGTGCTCATCCTGCTCGCCTTCCCGGTCATCACGGTGGCGCTGATCCTCCTGATGATGGACCGGTTCGCCGGGGCGTCGTTCTTCGTGCCGGCCGGCGGCGGCGACCCGATGCTCTGGCAGCACCTCTTCTGGATCTTCGGGCATCCCGAGGTGTACATCCTGATCCTGCCGGCCTTCGGGATCATCTCGGAGATCCTGCCGGTGTTCTCGCGGAAGCCGCTCTTCGGGTACGCGGCGATGGTCTTCTCGGGGGCGTTCATCGCGTTCCTCGGCTTCGGGGTGTGGAGCCACCACATGTTCTCGACCGGCATGGGCCCGATCGCGGACACGGTGTTCGGCCTCACCACGATGCTGATCGCCATCCCGACGGGCGTGAAGATCTTCAACTGGATCGGGACCATGTGGGGCGGGTCGCTGCAGCTGAAGACGCCGCTCTACTTCGCGCTCGGCTTCATCGCGATGTTCATCATGGGCGGCCTCTCGGGCGTGATGCACGCCTCGCCCCCGGCCGACCTGCAGCAGACCGACACGTACTTCGTGGTGGCGCACTTCCACTACGTGCTCTTCGGCGGGGCCATCTTCGGCCTGACCGCCGGGGCGTACTACTGGATCCCGAAGATGTCCGGCCGGATGCTCGCCGAGGGCCTGGGCAAGCTCCACTTCTGGATGATGTTCGCCGGGTTCAACCTGACCTTCTTCCCGATGCACCTGGTGGGGCTGCACGGGATGCCGCGGCGGGTGTACACCTACCCCGCGGGCCTCGGGTTCGAGTTCCTCAACCAGCTCGAGACCGCGGGTTCGTTCCTGCTCGGCGCCTCCTTCCTGGTCTTCGGCTGGAACCTCTGGCGGAACGTCTTCCGGGGGCACGGGGCCCCGGCGCCGGCCGACCCGTGGAACGGCGCCACCCTGGAGTGGGCCATCCCCTCGCCCCCGCAGGAGTTCAACTTCGCGGAGGTGCCGCTGGTCGAGTCCCGCGACCCGGTGTGGGAGATGAAGCGCGAGCGGGGCGGAGCGCTGCCCGAGCCCCAGCGGGTGAGCGGGGCCGGGATCCACATGCCGAATCCGTCCTACTGGCCGGTCGTGTGCGCCCTCGGCGTGCTGGTGTTCTTCATCGGCCTCATGTTCACGCTCGGCACCACGACCCAGCTGGCCGTGACCATCGGCGGCGGGCTGCTCACGATGTACGCGATGTACCGCTGGGCCTTCGAGCCGGCGGGCTGACCCTCTCTCTCACGGACGACGCCCGTGTCGCACGACGCCGCCCACGCCCTCGAGCACCCGCCCACGGCGACGGGGCTCGACACCCGGAAGCTGGCCATCTGGACCTTCATCGGGTCCGAATGCCTCTTCTTCGCGTCGCTGATCGCCACCTACCTGGTGTATCACGCGCGCATCAAGTCCGGCCCCGGCCCCTACCCGCACGACGCCTGGACGGCGCCGGACGGGACGCACTTCGAGGCGATCTTCGAGATCCCGCTGGTCACGCTGGGGACCGCCCTCCTCCTCTTCAGTTCCTTCTTCGTCGTGCTGGCGCTCAACGGCGCGCAGCGGGGGAACCGGAAGCAGCTGGTCGGCTGGCTCGCCGCCACCATCGCCTGCGGGCTCTTCTTCGTCGGGATGCAGGTGTACGAGTTCACCCACTTCGTGCACAAGGGCCTCGGCTTCACCACCAACCTGTTCAGCGCGCCGTTCTACACGCTGACCGGCTTCCACGGGACCCACGTGACCGTGGGGGTGATCTGGCTCATCACGATGCTGGTGCTCGCGATCCGCGGGAAGGTGCCGCCGGCGAAGGCGCTCAACCTGGAGATCGCCGCGCTCTACTGGCACTTCGTGGACGTGGTCTGGATCGTGATCTTCCCCGTCGTCTACCTGATGCGCTGAGGCACACGCGATGGCACACGACGCCGCCGCCCCGCAGGAGCACGCGCACCCCGGCGCGGGGACCTACATCAAGATCGCCGTGATCCTCTTCGTCCTCACGGCGCTGGAGGTGGGCGGGTACGAGGTGGTCCACCGGGGGGAACCCGCCGGGCTGGCCACGATGCTCGCCCCGATCTTCGTGGAGGTGCTGCTGCTCCTCTCGGCGCTCAAGTTCGCCCTGGTGGCGATGTTCTACATGCACCTCAAGATGGACTCGAAGCTCTTCAGCTCCCTCTTCGTCTTCCCGATCGTCATCGCCGTGGTGGTGATCGCGGCGCTGATCGCGCTCTTCGCCTACAACGCGAGGGTGAGCGGGCTGTTCGGGACCTGACGTGCAGGGGGCGCACGTGAAGCGGGGCCCGCGCCGGCGGGCCCCGCTTTCTCGTCTCCGTCCCCCGGGGGCACCCGGCGCCCGGCCCTAGGCACTCCGCCTCAGGACCGCCATCGCGAGGCAGAGCCAGCCGAGGATGAACGCCACCCCACCCAGCGGGGTCACCGCGCCGAGCCAGCGCTGGCCGGTGAGGACGAGGGCGTAGAGGCTCCCCGAGAACACCACGACGCCCGCGACGAAGAGCCACCCGGCCGCGAGGCCCCACTGGCGGTGGCAGCCCATCGCCCAGGCCACGGCGAAGAGCCCCAGCGCGTGGTACATCTGGTAGCGGGCCGCGGTCTCGAAGATCTCGAGGTCCCGCGGCTCGAGCCGGGTGCGGAGGGCGTGGGCGCCGAAGGCCCCGGCGGCCACCGCCAGCGCGCCGAAGAGGCCGCCCAGGGCGGGGAAGAGGCGATCCACCCTCAGCCGTCCGCCGGGGACTTGATGAGCCCGCCGATCCCCTCGGTGCTCACCGCCATCCCCATCGCGTGGTAGCCGTTGTCCACGTACACCGTGGTGCCGGTGATCCCCGCGCCGAGCGGGCTCGCGAGGAACGCCGCGGTGTGGCCCACGTCCTCGGCCTCGAGCCGCCGGGGGATCGGGCTGTTCGCCGTGCAGTAGGCGATCATCTGGCCGATGAATCCGATGGCGCTCGCCGCACGGCTCGCGTAGGGACCCGCCGAGATGGTGTTCACCCGGATGCCGTGCTTCCGCCCCGCCTCGTACGAGAGGGTGCGGGTGTCGGCCTCGAGCGCCGCCTTGGCGCTGCTCATCCCCCCGCCGTACCCGGGCACGATGCGCTCCCCCGCCATGTACGTGAGCGAGCAGACCGAGCCGCCCGGCGCCATCATCGGTCCGAAGGTGCGGATCATCGAGACCAGGCTGTAGGCGCTCGCGCTCACCGCGGCGAGGTAGCCGCGCCGGGAGGTCTCGATCAGCGGCTTCTTCACCTCGGGGCCGTTGGCCAGCGAGTGGACGAGCACGTCGAGCGGGGCGCCGGCCAGATGCTCCCGGAGCACCGCCGCGGCACCGGCGATCGAGAAGTCGCCGACGTCCTGGTACCGCTTCGACTCGCGGACCTCGGCCGGGGCGTCCTCCAGCGTGTCGAACTCGGCGTCCAGCGGGATGATCTTCGCGAACTCGAGCCGGCCGCCGCGGCGGAGCGCCAGCGACGCCTCGATCTTCCCCCGCTCGAGCAGCTGCTGGAAGATGCGGAGCGCGGGGGGCCAGGTGCCGACGGACACCTCGGCGCCCGCCTCGGCGAGGGCCTTGGCGATGGCAAAGCCGAAGCCGCCGTCGTCGGCGACGCCCGCCACGAACGCGCGCTTGCCGGTGAGGTCGATGGGAAGCATCACGCTGTCCTGGTTGAGAGATCGGCCGGTAAGTTACCGCGGGCGGCCGCGGCCCGTCACTCCCCGGCCAGCACCTCGCGCGGGCGCCGCCGCGCGATGGCCGCCGCCTGCAGCACCCCGCCCAGGACGGTGAGACCCACCACGCCTGCCGCCAGCGCGAGGAGCGGCACCGGCGGCACGCCGTATGGCGTCTGGAACACCCGGTCCGCCAGCTGCCACCCCGCAACGAGCGCGAGGCCGCATCCCGCGAGCGCCGCGAGCCCGCCGAGCGCCAGGTACTCCCCGGCCGCCACCCGGAGGAGCTGGGCCCGGGTGCCGCCGAGCGTCCGGAGGAGGGCCGTCTCCCGGATCCGCGCCATCCGGCTCGCCGCGACGGCCCCAGCCAGCACCACGATCCCGGTGGCGAGGCTGAAGAGCGCCAGGAACCGCACCGCGAAGACCACGCGGTCGACGATCTCCTGGATCCGCTCGACCACCTGCGTCACGTCGATCACGGCCACGTTCGGGTGCTGCTCGACCAGCCGCTGCTGGAGCCGGCCCCGGTCCGCCGGTCCCGCGACGTCCGCCAGCGCCACCCAGCTGTGCGGTGCCCGCTCCAGCGATCCGCTCTCGAAGACCACGAAGAAGTTGGGCTCGAACCGCCCCCAGTCCACCTCGCGGATCGCGGCCACCTCGGTCTCGACCGGCACGCCCTGCACGTCCCAGGTGATCCGCCCGCCCACGTCCACGTCCAGCTCCTGCGCGATGTCCCGCTCCACCGCCACCCGCACCGGCGCGTCCGCCGGGCGGTTCGCCGGGCGCGGCGGCCACCGCCCCGCGAGGAGCCGCTCCGTGGCGGTGAGCGTGTCGCGCCAGGTGGAGCGGTACTCGCGCCGGAGCGCCCACCCGCCGCGCTCTTCGCCGGTCGGGAGCGTGTCGGGGAGATCGCGCACCGTCACCCCCTTGATCGCGCGGAGCCGCATCGGGACGATCGGCACCGGCCCCCCCACCTCCGGCGTGCCCGACTCGCGGAGGATCCGGCGCACGTCGTCGAGCTGGTCGGGCTGGATGTCGAAGAGGACGACGTTGGCCCGGGCCCCGTCCCCAGCGGTGAACCGGCGAAGCAGGTTGTGCTGCACCAGCACCAGGGTGGCGAGGAGGAAGGCGCCGAAGCCGAGCGCCATCACCACCGCGATGGTCTGGTTGCCGGGGCGCTGCAGGTTGGCCAGCCCCTGCCGCCATGGGTACGGCAGCGCCGGCGGCCGCCGGCGGACCAGCCGGACCAGGCCCGCGGCCACGAGCCAGAGCACCAGGAGGGCGGCGCCCACCGCGGCGGCATAACCCAGGCCGATCTTCCACTCGCCCGCCTGCCACCACGCGACCCCCGCGACACTCAGCGCGAGCACGACGACGGCCGCGAGGCGCAGCGGGTCCCGCCGGCGGACCGGCTCGACGTCCCGCCGGAGCGCGGCGAGGGGCGATACCCGCCGCACCGCGAGGAGCGGCAGCAGCGCGAAGGCCGCCGCCACCCAGACCCCCGCGGCCACCCCGGCGCCGAGCGCGCCCCAGCCGGCGGTCACGATGAGGTCCACGGGCACGAACGCGGCGATCATCCGCGGCACGACCAGCTGGAGCCCCACCCCGATGAGGCCGCCCGCCAGCCCGCCCAGTGCGCCGAGCAGCCCCGCCTGCAGCAGGTAGATCGCGAAGACGAGCCCGGTGCCCGCGCCGAGGCAGCGGAGCGTCGCCACCGTGTCCAGCTTCTGCGCGATGAGGACCCGCACTGCGCTCGCGGTGCCAAGACCACCGAGGAGCAGGGCGACGAGCGCCACCAGGCCGAGGAAGCGGCCCAGCCGCTCGAAGGCGTCGGCGGTGTCCTCTTCCTGCTCCGCCGCCGAGCGCACCCGCACCCGCAGCTCCCGGAGCGCGGGCCGCAGCCGCTCCGCCGCGGGGGACGCCTCCGCGGGGTCGGCCAGCCGCACGAACGTCTCGTACTGCGCCCGCGACCCGAAGCCGAGGAGGTCGATCTCGTCGAGCAGCGAGGCCGGGACCACGACGCGCGGGCTGAATCCGCTCGCCAGGCTCACGTCACCGGGGTAGCGCACGACCGCCCCCGCAATGGCGATCCGGAGCCCGCCGATCGCGAGCGTGTCCCCCACGGCGAGGTCGAGCGCGCCGAGCAGCGCCGAGTCCACCAGCGCCGCCCGGTTGCCGCGCCCGATGCCCGGCCAGAGGCCCGCCGGCGCGGTGGCCGGGGTGCCGTAGAGGGGGAACGGCCCCTCCACGGCGGTCACGGTGACCGGCCGCACCCCGCCGGTGCGGGGCGCCAGCGCCATCGCGCCGAAGGTCACCACGCGCGCGCCCTCGGCTCCCGGCAGCGCGAGGACCGAATCCACCACGCGCGCAGCACTGTCGGGAAGGGGGCGCCCGCTGGCGAAGCGGAGGTCGGCGCCGAGGAGGGCCTGGGACTGCGCCGCCACGGAGTCGCGGACGTTCTTCGCCAGCGCATTGACTGCCACGAGCGCCGCGACCCCGGCGGCGATCCCGGCGGCGAGGACGAGCAGCCGCGTCCGCGCGGCTCGGCCCTCCCGCCACGCCATCGCGAAGAGGAACCCGAGCCGCCTCATGCGCCGGTGTCCTCGACCAGGCGGCCGCCGCTCAGCCGGACGGTGCGGCTGGCGCGGCTGGCGAGCTCCGCCTCGTGCGTCACCAGCACCAGCGTGGTGCCGGCCTCGGCGTTGAGCTCCTCGAGCAGCCGCTCGACCTCGCGGCCGGTGGCGGTGTCGAGGCTCCCGGTGGGCTCGTCGGCGAAGAGGTAGCGGGGCCGGGTGGAGAACGCGCGCGCCAGCGCCACCCGCTGCTGCTCGCCGCCGGAGAGCTGCGCCGGGTAGTGGTCCAGCCGGCCCGCGAGCCCGACGCGGGCCAGGAGGTCCCGCGCCCGATCGCCCGGTCGCTCGCCGCGGAGCTCGAGCGGCACCTCGACGTTCTCCAGGGCGGTGAGCGTCGGGATGAGCTGGAACGACTGGAACACGAACCCGATCCGGTCCCGGCGGATCCGCGCGCGGCCGTCCTCGTCGAGCGCGGCGAGGTCGGTGCCGTCCACCCGCACCGAGCCCCGGGTGGGGAGGTCGAGCCCGGCGAGCAGCCCGAGCAGCGTGGTCTTCCCGCTGCCCGACGGGCCCACGATGGCGACGAACTCGCCGGGCCGGATCGCGAGCGTGATATCTTCCAGCACCGTGAGCGGCCGTCCGCCGGAGAGGTAGGTGCGGGTGACGCCGTTCGCCTCGATCATCGCTTCCGTCCCGTCCTCGCGTGGAATGACACCTTCCCGTGCCGCCCCGTGGGTTGTTGCAGCGCTGGCGCTCGCCTGTGGCGGGGAGCCGGACGCCCGCCCCGCAGCCGGCGCCCGGGCGGCGGCCGCGCCCGACGATCCTGGCCGCCCGGTCATCCTGGCGCTCGGCACCAGCCTCACCGCCGGGCTCGGCGTCGACCCCTCGGAAGCGTGGCCCGCGCTCATCCAGGCGCGGCTCGACTCGCTGGGCCTCCGGTACGAGGTCGTCAACGCCGGTGTGAGCGGCGAGACCTCCGCGGGGGCGCTCGGTCGCGCGGCATGGCTGCTGCAGCGCCCACCGGCAGTGCTCATCCTGGAAACCGGGGCCAATGACGGCCTCCGGGGCCAGGATCCCGACTCGCTCCAGGCACGGCTCGAGGCGATCCTCGACCTGGCCGCCACGGCGAATCCCGCGCCCCGCGTGCTCCTCGCCGGCATGGAAGCGCCGCGGAACTGGGGCGCCGGGTACACCGCCCGGTTCCGCGCGACGTATCGCGAGGTGGCGGCGGAGCGGGGCATCGCGCTGGTGCCCTTCCTGCTCGAGGGTGTGGCGGCGGTCGACTCGCTCAACCAGGCCGACGGGATCCACCCCAACCCCGCGGGCCACCGTCGCGTCGCCGAGAACCTCTGGCCGGCGCTGGAGCCGCTCCTGCGATGAGGGGCCGGCGTGCTCCGGGCAGCGCCGTGAGCACCGGCGGCTGGTCCGGCACGCTCACGGTGAGCGCGCCGAACCCGACCCCGGGCCGGTCGGCGTAGCGCGCGTCGATGAAGTGCACGAGGGTCCCGCCCGATACCCGCTGGGTCTCCACGTAGGGGAAGCGCGCCCAGTCGAGGAACTGACTCCCGTCGCGGGTGGCCATCGCCTGCTGGACGGCCCGGGTGCCCCAGGGTCCCAGGGGCACCGGGTCCTCCCGCGTGGGGCTCCAGGCCGGGCGCCGCCCGAGGCGCACCTCCCCCGTCCGGTAGCCGGCGCCCACCTGGGCCACGATCAGCCGCCGCGTGGGATCGAGCGGAACCGGCGAGGCGAGGAGGCTCACCGGCGTTTCGCCGTATCGCTCCCCGAGGGCCGCCCCGGCCGCGTGCTCCGCCAGCCGGGTGCCGAGCCGCATCGCGGCCGAGTAGGTGGCGAGGAGCGCGAGCGCCACGAGCGCCGGCCGGGAGGGACGCGGATGCGCCCGTCGGAGCCGGCGCCCGCTCCAGGCGATGCCCGCACCGAGCAGCAGCCAGGCCCAGACGTCCACGATGAAGAGCGTGTCGCCGTAGTACCACTGCCCCGAGAAGGGCATGAGGAGCCGCACGCCGTAGGTGTTGAGCAGGTCGAGCAGCGGATGGCTGAGCACGCCGATCGCGGAGGCCAGGAGCAGCGCCGAGGGAATCACCGGGGCCCGCTCCGGTCGCCGCCGCCGTCGCCAGCGGTCCCAGCCGATCAGGGCGGTGGTGAGGACGAAGGGCCAGACCGCCGTCGCCAGGATCCCGTGGGTCCAGCCCCGGCGGAAGGCGAGATGCGTGGTCTCGCCGAGGAAGACGGTGAGCACGTCCACGTCGGGCAGGTTGGCACCGATGACGAGTGCCGCGGTGCCCAGCGCGGTGCGCCGGCCGAGGCCCGCGCGGGCGAGGGCGACGCCCGCGAGGGTGTGGCAGAGGTTGTCCACCCGCTAGGCGAGCGCGGCGTCGAGCTCGATCACCGGCACGGCGGCGAGGGCGCGGGACACCGGGCAGTTCTTCTTCGCCTCCTCCGCCGCCGCGCGGAACGCGGCCGCGTCCACTCCCGGGACCGTGCCGCGGGTCACGAGGCGGATCTTCGCGATGGCCCCGCTGTCCATCGTCACCTGCGCCGTGGTCTCGATCCGGCTGGACGGCGTGCCGGCCTTCTCCAGGCCGGCGGACAGCGCCATCGAGAAGCACCCGGCGTGGGCGGCCGCGATGAGTTCCTCGGGGTTGGTGCCGGTGGCACCCTCGAATCGGGTCTGGAAGGTGTAGTCGCCGGCGAAGGCGCCGGACTTCGCGGCGAAATGGCCGCGGCCGGTGCGGAGGACGCCTTCCCAGGTGGCGGTGGCGGTGCTGGTCGGCATCGGGGATTCCTCGGATCAGTGGATGGACGGGCGCCGCGCAGGCGGGCCGGACGGCTGAATAATACCCCGCGTCGGGGGCGGGCAACGCTTGCGGCCGGACGGGGGCGGCAGGCAACTTGGGCGGGTCCCCAGCCCCGGGTCCGATGACCGCACCGATCCCTCGCGCGATGGTCCTGGCGTCCCTGGTCCTTCCCGCGATCGCCTGCGGCCGTGACCGGGGGCCCGCCTTCAGCGTACGCGACAGCTCGGGGGTGGAGATCGCCGAGAGCAGGCGGGCGGAGTGGCCCGACGACGAGCCCGGCTTCACGCTCGCGGCGGAGCCGGTACTCCAGGTCGGCTCGGTGGAGGGGGCGCCGGAGGATCAGCTCGACCGGGTCGGCGGCGTGGCGCGGCTCTCCGACGGGCGGATGGCGGTGGCGAACGGCGCCACCAACGAGATCCGGCTGTACGGTCCGGACGGGAGGCACCTCGCCTCCGTCGGTCGCTCCGGGCAGGGGCCGGGGGAATTCGAGGGACTCGACGGGATCTGGCGACTCCCGGGCGACACGCTCGCCGCATCCGACATCCGGCTCCGCCGTCTCTCCCGGTTCGACCCCGACGGCGGGTTCCTCGGCTCGGCAATGGTGGCCTCCCCGGTCGACGGCGAGTTCCCCCGCGTGGTCGGGGCCTTCGACGACGGGACCTTCCTGCTCCAGACGACGAAGGGCGTCGGGGGGGACGCGCGCACCGGGACGCGGCGGGACACGGTGCACCTCTTCCGGATCGGCGCGGATGGCGCGGTCCGCGACTCGCTGGGTGCCTTCCCCGCCACCGACATCCATGTCTCGTCGGGCGGGTCGGGGGAGAACGTCTGGACCACGGTGAGCTGGCTGCCCCTCGGCCGCCGCTCCACCTTCGCGGCCCGGGGCGACCAGCTCGTGATCGCGACCGCCGACGCCTGGCAGATCGAGCTCCGACGCCCCGACGGGACGCTGCGCCGGCTGGTGCGCCGCACGGCTCCCCGCGCGCCGCTCTCCCGCGCGGAGATCGACGCCGAACTCGAGCGGAGCGCCGCCCGGATCCGGGAGAACGACTCCGCCTTCGCCGTCCGGTACCTCGAGAACATGGCGAAGGCGGAGTGGCCCGCCTACAAGCCGGCCCACGGCCAGGTGCTCCTGGCATCGGACGGCGCGCTCTGGGTCGCCGCCCCCGGCACGGACGAGCGCCAGCCGGTCCGCTGGGAAGTGATCGCGGCGGACGGCCGGTGGCTCGGCCCCGTCACCACGCCGGCGCGGTTCCAGCCGGTGGACGTCAGCGCCGACCACGTGGCCGGGCTCTGGCACGATGACCTCGACGTCACCTACCTGCAGGTCTACCGACTGGAGCGGCCGGGCCGATGAGCGTGCTCGACAGCAAGCAGAGCCGGGCCTCGTGGCTGGTCCTCCTCCTCGGACTGGCGCTGGTGCTGGCGATCTGGCCGTACGCCAGCGGCCTGCTCGGCGCGCCGGTGCTCTACTCGATCACCGCCCCGCTCCACCGCTGGCTCGCCCGCCGGATGCCGCGCGGCGTGGCGGCGATCCTCGTGATCCTCCTCCTCGTGCTGCTCGTCGCCGGCCCGGGCACGTGGCTCGTGACGATCCTCGTGGGCCAGGCGCAGTCGGCGGCGCAGCAGATCGCGGGCAGTTCGCTGCTCGACCGGCTTACCGGCCTCACCGTCGGCCCGATTGACGTCGGGGCGCAGATCGCCGAGGCGGGGAAGAGCCTGGTGAGCTGGCTGGGGCAGAGCGCCATCGGCCTGGTCGGCACCGCCACCCGCTTCGTGCTCAACATCACGCTTTCGTTCTTCGGGCTGTACTTCCTCCTCGTCGATCCCGGTGCGGCGTGGCGCGCCGTCCGCCCGTCCATCCCGTTCAGCGACGCCAGCGCCGACCTCCTCCGCGAGCGGTTCCACGCGGTCACCACCTCGACCGTGATCGGGACCGGGGTCACCGCGCTGATGCAGGGCACCCTGGTGGCCATCGCCTTCGCGGTGACGGGACTGGGGAACGCGGTGTTCTGGGGCGTGGTGACGGCGGTCTTCGCCGTCCTCCCGGTGGTCGGGAGCGGGCTGGTCTGGGGACCGGCCGCGATCGTCCTCTTCACCGGGGGCCAGACCGGCTGGGCGCTGGCGATGATCGTGTGGGGCGGCGCCGTGGTGGGTTCGGTGGACAACGTCATCCGGCCGATCGTGTACAACCGGTATGCCAGGATCCACCCGATGGTCACCCTGGTGGGCGCGATCGCCGGCGTGAGCTACATGGGCCTCCTCGGGCTCCTCCTCGGGCCGCTGGCGATTTCCTACTTCTTCGAGCTGATCCGGCTCTACCGCGCGGAGTACGGCACGATGGCGATGGAATCGTGGTTCATGCCGCCGGCCGCGCCGGTCCTCCCTGGGGCGGAGGGCGGGGCCGCGTCAGGCACCGCGGCGACGGGCGATGAAGAAGTAGAGGGGAATCCCAGCTAGGATGAATGCCGCGCCCCGGAGGGCGTTGCCGGGGTTGCTGGCCACCATGCCGTACACGGCATAGGCGGCGGCGAGCACGAAGAGGGCC
>DATIBS010000174.1:0-4610 GCA_035457305.1 Gemmatimonadales bacterium
CCCCCACCCGCCCCCCTGCGCGTACCAGGCCAGCGGCAGTGCGTCGCGCCGCGCGGTGGCGTTGAGCGAGAGCGTGAGGGCCGCATCGCCGCCGGCGAGATCCGCGGGGAAGAGCGGCACGCCCGGCAGCCCGAACATCACCGAGCCGTCGGCGAGCTTCACCCGGAGCGGCTCGACGCCGAGCACCGTGGCGCGCACGGTGTCCTTCTCCCGGGCGAAGCGGAGCTCCTTCCCCACCGCGCGGCGAAGGGCCAGGTCGGCGTTCGCGGCGGGGAGGAGCGAGCCGCCCGAGATCCGGATGGCGGGGTCGAGGCTCACGATCGTGCCGAGGTCCACCTGGCCCAGGTCCACCATGCGGGTCGAGGCGCCGGAGGGCACCGCGCCGGCAAAGGTGCGGCGCGCGAGCACCCGGCCGTCCTGGTAGAAGGTGTAGCCGCCGCCCTGCTGCGCGGCGGCCGGGAGCGGCACGGTACCCAGCGCCAGGGCCACGAGGAGAAGTCGTTTCATTCCGGGGACTCCATTCCGGTTGTCTGTCGCGCGTACCACTCGGCGGCCACGCGGGTCACGATCCGCCGGGTCACGAGCCAGGTCACCAGCACGGCCACGCCGCCGTAGAAGCGCGGCAGCGAGTCGGGGGGCACCGCCAGGTACACCCACGCGGCACAGAGGATGGCCGCGACCGGTGCGATGCGCCGGGCGAGCCTCTTCCCCCGCTCTTCCACCTCGCCGCGGCAGAGCACGCAGAGCTCGCCCCAGCGGTTGGCCGGGTTCCGCCGGCCGCAGCGGACGCAGGGGACGTCAAGCGAGACGCCGTGCAACGGCATCGCCGAACGCGGCCGTCCCGGCCGTGCCCTTGAGGTCCGCCGTGCGGACGCCGTCCTCCACGATCGCGGCGCGCACCGCGGCCCGCACCCGGCGCGCGGCGGGGAGCTCGCCCAGGTGCTCGAGCATCATCGCCGCGGCGAGGATCTGGGCCGCGGGGTTCGCCACGCCCTTGCCCGCGATGTCGGGCGCGCTCCCGTGCACCGGCTCGAAGATCGCCGCCCCGAGGCCGATGTTCGCCCCCGGCGCCAGGCCGAGCCCGCCCACCAGCCCCGCCGCCAGGTCGCTCAGGATGTCGCCGAACATGTTCGTGGTCACCAGCACGTCGAACTGCTCCGGGCGGAGCACCATCTGCATCGCGGTGTTGTCGATGATGAGGTCGTTCGCCTCGATCGTGCCGGCGAACTCCGCCGCGATCTCGCGCCCCACCTCGAGGAAGAGGCCGCTCACCATCTTGAGGATGTTCGCCTTGTGGGCGATGGTGACCTTTTTCCGCCCGGTGCGCGCCGCGTGCTCGAAGGCGTAGCGGATGATCCGTTCGCAGCCGTGCCGGGTGACGATCGCCACCGACTCCGCCACCGCGCGCGGGTCGTCGCCCACCTGCACGAAGTGCTCGACCCCGATGTAGAGCCCCTCGAGGTTCTCCCGCACGATCACCAGGTCCACGTCCTCGAAGCGGCCGGGGAGGATCGTGTGGGCCGGCCGCACGTTGGCGTAGAGCCCGAACTCCTTCCGCAGGGCGACGTTCACCGAGCGGAAGCCGCCGCCGACCGGCGTCGTGAGCGGGCCCTTGAGCGCCACCCGGGTGCGGCGGATGCTCTCGAGCGTGTCGTCGGGGAGCGGCGTGCCGCGCGCATCCACCGCGGCCATCCCGCCGAGCTGGGTGTCCCAGTTGAAGGCGACCCCGGTGGCCTCCAGCACCTCGAGCGTGGCAGCCGTGATCTCGGGGCCGATCCCGTCCCCGGGGATGAGCGTGACGTCGTACGCGGTCATTGCATCGCTTCGGGAGGTGCGATCTGCAGCACTGCGGCCTCGTACGCCGCCGCCGCGGTCGGGCCCTCGCCCCGCGGCGCCGCGCGCCAGATGATGGCGCCGGTGCGGATGTCGGCGAGGACGAAGATGGCGTCGGCGCGCACCGCACCCGGTTCACCGTCGAACAGCACCGACGCCGGCACCAGGATGAAGCGCGAATCGGTGAGCGCGGCGAGGGTGCGGAGGCTGCTCCGGAGCGGATCGGGCACGGTGGTGAGGCGCGGGTTCCGGAGCGTCGCCTGCCCCATCCGGTCGGGATCGCCCACCATCCCCGGCGCCCGGCGGGCCACCCGCCGGAGCTCGGCCGGCAGCACCCAGGTCACCTCCGGCATCCGCGCCTCGAGGAACTCGCCGAACACGCTGTCGGCCCACGCGAGACCCCGCTCCCGCGGCGCCACCGCGGAATCCCCGGCGAGCGCCGAGGGGACGAGGAGGTGGGTCATCGGGAGGACGGGGACCTTCTGCCCGGTGAACGGAGTCACCGAGAGCCATGCCACCGGCGGGGGCGCCGGTTCCTGGGCCTCGGCCGGCTCGGCACCCCCGGGGGCGCCGCGGCCGCCGCAGGCGATCGCGGCCGTCAGCAGGAAGGGCAGCCAGGCCGGCCGTCGCGTTGCCATTCCCGCTCTCCCGGTTCGTAAACTGTTGTCTTTGAATAACTTGGCCGGGTCATCCGAGCCCGGCGACAGGCGGGAAGGATAATCTGGAGGAGGGGCTGATGGGAGGGCGGCTCGGCGCCTCGGTGGCTCGGCGGCTGGTTCGGCGGGCAGCGTTGACGTATAGTTGACAGCTCACTTGTACGTCTTCGGGGTGCTGATGCAGACCAAGCTGACCCTCCGGCTCGAGCAGCGGCTCATCCGCCGCGCCAAGGCGTACGCCCGGCGCACCGGCAAGTCGGTCTCGGAGCTCGTCGCCGAGTTCTTCGGCCGCCTCGAGGCCCCTCGGGAGGGCGACCGGCGGCCCGAGGCCCGCTCGCCCGCGGTGCGCTCCCTCGTCGGGGCCCTGGCCGGCACCGCGGCCGGAGAGCGCGACTACCGCGAGTTCCTGGAGGAGAAGCACCGGTGAGGGTGCTCTTCGACACGAACGTGGTGCTCGACGTCCTGTTCGCCCGGGCCCCGCACGCCGGTCCCGCCACCGCGCTGCTCGACCGCGTGGCGGCGAGGGAGCTCGACGGCCTCCTCGGCGCCACCACCGTCACCACCATCCACTACCTCGCCGCCCGGGCGGTCGGCACCGCCGGCGCGCACCGGCACGTGCGCACCCTGCTCGGGCTCTTCGACGTCGCCCCGGTCACGCGCGCCGTGCTCACCGACGCGCTCGCCGCGGGATTCCCCGACTACGAGGACGCGGTCCTGCACGAGGCGGCCCGCCACGCCGGTGCCGACGCCATCGTCACCCGGGACGCGAAGGGCTTCGCGAAGGCCCGGCTCCGGACCTACGGGCCGGGGGAGCTGGTGCGGTTCCTGGAGGCGAGCGGGGGGTAGGGGGCGGGCAGTCGGGCAGTCGGGCAGTCGGACGGTCGGACGGTCGGGGGTGGGGTGGACTGTCCGACTGTCCGACTGGTCTACTCCAGCGCCTGCCCCCCATCCACCACCAGCGTCTGCCCGGTGATGTGCCGGGCGGCTTCGGTGCAGAGGAAGGCGATGACGCTCGCCACGTCGTCGGCCTCGGCCAGGCGGCCGAGGACGGTCCGCTTGCGCGCCCGCTCGACCACCTCGGGCGGGAGCATCCCCATCCGCTCGGTGCGGATGAAGCCGGGCGCGACGCCGTTCACGTTCACGTTGGCGGGGCCGAGCTCGACGGCGGCGGCGCGGGTGAGTCCCTCGAGCGCAGCCTTGCTGGCGGCGTAGTTCGCGACGCCGAAGCCGGGGCGCTGGGCCTGGTGCGCGCTCACATTCACGATCTTCCCGAAGCGCTGCGCGCGGTAGGTGGCCGAGACCGCCTGGATGCAGTGGAACGCGCCGGTGACGTTGGTCTCCAGCACGTTGCGCCAGGCGGTTTCGGTCATCCGCCAGAGGGCGCCGTCCATGGCGATGCCGGCGTTGTTCACGAGGAAGTGGACCCCGCCGAGCTCCTGCTCCACCTCGGCGAAGAAGCGCTGCACCGCGTTCCGGTCGCGCACGTCGCAGATGGAGGCGAGTACCTTCGAGCCCATCGCGGAGAGGGCGGTCTCGGTGAGGAGGGCCTGCTCCCGCACGTCGCGTCCAGGGAGGTCCACGAAGCAGAACGCCACGGCGCAGCCGCGGCGGCCGAACTCGAGGGCGATGCTCCGGCCGAGCCCGGTGGCCCCGCCGGTCACCACGGCCACCTTGCCCCGGAAGCCGGTCGTCTCGAGCGCGGGGGCGGGGTGGGACTTGGTGACCGGTCCCCCGGAGCCGGTAAGGCTCCAGCCCTCGCCGGGGGAGGGGCGGTCAGGGGTGGCGAAGGGCATCGGGCGGAAGCTACCGGCGGGCGGGGCTTCCGCAACCCCGGTCGGACGGACAGTCGGGCAGTCGGACAGTCGGGCGGTCGAGGTTGGGCGGCCTATCCGACCGTCCGACCGTCCGACCGTCCGACTGTCCGACTTATCTTCCCACCTCCCCGACCTCCGGAGCCCCGCCCCCGTGCCCCCCTCCCTCCCCCGCCTCCTGGCCCGCTGGTTCCTGAACGGCCTCCTGGTGGTGGCCCCGGTCGGGCTCACCCTGTACGCCTGCTGGTTCGTCTTCGTCACCGTGGACGGGTGGCTCAACATCCCCATCCCCGGGGTGGGCTTCCTGGTG
>DATIBS010000175.1:0-11615 GCA_035457305.1 Gemmatimonadales bacterium
TGTCGGAGCGGATGAGCGAGGTGGTCGACGGGGAGATCAAGCGCCTGGTCGACTCCGCCTACGCCCGGGCCTGCGAGATCCTGACGGCCGAGCGCCCGCTGCTCGACCGGATCGCCGACGCGCTGCTCGAGCGCGAGACGATCGACCGGGAGGACATCGACATCCTGGCGCGCGGCGAGCCGCTCCCGCCCCGGCCGAGCATCGTGCCCGCGGCCCCGGCCGCCGGCTCCCGGCCCGGGACGCCCACCCCGCGCCCGACCCCGGTGCTGGGCGCGCCGCCCGCCGAGCCCGCGGGCGCATGACCGGCAGCCCGCTCGCGACTCACGCGCCGCGGGCGGTCCGGGAGGCGCTCCGGGAAGGCGGCTGGGACCCGGTCCGGTCCGCCGCCGCGGCCGAGGGGGTCGCCCCCGCGGCGGTGCGGCTCACGGGCCTTGCCGCCGACACCCTCGAGGCCCTCCGGGGGCACGCCGCCCGGACCCTCGGCCTCGACCTCCTGACCGGTCCCGACTGGGCCGTCGTGGCGGGCAGCCGGGCGCGGCTCTCCGCGCTGGCCCGCCCCTGGGGCGGCCCCCCCGAACTCGCCGAGGTGGCGTTCGCCGTCGGGCTCGCGCTCCCGGCCGACCCCCCGGCTGCCTGGGTCACCGCCCGCGGTCCACTCCCCCTCGAGCGCCCGCTCATTGTCGGCATCCTCAACGTCACCCCCGACAGCTTCAGCGACGGCGGCCGCTGGCAGGCGCCCGACGCGGCGCTGGCGCGGGCGGAGGCGCTCCTCGACGGGGGAGCGGTGATGCTCGATGTGGGCGGCGAATCCACCCGCCCGGGGCGGCCGGATCCGGTGCCGGCGGCGGAAGAGCGCCGCCGCGTGCTGCCGGTGGTGGAGGGGGTGGTCCGCCGCTTCCCGGAAGCGCTGGTGAGTGTGGACACCGTCAAGGCGGAGGTGGCGCGCGCGGCCCTCGACGCCGGTGCGGCGGTGGTGAACGACGTCAGCGGCGGCCGGCTCGACCCCGGCATGGCGGCGGTCGTGGCCGCCGCGGGGGCCGGTTTCGTCCTGATGCACTCCCGCGGGACCGTCGGGACCATGGCCAGCTACGACCAGGCCGACTACGGCTCCGACCTGGTCGGTGCCGTGGTGACCGAGCTGCGCGCCGCGGTGGATGGCGCGGTCGGTGCCGGAGTCGGGCCGGACCGGGTTGCGGTGGATCCCGGACTCGGGTTCGCCAAGACGCCGGCGCAGTCGCTCGCCCTGCTCGACGAGCTGGCGTCCCTCCGCGCGCTCGGGCGCCCGATCATGGTCGGGCCGTCCCGCAAGCGGTTCCTGGGCGAGGCCACCGGCCGCGAGGTGGGCGACCGCGATCGCGCCACGGCGGCGGCCTGCGTGATCGCCTGGGAGCGCGGCGCACGGCTCTTCCGGGTGCACGAGCCGGCTGCCGTGCGCGACGCCCTCGCGGTCGCCGCCGCGCTCGACGGGGCCGGCTGAGCGTGGGGCCGGGCCTGCCGACGCCCGACTGGCGGGATCTCCTGGAGATCCTCCTCGTGGCCGCCGTCCTCTACCGGGTGCTTCGCTTCCTGGTGGGGACGCGGGCCCTGCAGATCGTCCTCGGCGTCCTCCTGCTGGCGGGCATCTACGTCGCGGCGTTCGTCCTCCGCTTCACCACCATCACCTATCTGCTCGGGGTCCTCTTCACCTACGGGGCGTTTGCGGCCATCGTGGTCTTCCAGCCGGAGCTCCGGAGCGCCCTCGCCCGGCTGGGCCAGGCGCGCATCCTGCGCGTGTTCCGGGACGGGCCCGCGGAAGCCGCGACGGAGGCGGTGGTGGAGTCGCTCGAGCGGCTGGCGCGCACCGGCACTGGCGCCATCGTGGCGGTGGAGCGCGAGGTCGGCCTGGAGGAGTACGCCGGCACCGGCACCCCGATGCGGGCCTCGCTGTCGAGCGACCTGGTCGCGACGGTGTTCAGTCCCTACTCGCCGCTCCACGACGGCGCCGTGCTGGTGCGCGGCGCCGACATCGTCGGGGCGGCCTGCATCCTCCCGCTCAGCCAGCAGCCGCTGGCCGACCGGTCGCTGGGCACCCGGCACCGCGCCGCGCTCGGCCTGTCCGAGGAAACCGACGCGCTCGTCTTCGTGGTCTCGGAGGAGACCAGCGCCATCTCGCTTGCCGTCGGCGGCCGCCTCCACCGTTCGCTCACCCCCGACCGGATCCGCCAGGCGCTCGCCGGGCGCCTGCCCGGCGACTCGTCCGCCAGCCATCCCGTGCCCCGAGCCCGATGACCGACCTTCCCGTCCGGCGTCCCCCCTGGGGCGCTGCCGCCCTCGTCGCCCTGGCCGTTCTGGCCGGCTACACGCTGACCCTCGCGCCCACGGTCACCTTCTGGGACGCGGGCGAGTTCATCGCCGCCGCGAAGGTCCTGGGCATCCCCCACCCGCCGGGAACGCCGCTGTTCACGCTGCTGGGGCACACCTGGGGGCTCGCGTTCCCGGTGGGCGACTACGCGGCGAGGCTCAACCTGATGAGCGCGGTCTTCAGCGCGCTCTGCGCCGGCTTCTTCTTCCTGGTGGCGCACGTCACGCTGGAGCGCGTGGCGGAAGGCCTCGAGGGGCTGGACCGCCGCCTGGTCGTGACCGGTGGAGCGGCGGCGGCGGCGCTGGCCGGCGCCTTCGCGTTCACCGCGTGGCAGAACTCGAACGAGACCGAGGTCTACATGGTGGCGACGTTCACGATCGCCGCCATCAGCTTCCTCGTGCTCCGCTGGCGGGCACTGCGCGGCACGCCGCGCGCAACGCACCTCCTGCTGCTCGTGGTCTACATCGGCGGCCTGTCGATGGGCAACCATCTGCTGGCGCTCCTCGTGGGTCCCGCGGTGGTCGGCTTCCTCGGGTATACCCTCTGGACCGCCCCGGCGGCGGACCCGGCCGAGCGACGGCGCGAGTGGGCCCACGCCGCCGTGGTCGCGGGGCTCTGGGCCCTGCTGATCGGGACCGGCCTCGGCAGCACCGGCCTCGTGGTGCTGGGCCTCCTCTGCTTCCTCGGCGCGGCCGCGTTCGCCGCCACCGCCGGCACGCTCGGCTTCGCGCTCCTCGCCTTCGCCTTCGCCGCCGTGGGCGTCACGGTCTACCTCTTCCTCTACATCCGCGCCGGGCAGCAGCCGGTGCTGAACGAGGCCGACCCGTCCACCTGGGAGCGGCTCCTCGCCGTCATCCGCCGGGAGCAGTACCCGATCCGGACCCCGCTCGACGACCCCACGATCCCGCATGGCCCCTTCAACCCGGGTCGCTCGCTCACGATCATCGGGCTGCAGCTGGCGAACTACGTGCAGTACTTCGACTGGCAGTGGGCCAAGACGCTGGGGCAGGACTTCACCCTCTCGCTCCGCTCGCTGGCGACGGTGGCGTTCCTCGGGCTCGGGGTGCAGGGCGCGCTGGCCCAGCGCCGCGCCGACCGGGGGGCCTTCTGGCTCCACTTCGGACTGTGGCTGCTCACCGGCCTCGGGCTGGTCGCCTACATGAACTTCAAGCCGGGCTATGGCCTCGGCTACGACCGGTTCCCCGACGTGGAACAGCACGAGGTGCGCGACCGGGACTACTTCTTCGTCGTGAGCTTCATCACCTGGGGTACGTGGGTGGGGATCGGCCTGGCGGAGCTCGCGCGGCGCGCCCTCTCCCGGGGCGGGGGGCGCCTGCTGGCCGGCGGCACCCTGGCGGTGGCGCTGGTGCCCTTCGTCTTCAACCTGAAGGCGGCCACGCGGCGGCACGGCCCCGACGCCCGGCTCGCCGCGGACGCCGCGTACAACCTGCTCAATTCGGTCGGGCCGCACGGGATCCTCTTCACCTACGGCGACAACGACACCTTCCCGCTCTGGTGGGCGCAGGAGGTGCAGGGCATCCGCCGGGACGTCACCGTGGTCTGCCTCTCGCTCGCCAACACCGACTGGTACGTCCGTCAGCTCCGGGACCAGCCCCCGCGGCCGTTCGATCCCGGCTCGGCGCCCGAGGTCTGGCGCGAGGCCGCGGCGCCGGCACCGGCGCGCCCCATCCACACCATGACCGACCAGGAGATCCTGCTGGCCCAGCCGCAGCAGCTCGGCGCGCCGCTGCCGCTCCGCTTCGGCACCCTGGTGGACACCCTGCCGGCCGGGACGATCCTCCAGATGAGCGACATCGTCGCGCTCCGGATCGTGCAGGAGAATCTCGGCCGGCGGCCAGTGGCGTGGGCCATCACCACTGGCGGGGAGCGGGCCGGATTGCACCGCTGGACGGTCCAGCAGGGGCTGGCGTTCCGGCTGGAGGGCACGGTCGCCGACACGACCCGCACCGACCTCGACTTCACCGGGATCGCAGGGGCGCCGCTCGACGTCGCCCTCTCCCGGCGGCTGGCCTGGGAGACCTACCGCTACGCCGGCCTCCTCGACGCCGATCCGGCGGCGGTCACCGATCCCACGAGCCGGAGCTTCTCCAACAGCCTCGGGCTGGTGCTGGCGCAGCTCGGGTTCGCCGACGAGGCCCGCGGCGACCGCGAGCAGGCGCTCGCCAACTTCCGCCGCGCGGCCCAGCTCAACCCGAACCCCGCGATCATCGACCGGGTGCGCGAGCTGGAGCGGGGCGTCTTCGCGGTCCCGGGCACGGATACGGTGCTGCCGCAATAACGGGGGCAGCGAGCGGGGCGCAGCCGGTGGCGCTCCCGTTCCCGCTCCCCGGTCCCCGCTCCCCGCTTTCCAGAGCACTCCGGTGCCATTCCGGCAGGTACTCCGCTATTTTTGAGAGTTATGGAATTCCCGGGCCTCGCCGAGCGGGTCGCCGACGTGCGCCGGGTGATCGGCGAGGCGCAGGCCCGCGGCGGCTGGCACCATCCGGTGCGGATCGTGGCGGTGACCAAGACGCATGGGCCGGAGGCAGTCCGTGCCGCGTGGGCCGCGGGGCTCACCGACGTGGGCGAGAACCGGGTCCAGGAGGCGCTGCCCAAGATGGCGGCGGCCGGCGTGCTGGTGGCGTGGCACCTGGTGGGCACGCTGCAGCGCAACAAGGCGCGCCACGCCGCGGGGCGCTTTGCACTGATCCACTCGCTGGACCGGGTGGAGCTCGCCCAGGAGCTCGCGCGCCGGATACCGGCGGGCTCCCGGCAGGGCGTGCTGGTCCAGGTGAACTGTTCCGCCGAGCCGCAGAAGGGCGGGGTGGAGCCGGACGCGCTCCCCGCGCTGCTCGATGCCCTTCGGGGGCTGCCGGCGCTCGACCCACGCGGCCTGATGACCCTGGCGGAGCTCACCGACGACTCCGGCCGGCAGCGCGCCGCCTTCGCCCGGCTCCGCCGCCTGCGCGATGAGGCCGCGGCTCGCGGCCACGACCTGCCCGAGCTCTCGATGGGCATGTCCGGCGACTTTCCCGTCGCTGTGGAGGAGGGGGCGACCATCGTCCGCCTCGGAACCGTCCTGTTCGGGGAGCGTGCCTGATGAGCGACGCCGGTTTCAACCTCACGCCCCACGACATCCGCGCGCAGGAGTTCGCCCCCGCCTTCCGCGGGCTCGACCGCGCCGCGGTCACGGCCTTCAAGGAGAAGGTGGCCGAGGAGTTCGAGCGGCTGCTCCGGGAGCGCGCCCAGATGGAGGAGCGGCTGCGCAACTTCCAGGAGCAGCTCCGCGCCTTCCGGGACCGGGAGCGCGCCATGAACGATGCCCTCCTCGCCGCCCAGCAGCTCCGCGCCGACATCGAGCAGCAGGCGGCGCGCCAGGCCGAGACCCTGCTCGCCCAGGCGCGGGTGGAGTCGGAGCGGATGCTGGGCGACGCCCAGGGGCAGGAAGCCCTGGTCCGGGAGCGGGCGGAGACCGCGCGCCGCCAGTTCCACGCGTACCTCGGCAGCCTCCGCAACATCCTCGAGCGCCAGCTCGCCGAGCTCGACGGCCTCGACCGCCAGGTCGGGGCGGCGCCTCCTCCGGTCGCGTGACCCTTCCGCTCTGGCCCGAGGGGCCGGCTGACGCGCTCGAGCGCGAACTCCTCGCCACCTGGGCGGCCGAGGACCTCTTCCACCGCACCGTGGCGGCGGGCCGCGACGGACCGCCGTTCGTGTTCTACGAGGGCCCGCCCACCGCCAACGGGCGGCCCGGCATCCATCACGTCTTCTCGCGCACGGTGAAGGACCTGGTCTGCCGCTTCCACGCCATGCAGGGGAAGCGGGTCACGCGGATCGCCGGTTGGGACACGCATGGCCTCCCGGTGGAGATCGAGGTCGAGAAGCAGCTCGGGCTCCAGGGGAAGAAGGACATCGAGCGCTTCGGCGTGGCGGAGTTCAACCGCCTCTGCCGCGAGAGTGTCCTCCGCTACCGGGACGACTGGGAGCAGCTCTCCGACCGGATCGCCTTCTGGCTGGATTACGACCACGCCTACATCACCTACGCACCGGAGTACGTCGAGTCGGTCTGGTGGCTGCTGCAGCGGCTGCACGAGCGCGGGCTGCTGGTGCGCGGCCACCGGGTGCTCCCCTACTGTCCCCGCTGCGGCACGGTCCTGTCGAGCCACGAGCTCGCCCTCGGCTACGAGGAGGTGCAGGACCGCTCGGTCTACGTGGCCTTCGCCCTCGACGACGCATCGGGCGAGGAGCTGGTCGTCTGGACCACCACCCCATGGACGCTCCCGTCCAACGTGGCCGTCGCGGTGCGGCCCGATCTCGAGTACGGTCTCTACGCCGTGCCCGCCGAGGGTGGGCCCCGGAAGCTCTGGGCGGCCACGACGCGGGCCGGCAGCCTCCGGGTGGGCGGCGCCACCCTGGCCGAGGCGGAGCGGCTCGCGGTGGCGCCCGGGTCGGCGCTGGTGGGCCGGCGCTACCGCCGGCCGCTCGACGTCGTCCCGCTGCCCGAGGGAAGTCGGCATTCGCTGGTCGTGGCGGGCGATTTCGTCACGGCCGAGGACGGCTCCGGGATGGTGCACCTGGCTCCCGCCTTCGGCGCCGACGACCACGCCACGGGCCAGGTCGAGGGCCTGGCGCTGGTCCGCCCGGTGGCGGCCGACGGGACCTTCCACGGCACCACCTGGCCCGAGCTCGAGGGCCGGCTCGTCACCGCGAAGGAGACCAACGACCTCCTGGTGCGCCGGCTCAAGGAGCTCGGCCGCCACCTGGCCACCGAGCCGTACGTCCACAACTATCCGCACTGCTGGCGCTGCCGCAGCCGGCTGATCTACTACGCCCGCGACTCCTGGTTCGTGCGGACCTCCGCGGTGAAGGACCGGATGACGGCCTTCAACGCCGGGGTCGCCTGGCATCCCCCCGAGGTCGGCTCGGGCCGGTTCGGCGAGTGGCTGCAGAACAACGTGGACTGGGCGCTCTCGCGCGACCGCTACTGGGGCACGCCGCTCCCGGTCTGGGTCTGCGACCGGGAGCCGGCGCACGTCGAGGTGGTGGGGAGCTACGCCCGCCTGGCCGAGCGCTGGGGCCGGCCGCTCCCGGCGGACTTCGACCCCCACAAGCCGCACGTGGACGAGTACCGCTGGGCCTGCGCCTGCGGCGGGGAGATGCGGCGCACCCCCGAGGTGATCGATACCTGGTTCGACTCGGGCTCGATGCCCTATGCCCAGTGGCACTGGCCCTTCGAGGGCGATGCCGAGTTCCGGGCCCACTTCCCGGCCGACTTCATCTGCGAGGGGGTGGACCAGACCCGGGGGTGGTTCTACTCCCTGCTGGCGATCGCCACCGCCGCGTTCGACCAGGTGCCCTACCGGAACGTGGTGGTGAACGAGCTGGTCCTCGACGCGCAGGGCCAGAAGATGTCGAAGAGCCGGGGGAACACGGTCGACCCGTGGGAGCAGCTCGCCCTCCACGGCGCCGACGCGGTGCGGCTCTACCTGCTCGCCTCGAGCCAGATCTGGCTCCCGAAGCGGTTCGACGTGCGGGGCATCCCCGAGACGGCGGGCGGGTTCCTCAACACGCTCCGGAATACGTACAACTTCCTCGCCCTCTACGCCGGCGCAGCGGAGGCGGCCGGGCCGGGGGAGGCCGGCGCCCCGGCGGGGGCCACCCTGGCCGACCGCTGGATCCTCGGCCGGCTCGACGATACCGTGCGCGCCGTGCGCGGCGCGTGGGAGGCGTACGACATCACCACCGGCGTGCGCACGCTGATGGACTTCGTGGTGGACGACCTGTCCAACTGGTACGTCCGCACCAACCGCGCCCGGTTCTGGGCCCCGGGGCGCGCGCCGGATCCGGCGGCCGTGGCCACGCTGCGCGAGGCGCTGGCGACGGTGAGCCGGCTGCTCGCGCCCGCGGCGCCGTTCGCGAGCGACCGGCTGCATCGCGCGCTCACCGGGGCGAGCGTGCACCTGGCGCCGTTCCCGGCGAGCCGCGGGCGCGCCGACGGCGACCTGGCGGCGGCGATGGACGCGGTGCGGCGCGCCGCCTCCCTCGCCCGCGCGGCGCGGGAGGAGGCCGGCCTGCGCGTGCGCCAGCCGCTGGCCCGGCTGCGCCTCGCGGCCCCGGCCCGGATGGACCGGCCCGACTTCGCGCCGCTGCTCGAGCTGCTCCGCGCCGAGGTCAACGTGAAGGCAGTGGAGGTCGTGGGCTCCGACGCCGAGCTGGTGCGGCTCTCCGGCCGGGCCAACTTCCGCGCGCTCGGCAAGCGCCACGGGGCGCGCACGCCGCAGGTGGCGGCCGCCGTGGCCCGGCTCACCGGCGACCAGCTGCGCGTGCTCGAGGCGGGTGGCGAGGCCGAGCTCGACCTCGACGGTGCCCCGGTGCGCTATCTTTCGGGCGACGTGACCGTCGAGCGGGCGGTGGCGGTCGAGGGCGTCGTGCAGGCGGACGGACCATTCGTCGTGGTGCTCGACACCCGGCTCGACGCGGCACTGCTGGAGGAGGGGCTGGCACGGGAGCTGGTGAACCGCGTGCAGCGCCTCCGCAAGGACGCCGGCCTGGCGGTGGGCGACCGGATCGTCGTCGCGGTCGCGGGCGATCCCGCCCTCGAGGCCGCCGCCCGGGCCCACCAGGACTGGATCGCCGGCGAGGTGCTCGCCCGGCGCCTCGACATCGGGGACCGGGTCGCGGACCCGGTGCTCGAGCAGGACGTGGACATCGACGGCCGCGTGGCCCGCCTCGGCCTCGCGCGGCACCCGGACGGCCGCGCCGCGGCCCCGCACCCCTGACCCGGAACGCTTGATGAACAAGAAGCAACTGACGCACATGGAGAAGCGGCTGCTCGAGGAGCGGGCGCGCGTGATGAAGGAGCTCGGCTACTACGACGAGTCCTTCAACGCCACGCTGCAGTCCTCCGACGGCGACCTCTCCTCCTACTCCTTCCACATGGCGGACCAGGGCACCGACGCCATGGAGCGGGAGAAGCAGTTCCTGATGGCCTCGAAGGAGGGCCGCTACCTCTGGCACGTGAACCAGGCGCTCCGCCGGCTGTACGGCAGCCCGGAGAAGTTCGGGCGGTGCGAGACCTGTGGCCAGGAGATCGGCTTCGAGCGCCTCGACGCGCTGCCGCACGCGCGGCTCTGCATCTCGTGCAAGGAGAAGGAAGAGGATGCCGCCCGCCGCTGAGCGGCGCCTCTTCTGGCTCACGGCGGGCGCCGTCCTCGCGCTCGACGTGGTCACCAAGGTGCTGGCCGAGGACCGGCTGCTCCGCGCCGTGGCGGTCCCGGTGCTGGGCGACTGGTTCCAGCTCCGGCTGGTCTACAACCCGGGGGCCGCCTTCGGCCTGCACCTGGGCCCGTTCTCCCGCTGGATCTTCCTGGTCGTCGCCGTCGTGGCCGTGATCGTGCTCGCCCGGATGAGCGCGGGCGCCCCCGCCGGCGACCGGTTCCGCCAGCTCGCCCTCGGCGCGGTGGCGGGCGGCGCGGCCGGGAACCTGGTGGACCGGCTCCGCAGCCCGCGGGGCGTGGTGGACTTCTTCGACGTCGGCGTCGGCGCGCTCCGCTGGCCGACCTTCAACGTCGCCGACGTCGCGGTGAGCTGCGGCGCGATCGCCCTCGCGATCGTCCTGTGGCGCGAGGACGCGCGGCGCGACGCCGCCTCCGAGTCCGCGCCCGCCTCCTGACGCCCCGTCCGTGGGCGCCCCCCTCCGCCTCAGCGTCGCGGTCGCCCGCACCGAGCGGCTCGACCGCTTCCTCGCCGACCAGCTCGCGCTCTCCCGCACCCAGGCCGCGCGCCTCGTGGCGGGGAAGGCGGTGCGCGTGAACGGCGAGGTGGCGCGCGCCTCGCGCGTGCTCGAGCGGGGGGACGTGCTCGAGGTGGCCGTGCCCGAGCCCGAGGCCCGGCGCCCGCTCCGGCCCGCGGCCATCGCGCTCACCGTGGTATGGGAGGACGAGCATTTCGCGGTCATCGACAAGCCGGCGGGGCTGGTCGTGCACCCCGCCCCGGGCCACTGGGAGGACACCCTGGTGAACGCCCTCGTCGCCCGGGGCACGCCGCTCTCCGCCGGGGCCGAGGGGCGGCCGGGCATCGTCCATCGGCTCGACCGCGACACCTCCGGCCTCCTCCTCGTCGCCAAGACCGAGGTGGCGCACCGGCGCCTCGCGGCGATGATCGCGGCGCGACGCGTGCACCGGGCCTACGCGGCGCTGGCCTGGGGCCACTTCGGCGAGGACCTCACCGTGCTCGACCAGCCGATCGGCCGGCATCCCCGGGACCGGAAGCGGATGGCCGTGCTCGCCGCCGGTCGGAGCGCGCGGACCGACGTGCGGGTGGTGGCGCGGCTCGGGCCGGCCGACCTGGTCCGCTGCGAACTCCACACCGGCCGGACGCACCAGATCCGGGTGCACCTCGCCCACGCCGGGCATCCCGTGGTGGGCGACCCGGTCTACCACGAAGGTGGGGCGCGACGGATCGGCGGGGTGGGGAAGGGGGCGGCGGAACGGCTGGCGGCCCGTTGCCCCCGCCAGGCACTGCATGCCGCCGAGCTCCGGCTCCGGCACCCGGTCACGGGCACGGCGCTTGCCTTCACTTCCGAGTGGCCGGCCGACCTGCGCCCGGCCCTCACCGAACTGCTGGGCCCGGACGATGCCGTTGCCGGGCCCGAGCCGCTCCGGTATCTTCGTTTCTTCAAAGCAGATGGATGATTCCGGCGCGCTCCGGGTGCTGATCTTCCGCATCGGTCGGCTGGTCTGCGGGCTCCCCGCGGCCTCCGCCCGGGAGATCCTGCCGCCGCAAACCGCCACGCGGATTCCCGGCGCCCCCGACGCGGTCCTCGGCCTGGTGAACGTGCGTGGCGCGCTGCTCACCCTGTTCGACGGCCACCGGCTCCTCGGCCAGGAGCCCGACGCGGCGGCCGAGGGCGCGATCCTCGTCGTGGACCACGGCGGGCGGCGCGCGGGGCTGGCGGTCAGCGAGGTGAGCGACCTGCTGCAGGTCGCCCCGGACGCGATCGAGGCGCGCGAGGCCCTGCCGGGCGTGGACCCGCGCTGGGTGCAGGCGGTGGGGCATCGCGATGGCCGGCACTTCGTCCTGCTCGACCTGCCGGCCATCCTCGCGCCGGTCTTCGGAGCCTGAGCCCGGCGGCCCCCGCCGCCCGACCCGCACGATCCCGGAGGACCCGAGTGGCACACACGGTGCTCGTCTGCGACGACGCGATCTTCATGCGCACGATGATCAGCGACATCCTGGTCCAGGCCGGGTTCGAGGTCGTGGGCGAGGCCGAGACCGG
>DATIBS010000176.1:0-4515 GCA_035457305.1 Gemmatimonadales bacterium
AAGGTGGACGCCGAGCGCCACCTGCTCTTCATCCGCGGCGCGGTGCCGGGCTCGCGGAACGGGATCGTGATGGTCGCCAAGCAGGGAGGCCGGAGCCGCCATGATTGAGGCCACGCTCTACACCGCCGCGGGCGCGAAGGCCAAGGGCGCGTTCGCGCTCCCCGCGGAGACGTTCGACGGCACGGTGAACCGGCCGGTGCTGCACCAGGTGGTGCGGGCCTACCGGAACAACCAGCGCCAGGGCACCGCGGCCACCAAGACCCGGAGCTTCGTCTCCGGCGGCAACCAGAAGCCGTGGCGCCAGAAGGGCACCGGCCGCGCCCGCCAGGGCTCGACCCGCGCCCCCCACTGGCGGGGTGGCGGGGTGGTGTTCGGCCCGCACCCCCGCGACTACACCACCGGGGTGCCGCGGAAGGTCAAGGCGCTGGCCCGGAAGTCCGCGCTCAACGCCCGGGCGGGCGAGGGCGCCCTCCACGTGCTGGAGCGGGTGGCGCTCGAGGGCCCGAAGACGAAGGCGATGGTGGCCCTGCTCGAGGCGATGGGGCTGGCCGGCCGCAAGGTCCTGCTCCTCACCCACGGGGTGCACCGCGCGGCCTGGCTCTCGGGGCGGAACGTGCCCCGGCTCCAGGTGATGCCGTGGAGCGACGTCTCGGCCTACGACGTCCTCTGGTCCGACGCCGTGGTGGTGGAGCAGGGCGCGCTCACCGGCGAGGCGCCGACGACCCCGCTCGAGGCGGACACGTCCGCCCCCGCCCCGGCGAAGCCGAAGTCGCGGGCCGCCGCGAAGGCGAAGGCCGCGAAGGCGGCGAAGCCCGCCAGGGCCGCGGCGCCGCGCAAGGCGAAGGCGGCCGCGCCGAAGACGGCGAAGGCGGCGAAGGCGCCGGCCAAGAAGGCGGCCAAGAAGGCCGCCCCCAAGAAGAAGGGGAAGTAAGATGCCCGCGCTCCACGAGATCGTCGTCCGCCCGCTGGTGACCGAGAAGTCCTCGGCCGCCTTCCAGGAGCGGGGCGAGTACGCCTTCGAGGTGCACCCGGAGGCCTCCAAACCGCAGATCGCCGCGGCGCTGGGGCAGCTGTTCAACGTGACCGTGACCAGCGTCCGGACGATGCAGGTGCGCCGGAAGGCGGTGGTCCGGGGCCGCACCCTCGGCACCACGGCGCGCTGGAAGAAGGCCATCGTCAAGCTGAAGGACGGCGACAGCATCGCCGTGTTCGAGGGCTGAGATGAGCATCCGGCAATTCCGGCCCGTCACGGCCGGCACGCGCTTCAAGTCGGTGTCCGGGTTCGACGAGATCACCCGGAGCACCCCGGAGAAGTCCCTGCTCGAGCCGATCCGGAAGAGCGGCGGGCGGAACAACCAGGGCCACGTCACGATGCGGCGCATCGGGGGCGGGCACAAGCAGATGTACCGCCGGATCGACTTCAAGCGGGACAAGTTCGGCATCCCGGCGCGGGTGGCGGAGATCGAGTACGATCCCAACCGCAGCGCCCGGATCGCGCTGGTGGTCTACGCCGACGGCGAGAAGCGCTACATCCTGCACCCGAAGGGCCTGGAGGTGGGCGCCACGATCGTCTCCGGGCCCGGCGCGGACGTGCGGACCGGCAACGCCCTCCCGCTCGCCGAGGTGCCGCTCGGCACCACGGTGCACAACGTCGAGCTCAAGATCGGCAAGGGCGGCCAGATGGCCCGGAGCGCCGGCGCGAGCGTCCAGCTGGTGGCGAAGGAGGCCGGGAAGGTCACCCTCCGGCTCCGCTCCGGCGAGATGCGGATGGTGCTCGACCGCTGCCTGGCCACCGTCGGCGAGGTCGGCAACGCGGAGCACGAGCTGCTCTCGGTCGGGAAGGCCGGCAAGAACCGCTGGCTCGGCAAGCGGCCCAAGGTCCGGGGTGTGGCCATGAACCCGGTGGACCACCCGCTCGGCGGCGGCGAGGGCAAGACCTCGGGCGGCCGGCCGGCGGCGTCCCCCTGGGGCAAGCCCGAGGGCCGGAAGACCCGGAAGCCCAAGAAGGCGTCCACCAAGCTCATCGTGCGCGGTCGGAAGCGCGGGAAGGCGACGCAGTAATGGCGCGCAGCGTGAAGAAGGGCCCCTTCGTCCAGGACGCACTCCTGCGGAAGGTGACGGCCCTCAACGGGCGGAACGAGAAGAAGGTGGTGAAGACCTGGAGCCGGGCGAGCACGATCCTGCCCGAGTTCGTGGGGCACACCTTCGCGGTGCACAACGGGAACAAGTTCATCCCGGTGTACGTGACCGAGAACATGGTCGGGCACAAGCTGGGCGAGTTCGCCCCGACCCGGCTGTTCCGCGGCCACAGCGGCAAGCTGGCGGCGGACAAGAAGGCGAAGGCGACGCCATGACCGGGCGGGCGATCCAGCGCGGCGTGCGCCAGTCGCCGCGGAAGATGCGGCTGGTGGCGGACGAGATCCGCGGCAAGAACGTGAACGAGGCGGCGGCCATCCTGAAGTTCAGCCGCAAGCTCGCCGCGCGGCAGCTGGCCAAGACGCTGCGCTCGGCGGTGGCGAATGCGGAGCAGGCGGCGCTCAAGGACAACGCGGCCTTCGACGCCGACCGGCTGGTGGTGACGAAGTGCGTGGTCGACATGGGCCCGCCGCTCAAGCGCTTCACGGCGCAGGCGCAGGGCCGGGCGACGCCGATCCGGAAGCGGACCAGTCACGTGGAGATCCACGTGGCGGCGACGGAGGAGAACTGATGGGCCAGAAGACGCATCCGATCGGCTTCCGGCTGGGGGTGGTGCAGCCCTGGCGGTCGCGCTGGTTCGCGACCAAGGACATGCCGGCGCTCCTCAAGGAGGACGAGCTGATCCGGAAGTACCTCCGGGCCCGGCTGGAGCACGCGGCCATCGCCGAGATCCACGTGGAGCGGAAGCCGGGCAAGGTCACCGTGACCGTGCACACCGGCCGCCCCGGCGTGGTGATCGGCAAGCGCGGCGCGGAGGTGGACAAGCTCCGCGACGAGCTGGCCCAGCTCACCGGCAAGGAGGCCGCGATCAACGTCGAGGAAATCAAGCGGCCGGAGCTGGCGGCGAAGCTGGTGGCCGACAACATCGCCCGGCAGCTGGAGCAGCGGATCTCCTTCCGCCGCGCCATGAAGCGCGCGGTGCAGAGCGCCATGCGGATGGGAGCCCAGGGCATCAAGGTGCGCGCGGCCGGCCGGCTGGGCGGCGCCGAGATCGCCCGGACCGAGGGGTACCACGAGGGCCGGGTGCCGCTCCACACGCTGCGCGCCGACATCGACTACGCCCACGGCACGGCCAAGACGACCTACGGCGCGATCGGGATCAAGGTCTGGATCTTCCGCGGCGAGGTGGTCGAGGACGTGAAGGGCCGCACGTACAGCACGGGGGCCTGAGCCATGCTGGCGCCGAAGCGGATCAAGTTCCGCAAGACGTTCAAGGGCCGCACCAAGGGCATCGCGAGCCGGGGCAACACCGTGGCGTTCGGCGAGTTCGGGCTGCAGACCCTGGAGCCGGGCTGGGTCAGCAACCGCCAGATCGAGGCCAGCCGGGTGGCGATGACCCGGGAGATGAAGCGGGGCGGCAAGGTGTGGATCCGGGTCTTCCCCGACAAGCCGGTCACCAAGAAGCCGGCCGAGACGCGGATGGGGAAGGGGAAGGGCAACCCCGAGGGGTGGGTCGCGGTGGTGAAGCCCGGCCGCATCCTCTTCGAGGTGGACGGGGTGCCCGAGGCGCTCGCCCGCGAGGCGTTCGCCCTGGCCGCGGCGAAGCTGCCGCTCAAGACGCGCTTCGTGAAGCGCGAGGAGGGCTGACGGATGACCAAGGCACGGGACTTCCGCGAGTTCTCCGTGGAGGAGCTCCAGGCCAAGCTGGCCGAGTTCACCGAGGAGCGCTTCCGGCTCCGGTTCCGGTCCGCCACCGAGGCGATCGAGAACCCGATCCGGTTCCGGGCGCTCCGGCGCGACATCGCGCGGATCCAGACTGTCCTGCGCGAGCGGGCGGAGGGCTGAGACGATGACCGAGCAGACGACGCGCGCCCGGCGGAAGACCCGGACCGGCGTGGTGACGAGCGACAAGATGGAGAAGACGGTGACCGTCGCCTTCGTGCGCCGGTACGCCCACCCGGTGTACGGGAAGCAGATGACCCGCACCACCCGGGTGAAGGCGCGGGACGAGCTGGGCGCCCGCGAGGGCGACACCGTCCGCGTGATGGAGACCCGCCCGCTGGCGAAGACGGTCCGGTGGCGCGTGGTGGAGATCGTCGAGCGGGCCCGCTGAGCGAACGGACACGGCCATGGTGCAGCAGGAGTCGATCCTCAAGATCGCGGACAACTCGGGCGCCCGGAAGGCGCTCGTCATCCGCGTGCTCGGCGGGAGCAAGCGCCGCTACGCCGGCCTGGGCGACCGGGTCGTCGTGGCGATCAAGGACGCGATCCCGACCGGGCAGGTGAAGAAGGGGGAGGTGGCCAAGGCGGTCATCGTCCGGACCACGAAGGAGACCCGCCGCAAGGACGGCTCCTACATCCGGTTCGACGAGAACGCCG
>DATIBS010000177.1:0-3639 GCA_035457305.1 Gemmatimonadales bacterium
CCCTCGCTCACCGGAAGAACGGTGCTCCCGCGCGGGGTGGACGGCGGGCCGGATTCCCTGCACCCGGCGGGCAGCGCCAGGAGCACCAGCGGCAGTGCAAGGGGGGAGAAATGCCTCATGGAGATACCCTCCCGTGCCCGCACGATCAGCATCCCTGCCCCGGCGGCGGAGATGGCCGCACGAGCAGCGCCCGGAACCGGGCGTCGCCCCGAATCGGGTCGAACGGCGGGTCGCAACGCAAGTGGAGCTGGAAGTGGTTGTCGGCCCGGGGCTCGTACCGCGCGAGCCACGCTACTGCCCGATCGGCTTGACCCAGCGCGGCGTAGGCCTGCGCCAGATACACTGCCGTGTGGGCATTCGGCACGTAGCCGGCGCCCAGCGAGTCGGCCGCGCGCAGGAGCGCCCGCGCCTCGTCGTGCCGGCCGGCGCGCGCCTGCGCGAGCGCCCCGTTGGCCACGGAGTTGGCGTACTCCACGTTGGTGCCGATCCGTCGCGCCGCGTCGAATGCGGCCACGGCCCGATCGAAGTCGCCGCGTTCCACCGCGATGTGCCCGGCCGCCTGCCGCCCCAGGAGGTAGTTCGGGTCCACCGCGACGGCGCTGTCCGCCCACGCGGCAGCGCTGTCGTACTGGCGGGCCCAGTAGTGCGCCAGTCCCATGAAGGCGAGACACTGGGTGTTCGCGGGGGCCCGGCGCACGCATTCGCGGAGGATCGCGGTCCCGCCCGCGTGGTCGCCGGCATCGATCGTATTGATCCCGTACGACAACCAGGCCGCGGCATTCGTCGAGTCGATCGCGAGGGATCGCCGCACGGCCGTGAGCACCGGCCCGGGGTCGGTGGGGTCCACGAACCGGCTCACGGTCGCACGCGCGAGCCAGGCGCCGGCGCTGCCCGAATCGAGCGCCATCGCCCGGTTCGCCGCCATCATGGCCAGTTGAAGGAGGCTATCCCGCGCGCGGGGGCCATCGGCGAATACCCGGCCGTACGCCTGGGCATGCGCCATCGCGAGCCCGGTCCACGCCGGGCCGAAGGCCGAGTCGCGCTCGATGGCGGCCCCGAAGGCGGCGATGGCTTCGGCGTTCCCGCCCGGCGTCCGGCGTTCGTGGCCCTGCAGCCCGCGACGGTAGAGCGCCACGACCTCGGGGTCCGTCACCGGCGCCCGGGTGGCGAGGATCCGCTGCGCGACCAGCCAGCTGCCGGCGGCCACGGCCGCGACCAGTCCGGCCGCGTACCACAGCCGCCGCGACCCTGGCGGCCCCGGGCTCCGGGCCGGCCGTGCCGGGTCCTCGGCCTGCAGCGCCGAGACGAAGGCTGCCACGTCAGGGAAGCGGTCGGCGGGCGCCCGCTCCAGCGCCCGGAGCACGGCCCGCTCCACGTGTTCCGGCACGGTGGACCGCACCGGGCGGATGGCGCGGGCCGCCTCGGCGAACCGACGAGCCACGATGGCCTGGGCCGTCGGGCCGGTGAAGGGCGGCTCCCCCGCGAGCATCTCGTAGAGGATCGCGGCGAGGCTGTACTGGTCGCTCCGCGCGTCCACGCGATCCGCCATGGACTGCTCGGGGCTCATGTAGGCCGGCGTGCCGATGGCGAGACCCGTGCTCGTCAGCCGCTCGGTTTCCGTGTCGAGCAGCGCCTTGGCGATCCCGAAATCCACGACGTACACGTGGGCGCCGGAGAGAAAGACGTTGTCCGGCTTGATGTCGCGATGGACGATGCCGTGCCGATGCGCCGCCGTGAGAGCCGCCCCCACAGCCTCGGCGATGCGGAGCCCCTCCTCGATCGGCAGGTGGCGTTCGCGGGCGAGGCGGGCCCGCAGGGACTCGCCCTCGAGGTACGGCATTGCGTACCAGGGCAGCGACTGCCCGTCGGGAGCGAGGATCGAGCCCGAGTCCAGGAGCTGGACGACGTTGGGATGCTGGAGCTGACCGGTGACCCGGACCTCGCGGACGAACCGGTCCACCCCGATGGCGCCGGCCAGCTCCGGATGGATGACCTTGACCGCGACCGGCCGGTCGTGGTCCAGGTCATGGGCGAGCCAGACGGTGGCCATCCCGCCACGCCCGAGCTCCCGCTCGAGGCGGTAGCGATCCCCGACCACCGTGCCGGCGAATTCGGTCATCGCGGGTGCCAGCTTGGATTGACCGTGGACATTCCACCCTCGGGCTCTTCCCCGCGGCTCACGGCGAGAAGATGACCGCCCCCAGGCCCTCCGCGGGTGCAAACTGGCTCGCCCGGGTGAGGGCGGCAAGGAACTCCGCCCGGCTCAGGTCCAGGCCCATCGTCGTCGCCATCGTCATCCCCCGCTGGGCGAGGGTCAACGAGCGGGTATCCACGAGGAACAGGACTGGCCGGCGGTCGTCGTAGAGCACCGCGCGCAACCCGGGGAGGGGCGCCTCCCGCTCACCGCGGCGCTCGACCACGGCCGCGCGCAGCAGGATGGTGTCCGGTGGCGGGGCGAAGTCCGGGTAGGGCCATTCAGCGCCCGGCTCCGTGGGATAGCGCTGGAGGGTCGCGTGGAGCCGGAGGCCGGCCTGCTGGCCGAGCCAGAGGAGCGCGGGGAACTCCGTTCCGTGCAGCTGCAGCGCCGTCGGGAAGTCGTGTCCCAGCGCTTCGGGATCGGAGAGGGGAAGAAGCCGGGCCGGCGTGAAGATGCGGGCCCCCTCCTCGATCCGTCCGAAGAAGAGGCCGACCGGCAGGTGGGCTTTCGGCGGGGCGGGCTGGGCCGGCAGGACGCCGGCGAAGCAGCAGGCCGCGAGCAGGCCGGCACACCAGCGGCTCATGATTGGCGCTTGTGGGTGTCCGCCAGGAGGAAGACCAGGCCGATCGCCAGCCAGAACAGGGCCTTGAGCCAGTTCCGCGTTTGGACCGCTTCCAGGACCGAGACGCCGAAGAAGAGCAGGAAGACCGCGACGTTGCTGCCGAGGCGAAACTTGGGCACGCTGCCTCCTCCAATCGGGAAACCCGAACGACTTCGCCCCGCGCCGGGTCGCACAGCCCTGGCCGCGACCCTCCCTAGGGCTCCGGGCCCACCCGGCGAGCTTCCCGGTGCTGCGCCAGCATCCGCTCCGCGAAGTCCAGGCGCTCCTGGGTCTCACCCAGTTCCTGCCGCAGCCCGTCCATCTCCGCCTCGAGCAGCTCGAGCCGGCCCGTGCGCTCGCTCGCGGCGGGGCCCCGCCGGAGGCGCCGGGCCCACAGCCCGAACGCGAGCGCGAGGGCCACGTGAGCCGCGGCGTGCCATGGTTCGGCGGCTTGGATCGCCGCGCCGGCGCCAAGCAGGTTGAGCGCACTGAGCGCAACCGAGATCGGGTGCCAGATCGCAGGTTTGAAGGTCATGGGTAACCTGTCTGGTCGGGGTGACCGCCGGCGTTTCGACCCCCGCTCCGAGTACCGGTCGGGCGCCGATCGGCAACGAGGCGGGAATCAAGGTCGTCCCGCATCGTGACCTGCGCCCTCAGACTAGCGCGTGGGGCGAGCTTCGGCCAGCCGGCGGGCGCGCAGCCAACCCCGCAGGGCCTCGAGGTCCGGCAGCACCCGCGCACCCCGGCGTTCGAGCATCAGGGCGTGCGGCGCCGCCGCTCGCCCCCCCACCAGCAGCGGCCTCCGGCCGGCCAGGCCGCGGGCGATCGCCTCCAGCTCACG
>DATIBS010000178.1:0-2363 GCA_035457305.1 Gemmatimonadales bacterium
GCCGCCATCCCCTCCCGACTTCCCGACTTCCCGCCTTCCCGTCCCCTCACCGCCTCCACCCCCATGCACTCCGCCGCTTGCGTCATCGGAATAACCCGCTAAACTGGTTAATGGTGGTTATACAGTACGGAACCACCACTAACCTGTCAAGAGGCATTTAGCCGGTTATGTCCGTAACCCGCCGTCCCGCCGTCCCGCCGTCCCGGTTCGGCCACATCGCCGGCCGGCTCTGCCTCGACTTCACCAACACCGCCAGCCGGCTCGGCACCGACGAGCCGATCGAGCGGCTGCTCTCCTACGACGACCTGGTGGCGTGGGCGCTCGAGTCCCAGCTCATCGGGCGCACCGAGGCGAAGCGGCTCCGGGAGGAGGCGGCGCGGCGGCCCGCCGAGGCCGACCGGGTGCTGCGGGAGGCGCGGCGGCTTCGGGGTGCGATCTGGCGGATCTTCCGGGCGCTTTCGCGGAGGGAGCGGGCCGAGCCCGCCGACCTGGAGACCCTCAACCGGATCCTCGCCGACGGGATGGCGAGCCGCCGGCTCCACGAGTCGGAGCGGGGGTTCTGCTGGATCTGGGAGGAGCAGCCCGACGGCCTCGACTGGCCGCTCTGGCCGGTGGCCTACTCGGCTGCGGAGCTTACCACCACCGACGAGCTGGAGCGGGTGAAGATGTGCGAGGGAGGCGCCTGCGGCTGGCTCTTTGTGGACGCGAGCCGGAACCGGAGCCGCCGCTGGTGCTCGATGGAGGACTGCGGCAACGTCATCAAGGCCCGCCGGCACTACGCCCGGCGCAAGCAATCAGGGTAGCTTCTCCAGCCATCCAGCCGCCGAGCCGCCATGCCAGACCCCGTCGTCTCCCTCGCCCGCGTCACCAAGCGCTTCGCCGGGCATACCGCGGTGCGCGACCTGACGCTTGCCGTGCCCCAGGGCGGCATCTTCGGCCTCCTCGGGCCCAACGGCGCCGGCAAGACCACCTCGATCCGGATGATGCTCGACATCATCGAGCCGGACGAGGGGACGATCACCCGCTTCGGCGGGAACGTCCCCGCGCGCGACCTGGCGCACCGGATCGGCTTCCTCCCGGAGGAGCGCGGGCTCTACAAGGCGATGCCGGTGCTCGAGCACCTGGCCTTCTTCGGCGAGCTCAAGGGCCTCCGCCACCGCGAGGCGGTGCGGCGCGCCGACGCGTGGCTCGGGCGGCTCGGCCTCTCCGACTGGGCGGACAAGAAGATCGAGGACCTCTCCAAGGGGATGCAGCAGAAGGTCCAGTTCGCCGGGGCGATGCTGCACGACCCCGAGCTCGTCATCATGGACGAGCCGTTCAGCGGGCTCGACCCGGTGAACAGCCAGGTGCTGCGCGACGTGGTGGTGGACCTCGCGCGGCAGGGCCGCACCATCCTCTTCTCCACCCACATCATGGAGCACGCCGAGCAGATGTGCGACCGCATCGCCATCATCGCGCGGGGCGAGCTGGTGGTGAACGGGAAGCTCTCCGAGGTGAAGGGGGCCTTCGGGCACCGCTTCCTGGCGCTTCGCTTCACCCGCGCGCAGGACGCCGCGGTCCGGGTGCTGGCCGACCGCCGCCTGGTGTCGCGGGTGGACGACCACGGGGCCTCGGCGGAGGTGGAGCTGGCCGACGGCGCGGACGCGGACTCGGTGCTCACCGCGCTGGTGCAGGCGGGGGTGGGCCTGGCGCGGTTCGAGGTGGTCGAGCCCTCGCTGCAGAGCATCTTCATCGCGAAGGTCGGGGCCGAGGCGGCGGTGGCGCCGGCGCGGGGAGGGTCCGATGCATAAGATCCTCGCGGTGATCCGGCGCGAGGTGCTCACCCGGGTGCGCACCCGGATGTTCCTCATCGGGACCATCCTCGGCCCCATCCTGCTCGCGAGCCTGGTGGTGCTGCCGGTGCTGATCGCCGGGCGCGACCGCGACGCGCGGCGGATCGTGGTGCTCGACACCGACGGCAGCGGGCTCGGCGCGCGGGTGGAGCAGGTGCTCACCGCGTCCCGGCGCGGCGACAAGCTCGACGGCGCGCCGCGCTATGTCGTGACCCGGGTGGAGGCGCAGGGCCGGGAGCAGGCGGTGCTCGACTCGCTGGTGTCGCTCACCGGCATGCGCGACCTGGGCGCCGCGTCGCCCACCGGCGTGGTGGTGGTGGGCGAGGAGGCGCTCCTCACCGACACCCTCCGGTACTACGGGGCCAACGCCCAGAGCGAGGGCGACATGCGCGTGCTCGGCGCCACGCTTGCCACCGCGGTGCGGCTCGAGCGGCTCGCGCGCGAGGGGGTGGACCCGGCGGTGGTGGGGCGGGCGATGCTCCCGATCGAGGTCACCAGCCAGCGGGTGAGCCAGGGCCGGCTCACCGGGGA
>DATIBS010000179.1:0-5528 GCA_035457305.1 Gemmatimonadales bacterium
AACACGTCGGGGGCCCCGATCCGGTGCCCCCGATGCCCTGGCGCGGATTCGAACCGCGACGCCTTTCGGCACTACCCCCTCAAGATAGCGTGTCTACCAGTTTCACCACCAGGGCGTGGGGCGGAGAATCTAGCGTTCCGCCTGGGTGGAATCAACCCTTCCCACCCCGCCCTGCCGCCGAGTTCAGAGGCTCCCGATGCTCACGCCGAAGCTCCAGATCCGCTCCTTGAACTCGCCGAAGTCGTGCTGCATGTAGTCCACCACCGGACCGATGGTGAGGCCGCGGCTCACCTGGAAGTCCCACCCCGCGCCGAGGTCGAATCCGAAGCCGTTGTCGTCCACCTCGTAGTAGCCGAAGCCGTCGAAGACCTTCTGGTTGAAGTAGCTCGGGCCGGCCCCGGCCTTGAGGAAGAACCCGCTGGCGGGCGACGGGTAGAGCTGCACGATCCCCATCAGGCTCCCGACGTACTCCTCGACCCCCGCCTCGTCGGTGCCCCAGCCCGCGAGCTCGCCGCCGAGGCGCACCATGCTCGACGGGGTGCCGCCGAGCTTGAGGTGGAAGGTGGCGCCCAGCTCCTCGTCGGTCCACTGGAACCCGTCGGTCTTGAACGACTCGTACCCCCCGCCGAGGCCGCCAGCGATGAAGAAGCCGCTCCTGCCCGGAGGGGGCACGTAGCGCACCTCGCGAAGCCCACCGCCATGCTCCTGGGCCAGGAGGGGGATGGCGAGCAGGGAAAGGGCGAATACCCAGAGGGCGCTGAGTGCGGGCTGGCGCAGGGCCGCGGCGCGCATGGGAAATCTCCACGAGATGATCGGTGTAAGTTCGAGCGTCGCCGGACGGGTCCGGCGGGACCACCGCGCTGAATGGCAAGGCGTGGGCCGAGCCGCCCTCACCCACGAACGTGTTGATGGACAAGCGGTTAACATCGCAGGGCGAGCCGAGGCACGGATCGCCGTGTCCTTGCCGGGAGACAGGATGTCACGCAGTTGGAGAGGCTTCGTCGTCCTCGCCGTCCTCGTGGCCGCGGTCTGCGTGCGGCTCGGCGTCTGGCAGCTCGACCGGCTGGCGGAACGCCGGGCGACGAACGCGCGGGCGCTCGCGGCCCGCGAGGCGCCGGAGGTCCGGCTCGGACCCGGCGGGCTCGGCGCCGAGCTCGACGGCAGGCGGGTCAGCGTGACGGGCGAGTTCGACCGGGCGGTGGAGGTGGTGATCCGCGGCCAGTCGTGGGACGGCGGGCCGGGGGTGCGGGTCGTGACGCCACTCCGGCTCGAGGGCAGCGACACCGTCGTGCTGGTGGACCGCGGATTCGTGAAGGCGCCGGACGCCGTGCATGCCGACCTGGCCGGCCTCGATGAGCCGGGCCGGCACACCGTCCGCGGACTCGCCTTCGCGCTCGAGCGGCGGGCGGACGGCGGCCAGCCGCTGGAGCGTGACGGGTCGGTCACCTGGCGGGGACTCGACCGGGACGCCCTGCGCGAGCGACTTCCCTTCCCCCTCGCGGCGGTGTGGGTGCTCGAGTCCCCGGATTCCACCCTCCCGCCCTGGCCGCGACGCATGGCGGCTCCCGCCCTCGACGACGGGCCGCACCTGAGCTACGCGATCCAGTGGTTCGGCTTCGCGCTCATCGGGCTCGTGGGGGCGGCGGTGGTCGCCTTCCGGGCGCGGCGCGCTGCACAGGCATTCACCGCAGAGGCGCAGAGGACGCAGAGGTGAGCCATCGGCGAGGGACGGCGGGTCGTCCGCGGTCCCTCGCTTCCGTTGAGGAACATCGCCCGTCGTTCCTGTCGTCCTTGTAGTTGCGCTTGTTGCGGTTGTTCTTGATCCCGTCGTTCCAGCCCCAGCGCTGTGCTGCGTCCTCTGCGCCTCTGCGGTGAACGCCGTTCTCCGCGGTGAGATCAGCGCCCGTCGAGCTGCTGGATGGTCGCCGTCGACGGCTGCCGGGCAGCGGAGAGCCGGGCGGACACCGCCTCCGCCTGGCGCATCGCGCGCAGCAGGTTCTGCCCGGCGAGCTTCCTCAGGTCCTCGTCGCTCCAGCCCCGCCGGACCAGCTCGGCGAACAGGTTCGGGAAGGTGGAGACGTCCTCCAGCCCGACCGGGCCGATCTCGATCCCGTCGAAGTCCGACCCGATGCCGACGTGGTCCGCTCCCGCCACCTTCCGCACGTGCTCGACATGGTCGGCCACCTGCGCGAGCGTGGCGCGCGGCATCGGGAAGGCCTCCCGGACCTCCTGCCCGATGCGCCGCCGCTCGGCGGGGTCGGTGACGCCCTGCATCCGGCGGCGGAACTCGGCCATCCGGGTCGCATCGGCCCGGTTCACCTCCTCCGAGACGAAGTCGGGCACGAAGGTCACCATCACCACCCCGCCGTTCTTCGGCAGCCGGGCGAGGATCGAGTCGGGCACGTTGCGGGTGTGGTTGGTGAGCGCCCGGGCCGAGGAGTGGCTGAAGATGACGGGCGCCTCGGCGACGTCGAGCGCGTCGCTCATCACGCCGTCGGAGACGTGGGAGAGGTCCACCAGCATCCCCAGGCGGTTCATCTCCCGCACGACCTCCTTGCCGAAGGCGGTGAGGCCCCCGTGACGGTGCTCGTCGCTCCCGGCGTCGGCCCAGTCGAGCGTGACGTTGTGCGTCAGCGTGAGGTAGCGGGCGCCGAGATCGTAATAGGCGCGGAGGGCGCCGAGCGAGTTCTCGATCGCATGCCCGCCCTCCATTCCCAGCAGCGAGGCGACCTTCCCCTCCCGGAAGGCGCGCTCGATGTCCGCGACGCTCCGCGCCAGCTGAAGCCCCTCGGGATAGCGCGCGATCATCCGCCGTGCGATGTCGAATTCCTCGAGCTGCACCCGCGCGTAGCCGCTGTCGCGGATCTCCCCGGGCACATAGATGGACCAGAACTGGGCGCCCACCATCCCCGCCTCGAGCCGCGCTAGGTCGGTGTGCCCCGGCGTCCGGGTCCGGAGGTCGTAGGCGGCCACGTCCCCCGGGTGGTCGCGGTTGGTGCGGATCTCCCACGGCAGGTCGTTGTGCCCGTCCACCAGCGGCACGGAGGCGAGGATGCGGCGGGCGCGCTCGAGCGCGGCGTCCGGTTGCTGGGCGGCGGCGGGTGTCGCCGCCACGAGGAGGACGAGGAAGACGAAGCAGGCGCGTGGCGTCACGGTGGGAGGCTCCAGGGGGGAGTGGCGGGAAGGCACGAGGGTCAGCGACCGGGTCGGCCGCAGCGGTCGAGTGGAACGGCGAATCCGTCGAGCGGCTCGGTCGGCGCGACGCGGAGCAGTGCCGCCAGCGTGGGCGCGATGTCCACCGAGCGCACCAGGGCGTCGCAGCGGCGCGGCGGCACGCCGGCGCCCCAGAAGATCACCGGCACGGTGCGATCGACGAGGGCCGGGGTGCCGTGGTCGGTCGTGGAGGGCCCCTCGCCCCAGAGCCACCCCTCGCGCGGAGCTGCCACCGCCGCCCACTGCAGCTCGGGCGGCAGGTTCCGGCGCCAGAGCCCGGCCAGCTCGTGATCGGGCGGGAGCGCGGCGAGCTCGCGGGGGCTCCACGCGGCAGCGATCCCCGGCCGTCCACGCAACGCGGCCGCGAGCCTTCCGGCGAAGGCGTCCGCGTCCACGCCCCGCGAGCGGAGCTCCGCGAGGTCGGCGAGGAGCACGCCGTTGTCGAACCGGAGGCCGAACCCGGTGCCCCACCGCGCCTCGAGCGAGTCCCGGGTGCGCCGCACCCATCCCTGCACCTCCACCCGGCCGGCGTCGCGACCCTCCGCCCTTTCCCGTTCCGGGAAGGGATGCACCCCGTGATCCGAGGTGAGGGCCAGCAGCACACCGCCGGGCGCGATGGTGGCCAGCGAATCGAGGAAGGTCCCGAGCCAGCGGTCGAGGCGGAGCAGGTGGTCGTGCAGCTCCCGCGAGTCGGGGCCGTAATCGTGGCCGACGCGGTCGGTGGTCGAGAGGCTGACGCTGAGGAGGTCGGTGCGACCGCCGCCCCCGAGCCCGGTGCGCCGCACCCCTTCGAGGGTGAACGACAGGGTGAGCGAGTCCATCCAGGGGAAGCGTTGGCCCCGGCCGAGCCAGCCGGCGGAGTCGGCCGGCACCGCGTGGGGGAACGTGAAATCCCGGCCGCCCCGTTCCCACGGCTGGGAATCGGGTTCCGCGTACCCGGTAGCGGGCAGCAGCAGGTCCCAGCGCCGGCCCCGGAGCGCGCGGATGCCGGGGCGCGAGTTGAACTCGCGCACCCAGGCCGGCAGCTCGTCGGCGTACCAGCGGCTCGTGGTGAAGCGGCCGCCGGCCCACCAGTAGACGTCGCCCTTCGCCCTGCCGACCGGAAGGATCGCGCTGCGGTCCTTCGGCGAGACCGACAGCACCCGGGTGCGGGCGTCGCGGGCGCGGAGCCAGTCGTACAGCGTGGTGCCGCGGAAGCGATCCGGCGAGGCGCCGGCGCCGCTGGTGCCGAGCAGCGGCCAGTCGTTCGAGTTGACCCCGAGATCGTTCGAGACGATGCCGGTGTGCGCCGGCACGCGTCCGGAGAGCATCGTGGAGTGCGCCGGGGCGGTCGCGGTCAGGGCGTGGTCCTGGCGCCCGTTCGGGTAGACGGCGCCCTCGGCGAGCAGCCGCGCGAAGCCGCCGGTCCACTGGCCCGCGTAGCGCTCCAGGTAGTCGGGGCGGAGCTGATCCACCACCAGGAGGACGACCAGCGAGGGATCGCCCGACTCCGGGATCGTGATGCCCGCGATCCGTCCCCCGGTTCCGGCGGCCCATCCGGTCCGCCCGGAGAACGTCACGGTGTTGAACCCCTCGCGACCGAGGCGCCGCCAGCTCTCCCCGTCGTCGCGGGAGATGAACGACCCGCGGGGTCCCACGGCCACGTAGATGCTCCCCTGGACGTGCGCCACCCCGTACATCACACCCTCGAGGCCCGGGTCGCGCGGCGCGGTCCAGGTCCGGCCGCCGTCCCGGGTCAGGGCGACGTTCCGCCCGCCGGCGTCGGGCCGTTGATAGTCGCCGCCCACCGCCACGCCCCGGCGGGCATCCCGGAACGCGACCCCGAAGATGCCGGCACTGGTGGAGCCGGCGAGCGGCGTCTCCGCCACCGCCCAGGTCCTGCCCCCGTCAGGGGAGCGGAGCACCCGTGCCACCCGGCCCCCACCGGTACCGATCCAGACCACGCCATCGCGGGCGGTGACCGCGGTGCCGCTCGCGGCGAAGCCGGCCTCGCCGGGGAGGAGTGCCGGGAGGCTCGTCGCCGGAACCAGTGCCCAGGTGCGCCCGCCATCGCGCGTGGTCGCCACCGCCAGTGCCCCGCCGACCGGATCACCGAAGGCGACGCCGCGACGCGCGTCGAGGAAGGCCAGCCCGTCCCAGAAGGCGCCGGCGCGCGCGTCCTCGAAGACCTTCCGCCAGGTGGTCCCGCCGTTCTCGGTGCGCCAGATGCGGGCGAGCCCGCCGTCGAAGCTGGTCCCCAGTGCCACCGCATGCCACGCGTCGGGCGCGTGGACATCCACGATGAAGAGTCCTTCAGCCCCGGGGATGCGGCCCGT
>DATIBS010000180.1:0-9102 GCA_035457305.1 Gemmatimonadales bacterium
CATCCAGAAGCGCACCGGCATCGACGCCCAGGAGTTCGCCGACCGGCTCGACGCCTTCTTCTCGGCGCTGCCGCGGGACGTGCCGTACGCGGTGGAGGTGCGGAACGAGGAGTTCCTCGCACCGCCCTACTTCGCGGTGCTCCGGGAGCACGGGGTGGCCCACGTCTTCAACTCGTGGACCCGGATGCCGCCCATCGGGACCCAGCTCGACCTTCCCGGGGCCATCGGTGCGCCGTTCATCGTGGCACGGGCGCTGCTCCGGCCGGGGCGCTACTACACCGAGGCAGTGGACGCGTTCGCCCCCTACGACCGGATCCGCGACCCGAACCCGGAGCTGCGCGCGGACCTGGCGCGCCTGATCGAGACTGCGGTCGCGGCGCGGATCCCGGCCTATCTCATCGTGAACAACCGCGCCGAGGGCAGCGCGCCGCTCACGATCACGGCGCTGGCGCGGATGGTGGCGGGCGGCGGGACTATTCCGGCTGGGCCCTGACCCGCCGCCTCCGCCGCATCGCCGGCGGGCGCCGGCGCACCCGGGCGTGGGCCCAGGCCGCCTCGATGGTGCGGAGCAGTTCGTGGCGCGGCACCGGAATCGGCCGCGGGAGCTCGAGCCACTCGGCCGACGGCGTCTCCGGCTCGAGCTCGAACGGTCGCGCCACGCCCCGGGCCAAGAGCGCCTCGCGCTCCGCCGCCGGCAACCGCAGCACCAGGGCGTCGGCGCGTGACACGGCGAAGAGCCGCGTGCCCGCGAAGCACGCCACGCCACCCAGCATCCGCCGCGAGCGGACGCGCGGCAGGAGCAGCAGGGCGGCGAGCAGCGGATCGCGCGGCGCGCGCGGCGTGGACATGGCGGAACTCGGCCTCGGAGCAGGAGTCCTCCCGCTCCGAAGCAAGCTCCGAGCCCACTGCTCAACTGCTTATGTCGCTTGGGATTGTGCCGGTGGGGCCGAATCCCCACCTTGGCGCGGTGCGAGCGTCCCGGCAAGTTCCACCCCGGCCGCCTCGCAGATCCGCGCGATCGTCTCGCCGATCTTGTTGTTCGGCGTCGAGGCCCCCGCCGTGAGCCCGATGGTCCGCACCCCCTCGAGCCACCCCGCCTCGACCACCTCGGCGGCGGCTCCCGGGTGCCGGTAGCGCAGGGTCCCCGCCGCCGGGTCCACGCAGGCGGCGTCCTCGATGTGCACCGTCCGCACCCCGCGGTGGGCGCAGAGTTTCGCCAGGTGGGTGGTGTTGCTCGAGTTGTAGCCGCCGATCACCACCATCAGGTCCGGCGGCTCCTGGAGCAGCGCGATCACCGCGTCCTGCCGCTCCTGGGTGGCGGAGCAGATCGTGTCGAACGACCGGAACCGTGCCGGCAGCTCGGCCGCGCCCCAGCGCTTCTCCAGGCTCTTCCGGAATTCCGCCGCGATGGCGAGGGACTCCCCGGCGAGCATGGTGGTCTGGTTCGCCACGCCGATCCGCTCGAGGTGGCGCGCGAAGTCGAAGCCCGCGGACGTCCTCCCCTCGAACCGCGCGGCGAGCGTGGCCGGGTCCCCGCCCTGCTCGATCAAGTCGCAGACCAGCCGCGCCTCCGCCATGTCGAGCACCACGAGGTACCGCCCCTCGGGGTACTTGAGCGCCTGGCTCGCCGTGGCGCGGGTCTCCTCGTGCCAGTGCTTGCCGTGGATCACGGAGGTGAACCCGTCCTTCGCGTAGGACTCCACCCGCTTCCACACGTTGAGCACCGAGCCGCAGGTCGTGTCCACGACGATGCACCCGATGGCGCGGAGGCGCTCGAAGTCGCCCACCGTGACGCCGAACGCCGGGAGGATCACCACGTCATCGGGCCCCACGGCGGCGAAGTCGAATGCCGCCCCCGCCCCGTGGCGGAGGAAGGTGATCCCCATCTCCTCCATCCGGCGGTTCACGTGCGGGTTGTGGATGATCTCGCCGACGAGCTTGATCGGGCGGTCGGGGAACTTCCGGCGGGTCTCGTAGGCGTACTCGACGGCGCGGTCCACGCCGTAGCAGAACCCGAACTCGCGCGCGAGCCGGAAGGTGAGCCTGCCGGCCTGGAGCTGGAACTCGTGGGCCCGGAGGTGGTCCACGATGGCGCTGGCGTAGTCCTGCCGGAGGTCGCCCTCGATGTCCTTCTTGAGGCCGAATCCACGCCGGAAGTAGGTGAGCTCCATGGCCCCTAAGGTAATTCCGCGGCCGCGCTGTCGTCGCAGACGCCGGCGGGCGCCGGGCCGACGACGCGGAACCGCCCCTCCACCGCGAGGGTCTCGCCGGCATCGAGCGACACCATCCGGCCGTCGAACCGTCCGCTCCAGCCGGGGCCGTCGGCGGCAAGTTCGAGCGTGCCCTCGCGCCCCTGATACCCCCGGCTCCCGCCCTCGCCCGGCATCCGGAAGGAGAGCGCGGCGCCGGGACGCGACAGCGGGCCCGCGCCGGGGTCGGCCACCGTCAGGCGGCCCCCGGGAATCGAGTCCGACGCGGAGTCGGGACCGGCCACCAGCACCCCGAATCCGGTGTCGCCGGCGATGGCGGTGACCAGAAGCCGGCCACCGTCACAGCGAACCGCCGTGGCTGGTGCGGCGAATCGTCCGGAGACCGAGTCGCGGGTCCATGAGGCCTCGAGCCGGGCGCGACCGCCACCGGAGCAGGCCGTCGCGACTGCCGCCGCCAGCAGCCCCGCGCGCAGCCTCACGGCCGGGCGCCGGTGAGTCCGAGCTGGGCGCGGGCCGCCTCGACCGGCAGCGTGTACGGGCGAAGGAGCTCGACCAGCTCGGGCGGGAGGGCACGCGGCTTGAGGGTGCGCCGCTCGGTGCAGGCGAGCACCAGGTAGCCGTGCGCCGCCAGCCGGTTCGCCCCGAGGTGGATCGCCTCGAAGTTCATCGTGAGCGAGGTCCGGCCGACCTTCCCGTAGTAGACCGCCATCCGCAGCCGGTCGTCGAGCCGCGCCGGGTAGTGGAACTCGGTGTGCACCTGCACCCGCGGGAGCAGGACGTCATAGCGGTCGAAGACCTCGCCATAGGGCATCCCCGCGGCGCGGAAGAGCTCGGTCTCGGCCAGCTCGATGAAGCGGATGTAGGACCCGTAGAAGATGATGCCGGCGGCGTCCACGTCGGACCACCGCACGTGCTCATCGATGACGAACGGCGCTGGCTTCATGGCCCCTCCCGGTGGGCGGAAGGTAGGGGGGCGGGGGCCGGGGGGCCAAGCGGGGGTGTCTTTACGGTGTAAAGTACTTGACGAGCCCGGTCCCACCCCCTACCCTTGTTGCCGTGACCCAGCCCGCCGCCCCCGCTCCGGCCCGTCCCGACGCCCTCCAGGACCGGGCGATGGACAACCTCCGCTTCATCCGCGAGACGATGGAGCGGGCCGGTGCCTTCACCGCCATTCCCGGCCGGGCCACCGCCCTGATCGGGGTGAGCGCCGTGGCCGCCGCGGTGCTCGCGGCCGCCCAGCCCACCTTCCTCCGCTGGCTCGCGGTCTGGCTCGCGGAGGCAGCGCTCGCCCTCGCGCTGGGCGGCTGGGCCCTCCGGCAGAAGGCTGCGGTGGCCGGCGTGCCGCTCTCCACCGGCCCGGGCCGGCGCTTCGCCCTGGCCTTCGCGCCCCCGATGATCGCCGGCGGGCTCCTCACCTTCGCGCTGGCGCGGGGCGGGCTCCACGCCGCCATCCCCGGGACCTGGCTCCTGCTCTATGGCACCGGCGTGGTGGCCGCCGGGGCGTTCTCCGTCCGGGTGGTGCCGCTCCTCGGCGTCTCGTGCATCGCCCTGGGCGCCGCCGCCCTGATCGGACCCGCACCGTGGGGTACTCCCCTCCTCGCCGCCGGCTTCGGCGGGCTCCACCTGGCCTTCGGGCTCGTGATCGCGAGGAAGTACGGTGGGTAAGGGTGACGCACTCCGCCGCGAGCGGCCCGAGACCGCCGCGCGGCCTCGGCTGGCCGGCGTCAAGGGCAATCGGGCTCCCGAGTCCCCCCTTGCGCTCGACCGCGTGATCCACGAGCGGATGCGGCTCGCCATCGTGAGTGCGCTGGCGGTCAATCCGTCGCTGGCCTTCAACGACCTCAAGGCGATCCTCCGGACCACCGACGGCAACCTGAGCGTCCACGCCCGCAAGCTGGAGGAGGCGGGGTACCTCCGCTGCACCAAGAGCTTTGCCGGCCGCACGCCACGCACCGAGTACAGCCTCACGCCGGCGGGGCGGCGCGCGCTCGAGGCCTACCTGGCCCACATGGAAGCACTCATTTCCGCCACCCGCGGCTGACCCTTTTTTCAGGCCTGCTCACTTTATGAAGCAAAGTATTCCCCGCCACGTCGCCCTCATTCTCGACGGGAACGGCCGCTGGGCCGCGCGACGTGGCTGGCCCCGCACCCTCGGCCACCGGGCCGGCGCCGATGCCGTCCGTCGCGCGGTGCGTGCCGCCCCCGGGCTCGGCATCGAGGTCCTGACGCTCTACGCCTTCTCCAGCGACAACTGGTCCCGCCCGCCGGCGGAGGTGAAGGCCCTCTTCACCCTCCTCGAGCGCTACCTCGTCCGGGAGGCGCCGGCGCTCGCGGAACAGGGGGTCCGGCTCGAGGTGGTCGGCCGGCGGGACCGGCTCCCCCGCCGCGTGAAGCTCGCCATCGAGCAGGCGGAGGCCGCCACCGCGTGGGGCTCGCGGCTCCGGCTGCGGATCGCCGTGGACTACTCCGCCCGGGATGCCATCGCGCGCGCCGCGGCATCGCTGCACGGCGCGACCCCGGCCCGCGAGGCGTTCGCCGAGGCCCTCGCGCGCGCCTGCAACGCCGCCCCCGCCCCCGACGTGGACCTGCTGATCCGCACCGGGGGGGAGCGCCGGCTCAGTGACTTCCTGCTGTGGGAGTGCGCCTATGCCGAGCTGGTCTTCCTCGACCTGCTCTGGCCCGATTTCGACGGCGAGGCGCTGGCCGACGCGGTGGCCGAGTTCGCCCGTCGCGACCGGCGGTTCGGTGGGCTCGCACCGGACGCGCCGGATGCCGCGTCCGCCACCGGCTGACCCTCCAGCCACGGAGCGCCCTCATGAAAGCCCTTGCCCTCCTCGGATCCCTGCTCGCCGGCGTGTACCTGGGCGCCCTCGTCACCGTCTCGGCGGCGAGCGAGGAAGTCCTCCTGCCGGTCGGTGCCACCAAGCGCTTCTGCGGCGCCTACCTCGACTGTCATCTCGGCGTCGCGGTGCTGGATGCCCGCACGCTCGAGCCGGACCGCGCGGAGCCTCGCACCCGCCGGGTGGCGATCCGGATCCGGATCTCCAGCGACGCCCGCCGCGCCCGGCTCGCGCTCGACGATCCCGACGCGTTCCTCCTGGACGAGGATGGCCGCCGCTGGCGCCGGAGTGCGGCCGCCGAGCGGGCGCTGGGCCTCGCGCCGGACCGCGAGCTCACCTCCCCGCTCGACCCCGGCAGCCAGCGAGTGGTGACCCTCGTCTTCGAGCTGCCGGCCGGCGTGCGCCACCCGCGTCTCCACGTGCGCGAGGGCAACAGCCTCGAGCGGGTGACCGAGCTGCTGCTCCTCGGCGACGAGGACAGTCTGCTCCACCCGCCCGTCACCCACGCCCTGCCCATCGATGGCTGAAACGCGAAACGGCCCGCCTCGCGTGCTGCTGCCGGGACGGGCCGATCGGACCGAGCGGCGCTGGTGGCGCCGGCTCCTCGGGCACGGTGGGGCTCAGCGCGGGGCGCCGACCGAGAAATCCACCCGGAGCGCGCCGACCTCGGGCGAGAGCGGCACGCTCAGGTCGAGCCGCGCGAGCCCGCGGAGCAGCGAGAAGCCGATGCCGGCGCCGGTGTAGACCGGCGCGCTGCCCAGGCGGTCGAGTGCATCCGCCTGTCCCACATCGGCGAAGAGGACCGGCCGGATGGCGCCCTCGCCCGTGAGGACGCTCCAGTCCGCCCGCACCGCCCAGAACGCCTCCCCCCGCGCCACGCCGTAGTCGTGTCCCCGCACCGACTGGGTGCCGCCCACCCGGAACAGGCGCTGCGGGATCGAGTCGCCCAGCGTGGCGCCGCCCGAGGCCTCGACCGTCAGCCCGCGCGCCCCGCCGATCGGCTGCCGCCAGCGACCGTGCAGTCGCGCCGCGACCAGCGCCCCCGCGGATGCGTTCGTCCCCTCCACCACGAAACCGTCCGCCTGGACGCGCCAGAACGCGCTGCCCGCCGGTCCCGCGAGCCCGATCCGGACGTCGCCCGCCCACCCTTCCGCCACCACCGGGTTCGGCCGGAACTGCCCATTCCCACCGGTGATGTCGTTGAAGAACGACTCGGCCGCGGTGGCCACGCTGCCCTGATCCTCGACCGCGAGCCCGAGGAGCAGCTCGGTGCCCTGCCCCACCGAGCGCTCGTGCGTCAGGGATGCACCCGTGGCGCGATAGTACTCCGCGTCGTCGTGGCCGGTGAAGAGCGCGTTCACGCTGTTCGCGAGCGGTCCCACCGGCGCGCCGCCGTCGACCGCAGCCACCTCGTGAAATCCCGAGAAGGTCCAGCGGCCGTTCGGCGCCTCGCGAATCACCGCCGCCCTCAGGTTGAGTCGGCCATCGGCGAAGCCGTAGCGCGCCGTCCCCTGGAACCGCACGAACGGGACCCCCTCGGGGCGCCATGCGGCGCCCAGGCCGAGCGCCACCCCCTGGACCCGGTTGAAGCGGAAGGCATCGGCCAGTCGCTCGTAGCCGAAGGCCCAGGTGGGGCGGCCCACCATGTCGCCGGGCAGGTCCTCCGAGAGCCGCGCCAGATCGCCGAAGACGTCGCGCAGCTCGGCGTCCTCCGCCCCGCCGGGATCCAGCACCAGCGAGTCGGTCCAGCCGCCCCATGCACGCATCGAGTCCTCGGGCGCGTGGTGCACCTGGTAGCTGCCGCCCTGCCATCGCCCGGCGGCATCCCAGGACCGGGTCGAGTCCGTCCGCTCCTCCCCCCGGGCCTCACGCACCGAGTCGCGCCACTGCCGCCGCTCCTCCTTCGACATCCCCTCGGGGGGAATGGGAACGGAGAACGCCACCGCCCGGCCGGTGTTGACCTCGTACTCGTCGAACAGCGTGCGCATCTCGAACGGGACGACGAAGTCGCCGATGAAGGGCATCTGGACCCGCCCCGAGATCACCTGGCGGTACGGCATCCAGAACCGGCCCTCCTGGAGGGCGTACTCGAGGTCGGCATCGAGCTGGAGGATCCGGTTGACCAGCCGGTTGGTGCGGCGGCTGTCGGCGGAGTCCGACGCGGTGGCCTCGGTGGGCACGTCCCAGAGCCCGGTGCCGACGAAGCGGAAGGAGAAGCGCACCACCTCGGCACGGCCGGCGTCGAGCAGGAGGAATCCCGCCACCAGGGCGTCGCCGGCCCGGCGGGGCGCCACCTCGACGGTGTAGAGCCGGATCGGCTCCCCGTCGGGCCGCACCACGCGCTGGCTGTCCACGATCGCGTAGTGGTACCACTCGGCGCCGTCCTCCGCGAGCGGATGGAGGGCCGCGCGCTCCGGGAAGTCCTCGCCGAAGAGCCGCACCGAGTCCCCCACGCCGCGGGGGAAGAACCACGGGCGGGAGAAGACGGTGCGGATGTCCGCGTCCTGGATCCGCGACTTGCCGCGCCGGCCGTGCATGTCCACCCGGAGGTCGTTCGGCGCGGACCAGTGCACGGTGGCGTCGAGTTCCTCGACCGAAGCCACCGGCAGTCGGGCCCACGCGCGGCGTCCGAGGGAGAAGGAGGTCCGGAAACGAAGGCGGGCCCGGTAGTCGGAAACCTCCGACTCCTGGACCCGGTGCCGTTCCGCGGCGCGTTCGACGAGGGCGCGCGTGGCGGGATTCGCGTAGCTCAGCGTGTCGCTGCCGCCCTGGAGGGCGAGCAGCGCCAGGACTACTCCTCCGAAGGCCACCGGCTCCGCCCGTCCCGATGGAGCCCGTATGCCTTGAGCCGACGCCAGAGCGTCGTGCGGCTGATGCCGAGGTGCTTGGCGGTCTCCGCCAGGCGCCAGTTGTGGGCCTCGAGCGAGGCGACGATCGCCTCCTTCTCGCGGGCGGCCAGCGTGGTGGCGCTCGCCGGCCCGGGGATGAACATCGCCTCCCCGAGGTCGAGCGACCCGATCCGGAGGGGGCGCACCCGGCCGCCGATCTCGGCGAGCTGGGGCCCGAGGATGCCGGCCGGCTGGGACAGGTCCACCTGGCCGGTCAGCGCCTCCCGCGCGGGCTGGTTGGCATAGAGCACCTTCCCCTGGGGGTCGAACACCACCACCCCCTCTGCGAACCCGTCCAGCAGGGCCCGGGCGAGGGGCGAGAAGACCGAGGGAAGTGAGGGGGCGGGATGGGTTTCCGTCATCGGCATATGGGCCTTACGCTGGGGCGGACACCGAGGTTTCAAGGAGGGACGTTAACCTGGTGGCTACTCTCCCACCACCGCCCCCACCGGCACCTGCCCCTTTTGACGCCGCTCCCCCAGGATGACGCACGCCAGCCCGGCGAAGATGGCCAGGCCCGCCCCGATGGCCCGACCGGTGAGGGCCTCCCCCTCCAGCACCATCGGCGCCACCGCCGCGGTGAACACCGGCTGGAGGTAGATGTATGCCGCCACGAGGTTGGACGAGACCCGCGACAGCGCCCAGATGTTGAGGAAGTAGGTGACGATCGTCGGGAAGAGTACGATGTAGCCGATCCAGGCCCAGGTGACCGGCCGGACGGCGGCGAGGTCGGCCCGGCCGATGGCCCACGCGCCGACGGGCACGGTGAAGAGCGCCGCGAAGGCCATCACGTACACGCTCACCGTGATCGGGTCGTGGCGCCGGAGCAGTTCCTTCGACTGGACGAGGTACCAGCCGTAGCAGGCCATCCCCGCCAGGATGATGGCGTTGCCCAGCGCCTTCTCGCGCTCGAGCGCGATCCGGTCGGGGCCGATGAGCCAGACCGAGCCGGCGGCGGCGAGCCCGATGCCCGCGAGCTTCAGGAACGACGGCGGCTCCCGGCGGCCCAGCACCGAGTAGAGCACGGTGAAGACCGGAATGGTCGCCACGATGATCGTGGCGTTCGTGGCCGTGGTGTGCCGGAGCCCGATGAGGAAGAGCCCCTGGTTCGCCACCACCCCAAGGAGCGCGAGGAAGGCGAGACGCCCGAGGTCGGCGCGGTCC
>DATIBS010000181.1:0-24473 GCA_035457305.1 Gemmatimonadales bacterium
CCCGGCCCCATCGTGATGTGCCAGCCGGGCCGCATCTCGACGAACCAGTAGGCGTCGGCGCGCGCCCGCGCCCCCTCCTCCAACGCCTGGGCGGTGGCTGGGGCGTCGAGGTCGAGCCGCCACCCGGTGGGTGCCTGCGCCGCGGCGGGGATCGTTCCCGCGATCACCATCACCGCCGCCGCGACCCACCGTCTGATTCCGCGCATCATGTCGAGTGCTCGCTGTTGGAGGATCGGAGTCGGTCGTCCCAAACTCCCGCCTTCAACCGCCCGAGGCAAGTCGGCGCCGCGTCTTCTCGGCAAGTGCGGGGCAGCTCGCGAGCTCGCGCCGGAGTCCCTCAGGTGCCCGCGCGTCGAGCATCACCCGGAACGCCTGGACCACCGTCCACGCCGGGAACGGGCGCTCGAGGAGCGTGACCGGGGTGCCGGCCTCGACCAGTCCCTCCCGCAGCACCCGCAGGTACCAGCCCGTGCGGCCGCACCGCGCCACGCGCTTCACGAAGTCACGGATGCCGAAGCGGCGGGCCAGAGTCTCGCAGGGCATTCGCGGGAGGCTCACCTCGAGCCGAGCGCCGCCGATCTCCCAGACGTCGCCAAGGCACGCCGTCGTCTCGTCCGTGCCCTCGACCGTGAGATTCTCGCCGAACCCGCCCGGGAGGAGCACCGGATGGTCGCCCAGCTCTGCCCGCCAGGTCGCGTAGTGCACCCCGGCGTAGGCGAGCACCGCCTGATCGGGTCCGCCGTGGTGCCGATGGTCGGCCACTTCGTCACCCGCCAGCCCGAGCCGCCCGAGCCACACTGGCCCCTCGGCCGGGCGCTTCCGGATGGCGGTCCGGTGGGTCGGCTCGCCGCCCTCCCTGGCGAAAGGATCCGGGAGGAGCTCTGGCTGGCCGAGGTTGAGGGAAAGGAGGCTCATGGGGGCGGGTGTGAGGGTCAGGAAAGCTAAGGGGAGCAAGGAGCGGGGAGCGGGAAGCAGGGAGCGGGAGGCCGGGGGGAAGGGGCCCGCTCCCCGCTCCCCGTTCCCCGCTCCCCTACCGTTATCTCCCCCATCCACTTAGGTTTGGCGGGTTGCCAATCATCCTCCCCGGACCCCCCACCAGGGCCGGGGCGCACAGTCCGAAGGAAGGTGTGAATGACCCGGAAGTACGAGGCGGTCTATATCTTCGATTCCGCCCTCGAAGAGGCCGCGATCAACGAGCGGCTCGACCGCTACCACGCCCTGGTGAAGTCCGGCGCCCCCGCAGCCCCGGCCGTCACCCACTGGGGCAAGCGGACCCTCGCGTTCCCCATCAAGCGCCACGAGACGGGCTATTACGTCCTGGCCAAGTTCGAGACCTCCCCCGAATCGCTGCCGGAATACGAGCGCCTCGTCAAGCTGGACGAGGGGGTGCTGCGCTTCCTCGTGGTTGTCGAGGGCGAGCAGCCGCGGCCGCCGATCGAGCGCAAGGGCGCCGAGGAGGACGAGGAATGAAGCGCCAGGCCAAGACCTGCGCCATCTGCGAGTCGGGCGTCCATTTCGTGGACTGGAAGGACGAGAAGCTCCTTTCCCGATTCGTGACCGAGCGCGGGAAGATCCTGCCGAGCCGGCTCTCCGGGGCCTGCGCCCGGCACCAGCGGATGCTCAGCACCGCCATCAAGCGCGCCCGCCAGCTCGCGATGCTCCCGTACATCCGGGGCCACGCCGGCTGACGGTGGCTCCGCCGGCCGGGGGTCCGCCGCGGGCGCGGGGGATCTTCGGCGCCGCGCTGCTGCTGGCGGTGTACCTGCTCGCCGCCTGGCCCATCCACATGGGTTTCTTCTTCCTGCCCCTGGCCGGCCTGCTCGCGCTGGCGCGCCCGCGCACGCTGCGCGAGTACGCCTGGCTGGGGGTGGGCCTTTGCTGGGCGGTGCTCTGGCTGCCCCGCCCCGGTCCGATGCACCTCCAGGCGGTGAAGGCCGGGGTGGTGATGGCCACCGGAGCACTGATCGCGCTCCGGATGGCGCGCCCGGCGCTCGGGCCCGGGGCCGCGAGCCTCGCCGCCGTGGGACTCGGGGCCCTCGGCACCCTGATCTGGAGCGCAGGGTTGGGCTTCAACTGGGAGGCAATGGAGGCCTCGGCCCTCCGGGAGGGATGGGCCAGCTACCGCGCCCTGGTGCGCGAGACGGCCGGCGCCAACCCGGTGCTCGCCCAGGGCCTCAAGGCGGGCATCGCGCCGGCGGCGTCGCTCTTCCCCGGCCTGGCGGCGCTGCTGGGCCTCGCCGGGCTCCGGCTCGCGTGGGGCTGGCACCGCCGCATCGCGCGGACGCCGCTCGAGCCGGCCCCGACGGGGCTCCGCGCCTTCCGGTTCGACGACCAGCTCGTCTGGGCCCTCGCCCTGGCGCTGGCGCTCGTGCTCTTCGTGCCGGCCGGACCGGGCGCCGCCCTGGGGCAGAACCTCCTGGTCGTCTTCGGCGCGCTGTACGCCGCGCGGGGGCTCGGGGTCACCGCCACGCTGGCGGCGGGACTGCCGCGGTACATTGCCGCGCTGCTGGCGGCGAGCGCGCTGCTTCTCTTTCCGTTCGCGGCCACGGGGCTCTTCGTGCTCGGCGTGGCCGATACCTGGGTGGACTTCCGGCGGCGCCTCGCGCCGCCACTCCCTGGAGGGCAGGACCGATGATGGAAGTGATCCTTCGTGAAGACGTGAAGTCGCTGGGCAAGGCCGGCGAGCTGGTCCGGGTGCGTCCCGGGTACGCGCGGAACTTCCTGCTGCCGCAGGGCCTCGCCTACGAGGCCAGCGAGGGCAACAAGAAGCGGATCGCCGGGGAGCAGAAGGCGCGCGCCGCGAAGGCCGCCGAGCAGCGGGCCGGCGCCGAGGCCGAGGCGGCGAAGCTGGGGGCGGTCACGGTGACGATCCCGGCGAAGGCGGGTGAGGAAGGCAAGCTCTTCGGCTCGGTGACCGCGCAGGACATCGCCGATGCCCTCGCGGCCCAGGGGCAGCCGGTGGACAAGCGCCGCATCGAGCTCGAGCACCCGATCAAGCTGCTCGGGTGGCACACGGTTCCGGTCCGGCTGCACTCCGATGTGACGGCCGAGGTGCGCGTGCAGGTGGTCCCCGAGGCCTGATGGGCGTCGGGATCGCGTATCTCGACGGACCGCGCCTGGCCCGCACCCTGACTGCCGCCAGCGACTGGGTGGCGGCCGGGCGGGAGGAACTGAACCGCATCAACGTGTTCCCCGTCCCCGACGGCGACACGGGCACCAATTTCACGCTGACGCTCCGCGCCGTCGCCGACGCCCTCCGGGCCGTCGGCGACGCGTCGCTTGGGGAGACGGCCCGCACGGCCGCCCGGGCCGCGGTCCTCGGCGCCCGGGGCAACTCGGGGATGATGCTCGCCCATTTCCTCCTCGGCTTCGCCGACGCCGTGGGCCGGATGGACCGGGCCAGCACCGCCGAGATCGCCGGGGCCGTCCGGCTGGGTGCGGACCGGCTCTACGCGGCGCTGGACGACCCGCGCGAGGGCACCATCCTCACGGTCGCGCGCGAGACCGCCGAGGCCGCCGAACGGATCGCCCGCGAGACCGACGACCTCTCCGTCTTCATGCGCCGGGTCCTCGCCGAGGGGCGGGTGGCGCTCGACCGCACCCCGGAACTGCTGGCGGTCCTCAAGGAGGCGGGCGTCGTGGATGCGGGGGGGATGGGCTTCGTCCGGCTGCTCGAGGGGGTGGTGCGCTTCATCGAGGGCGACCCGATCCTGCCCGCGATGACCGGCGAGTATGCGGCACCCGACGGCCACTTCCCGGCGGCCGAGTTCGAGGTGGCCGCGGAACGGGACTACCAGTTCTGCACCGAGATCCTGGTCCGCGGGGAGCTGCTGCCCCCCGCCAACGAGGTGCGCGCCGCGCTCCGGGCCTTCGGGGGGTCCATCGTGGTGGCCGTCGCCGGCGACATCCTCAAGGCCCATGTGCATACCGACACCCCCGACGCCGTCTTTACCTATGCGTCCCGCTGGGGCACGCTCGCGGGCACCAAGGCCGAGGACATGCGGGCCCAGCACCGGGCGCTGGGGCACGGCGCGAAACGGCCGGTCGCCATCGTGGTGGACTCGTCCTGCGACCTCCCGGACTCGGTGCTCGACCGGCACGGCATTCACCTCGTCCCGGTGCAGGTCATCTTCGGCACGGAGGTGCTCAAGGACCGGGTGGAGCTCAAGTCGGACGAGTTCTATCGCCGCCTCCGCGCGACGAAGGAGCCGCCGACGACCTCCCAGCCCACGCCGGCCGACTTCCTCCGGGCTCTCCGGGACGCCCGCGGCGAGGCGGACGAAGTGCTGGCGGTGATCCTCGCCTCGGCGCTCTCCGGGACCTACCAGTCCTGCGCAGCGGCGATCAAGGCCAGCGGGCTGGACGGGATCCACCTGGTGGACAGCCGGTCGGCGAGTCTCGGCCTCGGCCTGCTCGCGCTCCGCGCCGCGGAGCTGGCGGAGTCGGGGTGGCGCGCGGCGGACATCGCGCGGGAGCTGGGGCGGGTGCGGGGCCAGTCGGGCCTGATGCTCACGGTGGACCGGTTCGACAACCTGCTCCGTTCCGGCCGGGTGAGCCGCGGCAAGGCCTGGCTCGGCACCATGCTCGACGTGAAGCCCATCCTCGAGCTGGGCGCCGACGGCCGGGTCCAGCCGGTGGACCGCGTCCGCGGGCGGGAGACCCTGGTGCCGCGGGTGCTCGGGCTGCTCGACCGCCGGCTCACCCCCCGGCCCGACTCCCTCCGGTTCGGGGTGGTCCACGCTGACGCCCCCGAGGTGGCCGCCCGGATCCGGACCGCGCTGGTGGCGGCCTACCGGCCCAAGGACGTCCTCGTGGCCCCGGTGACCCCCGCCCTCGCGGTGCATGTCGGGCCAGGTGCGTGGGGCGTCATCTGGCAGGTGGAGGACGGCGCGCCCACCCGGGCGGGGGCGCGATGAGCCGGCCGGTCCGCGCGGCGCGCAAGCCCGAGCTCGCGCCGATCGTCCGGCTGGCGGTCGAGGCGGCGGAGGACCGCAAGGCCCAGGACCTCGTGGTGCTCGACCTCCGGGGGCTCGCGGACGCCACCGACTGGTTCCTGATCGCCTCCGGCACGTCGGACGCGCACGTCCGCGGCCTGGCCGACTGGATCCAGGAGCGGATGCACCGGGCCGGCTACCGCGCCCATCACGTCGAGGGGCTCGGCGGCAAGTGGGTCCTGCTGGATTACATTGACGTGGTGGTCCACCTGTTCCACCCGGAAGCGCGGGCCTTCTACCAGCTCGAGCGCCTCTGGAACGACGCCCCGGCGATCCACCCGGACGCCGGAGGGACGGATCGATGACCCGACGCCTGGCCCTGTCCCTGAGCCTGCTCGCCGCCCTGCCCGCCCCCGCGGCGGCGCAGTACTTCGGCCAGAACAAGGTCCAGTACTCGAAGTTCGAGTTCGACGTCGTCAAGACCGAGCACTTCGACGTCCATTACTACCCCCGCGAGCAGGAGGCCGCCCTCGACGCGGCCCGGATGGCGGAGCGCTCCTACGCCCGGCTCTCCCGGATCATGAACCACGAGTTCCGGGAGCGGAAGCCGATCATCCTGTACGCGTCCCAGAGCGACTTCGCCCAGACCAATGCGGTCGGGGTGGACTTCGACCCGGGCGACGCCACCGGCGGCGTCACCGACTTCTACCGCCACCGCGCGGTCCTGCCGTTCACCGGGTCGTATCGGGACTTCGAGCATGTGCTGATGCACGAGATGGTGCACCAGTTCCAGTACGACATCTGGAGCCGGGGCACCGCGGGCGCCGGGATCAACACCCTGATCGCGATCAACCCCCCGCTCTGGTTCGCCGAGGGCATGGCGGAGTTCCTCTCCCTCGGGCCGATGACGCCCGAGACCGAGATGTGGATCCGCGACGCCGCGGTGGAGGGCCGGCTGCCGAGCGTGCAGCAGATGACGCTCCGGCCGTACGAGTTCTTCCCCTACCGGTTCGGCCACGCGTTCTGGAGCTGGATCGCGGAGCGCTGGGGGGACGAGGCGGTCGGCGCCATCCTGCAGGGCACGCTCGCCGGCGGCGTCGAGGGGGCGTTCCGCCGCGTCACCGGGATCCCGCTCGCCGAGCTGTCGGCCCAGTGGCAGGCGGAAATGCAGCGCCGCTTCCTGCCGGAGATCGGCCTCCGGGTGAAGGCCCGGACGGTCGCCCAGCCGCTGCTGACCGAGGAGCGGGACGACGGCGTGCTCCACGTGGCGCCCGCCCTCTCCCCCGACGGGCGCTGGGTCGCCTACCTGAGCGAGCGGGGCGGCTTCTTCGTGGACGCCTGGCTGGCGGACGGCCGGACCGGCGAAGTCGAGCGCCGGCTGCTCCGCTCGTCGCTGTCGCCGGATTACGAGAGCTTCCGCTACCTGAGCTCGAGCGGCGCCTGGTCCGCCGACAGCCGCTACCTGGCCTACGCCGTGAAGCGGGGCCCGCGGGACGACATCGTGGTGCTCGACGTCGGGCGCAACAAGGTGGTCCAGCGGCTCGAGGTGGACCTGAACGGGATCACCAACCCGACCTGGAGCCCGGACGGGAAGCGGATCGCCTTCACCGGGTACGACGGGGGGCTCTCCGACCTGTACGTCATCGACCGCGCCTCCGGCGAGGTGACCCGGCTCACGGCCGACCGGTATGCCGACCTGCAGCCGGCCTGGTCGCCCGACGGCGGCCGGCTGGCGTTCGTGACCGACCGGGGTCCGGACACCGACTTCGGGCGCCTGGCGTTCAGCAACCTCCGCCTGGCCACCTACGAGTTCGCCACCGGTCGGATCGAGGTGCTCCCGGAGATGGACACCGGGAAGAACATCTCCCCCCAGTGGTCGCCGGATGGCCAGTCGCTCGCCTTCGTGTCGGACCGGAACGGGGTCAGCAACATCTACCTGGCCGAGCTGGCAGAGGGTGCGCTCTACCAGCTCACTGACTTCTACACCGGGGCGCAGGGCGTGACCCCGCTCTCGCCCGTGCTCTCCTGGGCGCCGGGGGCCGACCGGATCGCGTTCGTGTATTTCGAGCGCACCAACACCGACGTCTACACGATCGAGCAGCCGCGGGCCCTGAAGCGCGGCCGGTGGAGCGCGCCGCTCCCGGCGCCGCCGGCGGCGGAGGTGGCCGCCGCGGTGCGGCCCGCACCCGCCCCCACCGACAGCGTGCCGGCCCGGCCCGAGGTCCAGCAGGGCGGCGCGCTCTACCGGACGCCGGGCGGCTTCCGGCGGGCCGACCAGGTCCGGGCCCCGGGGGACACGGCGGCCCGCGCCCTGCCGCCGCCCCTCAGCGTGCGCGCGCTCCTCGATTCCGCCGAGCTCGCGCTCCCCGACACCAACGAGTTCACCCTGGTCCCCTACCAGCCGAAGCTCTCGCTCGACTACGCGGCGCGGCCCAGCATCGGCTACACCCGGGACAATTTCGGCGGCGGCTTCTACGGCGGGAGCGCGGTCCAGTTCAGCGACATGCTCGGCAACCGGCAGGCGACCATCGCCGCGTTCGTCAACGGGCGGATCGAGGAAGCCCAGCTCTACGCCGGCTACGCCAACTTCGGCCACCGGATCCAGTGGGGCGCGAGCATCAGCCAGCAGCCCTATTTCTTTTACGAGCCGAGCGAGATCCGCTTCGACGACCCGGCGCCGGGCCAGAACACCTACGTCACCAACGTGCGGCGCCAGACCTACCGCACGGCGCAGGTGATCGCCTTCCGGCCGGTGAACCGCTTCCGGCGCTTCGAGGCGGGGTTCCAGGTCACCGGGATCGAGGATGACATCCTGGAGATCCGGGAACCGTACGACCCCGGTTCCGGCTTCCCCACCGCCGACCCGCGCCTGGTGGAGATCGGGCTCGGCGATGCCGCGTTCGTGGCGCCCACCCTCGCCCACGTCTACGACAACACGCTCTACGGGTGGGTCACGCCGATCGGGGGACGCCGCTCCCGGATCGAGGTGATGACGGCGCTCGGCGGGTGGAGCTTCACCCAGGGGATCTTCGACTACCGGCGCTACGACCCGCTGCCGGGGCCGCTGGTCTTCGCCTCCCGGCTGCTCTACATCGGGCGCAAGGGCAACGATGCCGACCGGTTCCTGCTCTTCCTCGGGAGCACCAACCTGCTGCGCGGGCACACCCAGGGCTCCTACGAGCGGAACGAGTGCCGGACCCCCGACGGCACCGAGGGGGGCTGCGCCGAGCTCTCCCGGCTGATCGGCACCGAGCTCGCGGTGGCGAACTTCGAGCTCCGCATCCCGATCGTGAACCCGTCGATGGGCGTGACCTTCTTCCCCCCGCTCGAGGGCGCGCTGTTCTACGACGTCGGCCTGGCGTGGGAGCAGGGCGACGTCATCCGGTGGAGCCGGCAGCCGGGGGACGACCCCGTCGGCGTCCGCACGCCGCTCAGCACGCTCGGGGTGGGGCTGCGGATGAACTTCTTCGGCATGATGCTCATCCGGGCCGACTGGAATTTCCCCCAGGCGCGGGGCATCAGCTCCTACTGGACGATCTCCTTCGGCCCGGCGTACTGAGGCGCGGCGCCGGGCGGGGGCGGTCGGGGAGTGGCCTCCGCCCCACCGGCCGCCTATCTTTGCGCCGTGAACGGCCCACACCTTCCGGGCGCGGCGGCACTTGCCCTCTGCCTCGCGGCCTGCGCCGGGGGGAACCCGCACCGGCCTGCCGGCGGGCTCGACGGCGCGTCGCAGCCCCTCACCGCATACTCCCTGCTCCGACTGCCGCGCGGCGGCGGCGAGGCGCGTCTCCACGCCCTCCCGGGCCTCGCGCGGCTCGACTGGCGCTCCCGAGCCCGCCTGCCGAAGCTCGCCGCGGCCGTCGGCGCCGACCTCGACCAGCGGGTGGCGTTCGTCCTGGCCGCTGATGGCGGCGCCCTCGCGCTCGACCTCGAGACCGGCACGCTCCGCCCCGTGCTTCCGGAGGCCCGTCGGGCCGTCCTGGGGCCCGACCGCACCCTCTGGGCGGTGGATGGCGAGGGCGGCATTACCGCGGTGGCGCGGCGGGTCTCCCGCCAGGTCGCCGGCCGGCCGCCGGCCGGATCGCTCTACGGCACCGCCGGCGGCCAGCTCCTGGCACTGGCGGACCGGGCCGAGCCGCGCGCCGTGCTGCTCGGCGCGGGCGACTCCGCCACGACCGCCGATCTCCCGGCCGGCCCTGCCGCGGTCACCGAGTGGGGCGACCTCGTCGGCGTCGCCGCGGACACCGCCCTCGTGCTCTGGCACCCGGCGGGTGGTGAGGTCACCTCGATCCGGTTCCGCCGCGGCGCGGTGGCCGTCGCGTTCTCGCCCGCCGGGCACCGGGCCTACGTCCTGACCGACGGGCCGAGGCTCGACATCGTGGACCGGGAGCGGGAGGAAGTGATCGGGAGCGTGGAGCTGCCCGGCACCGGGCGCGCCGTCCGGGCCGACCCGCTCGGCGCCTGGCTGCTGGTGCGCGCCGCCACGGGCGACGACATCTGGCTGGTGGACCCGGTGCGCCGCGAGGTCGCCGGGATGTTCCGGGCCGAGTGGGCCGCCGACCTGCCGACGGTGGTCGGCGGTGGCGTGATCGTCGCGCGCCAGGGCGCGGACGTGGTCGCCCTGAGCCTCGCGGAGGGCACCCTGCCGGAGGCGGGACGCGTCGCCGGGGGCGCCGCCGACATCTGGCTGCCGCTCGGCTGGACGCCACCTGCGCCCCGCGGCGGCGCGCCCGAGGCGCCGGCCGCGCCGGCGGCCGAGGTGCCGGCCGCCGAGGCGGCGGATCCGGACGCTGAACCGGCCCCGCCGGCGGAGCGCCGGCTCTTCCTGCAGCTCTCGAGCTCGCACAACGCCGCCTGGGCCGAGGACCTGGCCCAGCAGCTCCGGCGGGCGGGGGTCGAGGCCTCCGTGCTGCCGCCCGACTCGGCGGACGGCTTGCACCGGGTGGTGCTGGGACCGTTTGCCACCCGGGAGGAGGCGGAGGCGGCGGCCCGCGGCCTCGGCCGGCCGTCCTTCATCTTCCAGCGTGGCGGTGCCGCCGAGGTCGAGGCCGTCCCGTGACCGTTACCCCGCGAGGATCCGCCCCATGAAGCTGACCCGGCTCGAGCTCAACGGCTTCAAGTCGTTCGCCGACACCGTCTCCCTCGACTTCGAGGACGGCGTCACGGCCATCGTGGGCCCGAACGGGTGCGGCAAGTCGAACGTGTCCGACGCCGTGCGCTGGGTGCTGGGGGAGCAGTCGGCCCGCCTCCTCCGCGGCGGCAAGATGGAGGACGTGATCTTCCAGGGTTCCGCGGCTCGCCGCCCGGTCAACGTCACCGAGGTCTCGCTCTTCCTCGACAACACCGACGGCACCCTCCCGGTCGCCTACCAGGAGGTGCAGGTCACGCGGCGCCTCTCCCGCTCCGGCCAGAGTGAGTACCTGCTCAACGGCGCGAACGTGCGGCTCCGCGACATCCAGGACCTCCTCCGCGGCACCGGGCTGGGCAGCGATGCCGGGGTCGTGATCGAGGCCAAGATGATCGACCTGCTGCTCTCGGACCGCGCCGACGAGCGGCGCTCGCTCTTCGAGGAGGCCGCGGGCATCGGGCTCTACCGCGACCGCAAGCACACCACCGAGCGCCGCCTCGAGGAAACCGGCCACGACCTCCAACGGGTCGAGGACCTGATCGCCGAGGTGCAGTCCCAGATCCGGAGCCTGGCGCGGCAGCGCGGCAAGGCGGAGCGGCACGTGCGGCTCACCGAGGAGAAGCACGCCGTCCAGGTCACCCTGGCGCGGCGCCGGCTCGACCGGCTGGCGGAGGACGCGGCCACGATGGAGCAGCGCCACCGCGAGCTGGCCAGCGCGCTGCCCGCCGCCCGCGAGGAGGTGCTCGGGCTCGAGCGCGCCCGCGACGAGGCCGCCCGCGCGCGGGGCGGGGCCGAGGCACAGCGGACCGAGATCGCGCGGCGCCTGGCCGACGTCCGGGTGGAGATGGGCCGGCTCGACGGTGATCTCGCCCTCGCCGCCGAGCGGCTGGCCAACGCCTCCCAGCGGCGGGTCCGGGCCGCCGATGAGCGCGGCCAGATGGAGATGCGGGCGGACCTCGCGCGCCGGGAGCGCAGCGCCGCCGAGGAGGAGCAGCGGGGGGCCGAAGCCGAGTTCAGCCGGATTCACGGCGAGCTCGAGTCCCGTGCCGCCGCCGAGGAGGAGGTCCGCCGCCGCCTCGCCGAGGAGCGGCAGGCGCTGCGCACCCGGGAGGAGGAGCTGCAGCGCCGGCTCCAGGCGCTGCGTGCGCTCGAGGGCGAGCGGACCGCGCTCGAGGGCGAGCTCGCCTCGCTCCGGGAGCACGCCGCGCAGGCCGAAGCCCATCGCGCCCGGCTGGGCGAGGAGCTGGCCGAGGCGGAGGCCCGCCGCGGCGCCGCCACCGAGGAGGCCGGGCGGCGCACCGAGCTGCTGCGCGCCGCGTCCGCCGCGCAGGATCACGCCCGGCACCTCGTCGCGGAGACCCGGGAGCACGAGGCGATGGCGCGGGCCGACCGCCGCCGGGCGGAAGAGGCGCTGGCGCAGGTGGTGGCCCGCCGCCAGGTCCTCGAGGAGCTGGATCGCGACCGCGTGGGCCTCGCCCCCGGGGCGGCGGCACTGCTCGCGGCCCGCGACCGGTTCGGCGGCGCCGTCCTCGGGCCGCTCAGCGACTTCGTGAGTGCCGGCCGGGACGACGCCGAGTTGGCCGAGCGGCTGCTGGGCGAATGGGTCCACGCGGTGCTGGTGCGGGACGATGACGCGGTGGAGCGGATCCGTGCCTGGCATGCGGAGGCCCAGCCGGGTGCGATCGTGCTGCTGCCGCTCCACGGCGCCCAGGCGCCGGGGGACGACGATCCGCTCGGAGGCCGGCTCCGGGCCGAGAACGACGACGCCGCCCGGTGGATCCGCGCGATCCTGGGCGGCTCCCGGGTGCTGGACGGGTCGGGCCGCGCGTTGCGCCGGGCCAATGGCGCGATCCTCCTCGCCGGCTCCGCCGCTCCGTCCGGGCCGCTCCGCCGGCGCGCCGAGTTGCGCGACCTCGGGGCGGAATCAGCTGCCACGGAGGCGGCGCTGGCGGCCGCCACGGCAGCACTCGACGGCACCCTGGCGCGGCTGGCCGAGATCGAGCAGGCGTTCGCCGATGCGAGCAGTGCCGCCGACCGGGCGCGGGAGGCGGAGCGCCAGGCCGTGGCGGCGCGCGAGGACGCGGTGCGGGTGGCCGGCAACCTGGGCCGCGAGTTGCGCGAGGCCGAGGCGCGCCTCGCCCGGGTCACCGAACGCCTCCAGGCCGCCGAGACGCGCCTGGCCGAGGTGGATCGCGAGCTGACCGAGGGCGAGCTGGCCCGGGCGCGGCTCGACGAGGAGGCCGGCGGGCGCCGCACCGCCCTGGCCGAGCTCGAGGCGGCGCAGGAACAGGCCCGGGAGGCCCGGGTCCACTGGCAGGTCCAGCTCGCCCAGGTCGAGGCCCGGCTGGGCGCCGTGCGCGAGAAGGCGGAGCGCGCCGCCAGGCAGGGCGAGGAGGCCTCGACCTCCGCCGTGGCGCTCGCCGCGGAGCTGGGGCGGCTCGAGGCCGACACCGCCAGCCTCGAGACCCAGCAGGCCCAGTGGCTCGACGCCCGGGCGGAGCGGCGGGTGGCCGTGCTCGAACTCGAGGCTGCGGCGGCCGACGCCCACCAGGCGCTGGCCGATGCGGCGTCCGACCTCGATGCCTCGGATCGCGCGCTGCACGACCGGCGGGAGGCGGTCGAGACGATGAACGAGGAGTACCATCGCCTGCAGCTCGAGCTCTCCGAGGTCGGTGCCCAGCGGCGGCGCGTGACCGAACGGCTCGAAGCCGAGTGGCGGCGGCCCTTCGAGGACCTGGTGGCGGCGGTGGAGCCGCTCGAGCTCGAGCTCGACGCGCTCGAGGCCGAGGAGGTCCGGATCGTCGAGGCGCTGGAGGCGATCGGCCCGGTCAACCCGCTCGCCGTGGAGGAGCACGCCGAGGAGACGAAGCGGCTCGAGTTCCTGGTGGGCCAGCGGGACGACCTGGTGGCCGCGCGTCAGTCCCTCACCCAGGCCATCCGGGAGATCGACACCACCGCCCGCACGATGTTCCAGGAGACCTTCGACGCCATCCGGGGGCACTTCCTCCAGGTGTTCCAGACCCTGTTCGGCGGCGGCGAGTGCGACCTGCGACTCGCCGTCCCGGACGACCCGCTCGAGAGCGAGATCGAGATCCACGCGGCACCGCGCGGCAAGCGGACCCAGCGGATCCACCTGCTCTCCTCGGGGGAGCGGACGCTGGTGGCCACCTCGCTGCTCTTCGCGATCTACCTGACGAAGCCCAGCCCCTTCTGTCTCATGGACGAGGTGGACGCCCCGCTGGACGACGCCAACGTCGGGCGCTTCACCACCCTGCTCGACGAGTTCAAGGACCGCACCCAGTTCATCGTGATCACCCACAATCCGCGCACGATGCAGGCGGCCGACGCGGTGTACGGCGTCACCATGCAGGAGCCGGGGGTCTCGACCATCGTGGGCGTGCGGCTGGGCGCGCGAGCGGAAGTCTGAGGCGTTGCGAGGCACGCGCCGCGGGGACGGGGGTTCGGGGTATCTTTAGGAAGGCGGCGCCGGACGGCGCCCGACTCGTGACTCGCAGCGCGCGACTCGCGACTCGCGACCCAGACGAGGGAACGGACGCCAAGATGCTGGTCGTGATGCGCCAGGACGCCACGCCGGAGCAGATCGGGCGGGTGGTGTCGGCGATCGAGGAAATGGGATACCAGGCCCTGCCCCTGCCGGGCCGCCAGCGGACCACCGTCGGCCTCGTCGGCAACGACGGCCGGGTGGACGGCACGCGGTTCGAGGGGCTGGAGGGCGTGCAGGAGGTGCTGCACGTCTCCAAGCCCTACAAGCAGGTGTCGCGCGAGTGGAAGCCGGAGCCCACCGTGGTGCGGCTCCCCGGTGGGCTGACGGTCGGCGGCGGCGAGGTCGTGGTGATGGCGGGCCCCTGCTCGGTCGAGAGCGAGGCCCAGATTCTCGCCGCGGCCCGCGCGGTGCGCGACGCGGGCGCCACCGTGCTCCGGGCCGGCGCCTACAAGCCCCGCACCTCCCCCTACGCCTTCCAGGGCCTCGGCCGGCCCGGGCTCGAGCTCCTGGCGCGCGCGCGGCAGGAGACCGGGCTCCTCCTCGTCACCGAGGCGATGGACGCCGAGGGGCTCGCCGCCGTGGCCGCCGTGGCCGACATCGTGCAGATCGGCGCCCGCAACATGCAGAACTACCCGCTGCTCCGCCTGGCGGGGCGCTGCGGCAAGCCGGTGCTGCTCAAGCGCGGCATCTCGGCCACCATCCAGGAGCTGCTGCTCTCGGCGGAGTACATCCTCGCCGAGGGCAATCCCGACGTCATCCTCTGCGAGCGCGGCATCCGGGGCTTCGACACCGCCACGCGCAACCTGCTCGACCTGAGTGCGATCCCGGTCATCCGCGAGCTTTCCCACCTCCCCATCATCGCCGACCCGAGCCACGGCACCGGCCGGCGCGACATGGTGACCCCGATGGCGCGCGCCGCCGTGGCGGCGGGCGCCGACGGGCTGCTGGTGGAGGTCCATCCCGACCCGGACGCGGCCCGCTCCGACGGGGCGCAGAGCCTCCACCCACCGCAGTTCGAGCGGCTGATGGTCGAGGCGCGCGCCATCGCCGAGGCCATCGGGCGGCGGATGGCGGAGCCGGCGGGAGTGCGGCCGTGAGTCGCGGGCGGCAGGTCCTCGGCGCCCTCGTGACCTCCCTGCTGCTCGCGGGAACGGCCGCGGCGCAGCCGGGCGCGCCCGACGGGAAGGCCGTCGTCTCCCGCGCCGCCGAGGCCTACCGGCGGCTCACCTCGCTCGAGGCGGCGTTCACCCAGCGGATCGACGACCCGATGGTGGGGCTGCTCCTGAGCGAGGGCCGGGTCTGGCAGGCGGGCAGTGACCGGCTGGCGATGCGGTTCACCGATCCCGCCGGGGAGGCGGTGGTGATGGATGGGCGCCACCTCTGGATCTACACCCCGAGCACCGCGCCCGGGCAGGTGATCCGCATGCCGGTGCCGGCGCGGCCCACCTACGGCTTCAACGTCCTCGCCTGGATCCTCGACCGGCCCACCGAGCGCTATCGGGTCAAGTGGATCCGCGCCGACCGGATCGGCGGGCGCGCGGTCGACGTGGTGGAGATGGTCCCCCGCGAGGAGGGAATGCCGTTCACCCGCGCGGTCGTCTGGCTCGACCGGGCCGACGCCCTGCCCCGTCGCCTCGAGGTACGGGAGCCCGGGGGCTCGCTCCGCACCATCGACCTCACCGGCCTCAAGCCGAACGCCCCGGTGGGGGCGAAGACCTTCGTCTTCGAGGTGCCGCGCGGGGCCAGGGTGGTGGAGGGATAGCAGTCGGACGGTCGGACGGTCGGACAGTCGGACAGTCGGGATGTCGCGCGGCCGGATGGTCCGACTGTCCGACCGTCCGACTACCCTCCCAGCGCCCTCCCCACCGCCTTCGCCCGCGCCTCCTCCAGCCCCGCCTCCCGTGCCAGCGCCAGGGCCGCCCGGCCCAGGGCGGCGTAGAGTGCGCGATCCCCGGCTTCGAGCGCCGCGAGGTGCGCCCGGATGGTGCCGTCATCGCCGCGCCGGACCGGGCCGGTGAGCGCGCGCGCCGGGCCCAGCTCCTCGAGGTTCTCCAGCGCGCCACGGAGGAGCGGCAGGTAGAGCCGTTCCGCCAGCGACGTCGGCACGCCCGCCGCCCGCGCCAGCCGCTCGGCCACGCCCACCAGCGTCACCGTGTAGTTGGCCACCATCACCGCCCCGGCGTGGTACAGCACCTTCCCGGCCCCGCCGAGCACCACCGGCACCAGCCCGAGCGCAGCGGCGAGCAAGCGGCCCGCGGCCACGGCGCGGGGCTCGCCCTCGAGCGCCGCGTGGGCTCCGCGGAGGCGCGCCGGGGCGGCCACCGGGTCGGCCACGGTCTGGAGGGGGTGGAAGGAGCCGAGGGCCGCCCCGCTGCCCTGGAGCGGCCGGAGCGCGGCGGCGTCGAGCCGTCCCGAGAGGTGGAGCACGACGTGGCGCTCCCCGATGCCGTGTCCCAGCGCCAGTCGCTGTGCGACCTGCCCGATCACGTCGTCGGGAACGGCGAGGATCACCACGTCGGCCGCCGGAATGACTGCGCCCCACGGCTCCGTGGCCTGACGGAGCGAGGGGGCGACCGGGTGGGGGGCGCGGCTCAGGAGGGCCACGTGGTGCCCGGCGCCGAGAAGGCCGAGGGCGAGCCCCTGCCCCATCCGCCCCGCTCCGACGATCGCCACGGCCGCGCTGCCGGTGCTCTCCCGGTTCGCGACTCGCGACTCGCGACCGGGTCTGGGCGGCACGGCGGGGCTCAGCACCCCTCCCGGCAGCCCTCCGCCGCCGCCATGGTCAGCTCCATCAGCCCCTTCGGGGTGGGGGCGCGGCGGAGCAGCTCCAGCGCCTTCGCCACCTGCCGGTCATCCCCGACGCGCCGCCGGAACTCCGCCGGCCGGCCGAAGACGTACCGGGCCACCTCGTAGCCGATCTGCTCGTCCACGAACCGCCCCGACTGCGCGAAGGTGGCGTCGTCCATCTCCACCCCGCGGGCGCGGAGGCGCCGCAGCACCTCGGCGCGCATCTCGGGGCTCACGGTGAACGCCTCGCTCGCCGGCCCGCCCTTCTCCTTGAGCTCCAGCGCGTAGGAGGTGAGCACGTCGCGATACCGGGCGAAGTCGGAGCCCAGGGCCTCGATGAACCCCCGCTCGGCCTGGGTCAGCGTGTCGCGCCGCACGATGAGATCCGGCACGATCCCGCCGCCGCCCCGCACCGTCCGGCCGCCGTCGGTCTGGTATTCCGGCCGGCCCGCGGTGTCGGCTGCGGCGGCCGAGTCCACGACCCCCGCGGCGTCGCGCAGCACCTGGTCCACCTGCTCCTCGGTGTTCTTCGCCTCCCGCTGGATGCTCCGTCCGCTCGGCGTGTACCAGCGCGCGGTGGTCACCTTGAGCATCGCCCCCTCCCGGATCGGGAAGAGGGTCTGCACCGAGCCCTTGCCGAAGGTCGGCGTGCCGACCACCACGGCGCGGTCGTGGTCCTGCAGCGCGCCGGCGATGATCTCGGCGGCGCTCGCCGAACCCTCGTCCACCAGCACCACGATCGGGAGGTCGGCCCACTGCTGCGGCCGCCGGTCGGCGAAGGTGCGGGTCGAGCCGCGGGTGCGGCCGCGGGTGGCCACCACCTCCTGCCCCGGGTCGAGGAAGAGGTCCGTGACTTCCACCCCCTGCTCCAGCAGCCCGCCCGGGTTCCCCCGGAGGTCGAGCACCATCGCCTTCATCCCCTTGCCCCGGAGCGACTGGATCTCCGCGGCCAGCTCCCGGCCGGAGGTCTCCGACACCGGGTTCAGGCTCACGTATCCCACGCCGCCGTCGAACAGCGTGCCCGGCTGGACCGAGCGCACGTGGATCTCGGCCCGGCGGATCTCGAAGGGCAGCAGGTCCGCCTGCCCCGGCCGGCGGATCACGATCTTCACCAGCGATCCCGCCGTGCCCCGGAGCGTGCTGAGCGCCCGGTCGGTGGACCAGCCCTCGGTGGAGACGCCGTCCACCTCGATGATCTGGTCGCCGGTCTGGAGGCCCAGGCGCTCCGCAGGCGAGTCGGGCAACGGAGCCACCACGGTGATCCACCCGTCGCGCACGTCGATCTGGATGCCGAGGCCGGCGTAGTTCCCGGTGGTGGCCTCGGTCAGGTCCTGCAGGTCCTCGCCCGTGAGGAGCACCGTGTACGGGTCGCCGAGCTGCTCGAGCATCCCGTCGGTGGCCTTGCGGAACAGCGCGTCCTCGCCCAGCGAATCGACGAAGTTCGCCTCGACCTGCGACAGCACGTCCTGGAACAACTCGGCATCGCCGACCACGGTCCCGGCCGGCAGGGCGCGCTGCAGCAGCCAGCCCCCGGTCAGGAAGCTGACGGCGGCGACGAGGAAGGTGGGAAGCCAGCGGTTGCGCATGTTTCGACCCCTAGTCACTGGTCGCGAGTCGCGAGTCGCGTGTCGCGAGTCGCCGGTGAGGCAGCCTTCTCGCGACTCACGACTCGTGACTCGCGACTTTCTCGATCGCCCCCCACGCCGCCTCCGCCACTTCGTCGAGCGGCCGGCTCGCATCCAGGTGGACGACCCCCGGTCCCCCCACGGCACGGTAGAACGCCGCCACCCTGCGATGGAATTCCTCCGCCTCGCGGTCGAGCCGGTCCCCGGCCTTGCCCCCGGCCAGCTGGCGCTGCCGCCCGACCCCGTCCGGCAGGTCGAGGATCAGCGTCAGGTCGGGCCGGAGCCCGCCGGTGGCCGCGGCGTTCGCGGCGTGGACGAACCCCGCGTCCAGTCCGCGGCCGACCGCCTGGTACGCCTCGGTCGAGAGCTCGAACCGGTCGGCGAGCACCAGCTTCCCCTCGGCCAGCGCCGGCCGGATCACCGCCGCGACCAGGTCCGCCCGCGCGGCGAGGAAGAGGAAGAGCTCGGCGACCGCCGTCGCCGGGTGGTCCTCCAGGAGGGCCCGGCGGGCCGCCTCCGCCACCGGCGTGCCACCCGGCTCCCGCACCGCGATCCACGGGACGCCGGCCCCGGCCAGCCTGCTGGCGAGGCGGGCGGCGAGGGTGGACTTGCCCGCCCCTTCCGGTCCCTCGAGGACGACGAACCGCCCCCGCCCTCGCGCGCTCACGAGAGGGTGATGATCCCGCTCTGCGCGCCGCGCTCGATACCCTGACCGATCTGCTCGTTCACCCGCTGCATGAGCTTGTCGAAGTTGGCGCGGGCCACCACATAGGCCTGGCCGATCGGGCTCACCTCGAGGTCGCGCACCGCGGCCTCGTAGGCCTGCGCCGTGGCCGGCTCGGGCATCTGCCCCTGGGCGATCGCCTTTTCCACCTCGGCCGCGAGCGTCTGGATCTTCTCCAGCTTGGCCACGGTGTCCGGGTCGTCACGGAGGCCCGACTCCGCCCGGCGGAGCGCCTTGTATTCGTCGCTCTGGCCGATGACGCGGCCAAGTTCCTGCGCCTTGTCGAAGATCACGCTGTGGCTCCTGCGCGCGCCAGGACGTACCGCGCGCGGCCGAAGAGGTCATCGGTCATCGTCACCCGCTCCCACCCGAGGCGCTTGGCCTCTGCCGCCGTGAGGGCGGCGCGGCGCTCGTCCACCTCCAGCGCCAGGAGTCCGCCGGGCGCCAGGACCGCGCGCGCGCCGCCGAGCAGCCGGCGGGTATGGTCCATCCCCTCGGGACCCGACTCGAGCGCGCCCGCCGGCTCCCAGTCCCGCACCGACGGGTCCAGCGCCGCATGCTCCGCCCCGGAAAGATAGGGGGGGTTCGACACCACCGCATCGAACCGCCGGCCGGCAAGCGGGGCCAGGAGATCGCCGGCAAGGAACGACACCGGCAGCCCGAGCCGGGTGGCGTTGGCCCGCGCCACCTCGAGCGCGGCTGCGCTGGCATCGGTGGCCACCACCTCGGAGTAGCGCCCCTCGTCCGCCAGGGCGAGGGCAATGCACCCGCTCCCGGTGGCCACGTCCACCACCCGCCCGGTCGGGGCCTCGCGCAGCACCAGCTCGACCAGGCCCTCGGTCTCCGGCCGGGGGATCAGCACCCGGCGGTCCACCCGGAGGATGAGCCGGCGGAATCCCGCGAGGCCGGTCACGTAGGCGAGCGGCTCGCCGGCCAGGCGGCGGGCCACGAGGGCCTCGAACCGCGCCTCCGCGTCCGGTCCCGGCAGGCCCGCCGCCTCGGCGAGCCACCGGGCTTCCCGCGCCGGGTCGGCCACCCCCGCGGCGGCGAGCCGCGCGCGGGCCTCGCGCAGCGGCTCAGCCGACGGGAGCGTCGGGCACCTCGAGCAGTTCGCGGCGGCTGGCCATCCGGACCGCGTCCACCAGCTCGTCGAGCCGTCCGTCCAGGACATCCTGCAGGTTGTGGACGGAGTAGTTGATCCGGTGGTCGGTGATCCGGCTCTGGGGGAAGTTGTAGGTGCGGATCTTGGCCGAGCGGTCGCCGGTGCCGACCATCGCCCGGCGCTCTCGGCTCCGGGCCGCCTCCTGCTCCGAGATCATCCGGTCGAGCAGGCGGGCCCGCAGCACCTCCATCGCCTTGAGCTTGTTCTGCAGCTGGCTCTTCTGGTCCTGCTGGCTCACGACCACCCCGCTCGGGAGGTGGGTGATGCGCACCGCGGAGTCGGTGGTGTTCACCGACTGGCCGCCGGGGCCGGAGGAGCGGAACACGTCGATCTTGAGCTCGTTCGGGTCGATCTTCACGTCCACGTCCTCCGCCTCGGGGAGCACGGCCACGGTGGCGGCGGAGGTGTGGATCCGGCCCTGCTGCTCGGTGACCGGCACGCGCTGGACCCGGTGCACCCCGGCCTCATGGCGGAAGAGCCCGTAGGCCTCCGGCCCGCGCACCGCGAAGACCGCCTCGCGGAGCCCACCGAGGTTGCCCTCGCTCAGCGTGATCGGCTCGACCCGGAACCCGCGGCGCTCGGCGAAGCGCGTGTACATCCGCTGCAGCTCGGCGGCGAAGAGCGCTGCCTCGTCCCCGCCGGTGCCGGCGCGGATCTCGACGATGCAGTCGCGGTCGTCGTGCGGATCGCGGGGGAGGAGCAGCTCGTGCAGCCGGGCCTCGAGCGCCTCGACCTCGGGCGCGATGCGCTCGACGTCGGCCCGGGCCAGCTCGGCCATTTCCGGATCCGGCTCCCGCGCAAGCTCGCGCGCCTGCGCGAGCTCGTCGCGGAGCTTCGCCAGCCGCTCGTGGGTGCGGACGATCGGGTCGAGGCGGGTGTGCTCCCGGCCCAGCTGCGTCAGCCGGGCCGGGTCCTGCGCGGTGGCGGGGTCGGCGAGCGCGCGGCCCACCTCCTCCGCCCGCGCGAGCGCCTGGCGGAGTCGGGCCTCCATCGCTCAGCCCTGGGCGCTCTCGGAGCCCTGGTAGCGCTTGCGGAAGCGGTCCACCCGGCCGGCGGTGTCGAGCAGGCGCTGCTTGCCCGTGAAGTACGGGTGGCACTGGGCGCACACCTCGACGTGGATGTTGGTGGACGTCGAGCGGGTGGTGAACTTGTTGCCGCAGGCGCACACCACATCGAGGACGCGGTATTGGGGATGCATGTCGGGCTTCACGGACGGCTCCTTGGGTCCTGTCCCGGGTCGCCGAGGCCCCCGATGGGCCAGGGTTCACCGGTCAACTGAGCCCGGAAAGCTAATCATGGCAGGCACTTGCGTCCAGTGGCCCGCGCCGCCCGAGTTGACACCCCGCGTCCGCGACAAGTAACGTATCGCCAATGACTTCCATCTCACCCTCCGGCCCGGTGGCCGCCGACCCGCTGGCCGCCGCGCCGTTGTTCGCCGGCCTCCCGGCCGAGGAGCGGCTCGCGCTCGGCCGCCTGCTCCGCGAGCGGACGTTCACCCGCGGCAACATCATCGTCTTCGCGAACGATCCGGGCGACGCCCTCTTCGTCGTCGCCAGTGGCCAGGTGAAGGTGGTGCTCATCGCCGAGGACGGCCGGGAGGTCATCCTCTCGGTGCTCGGCCCCGGGATGGTGTTCGGCGAGATGGCGCTGCTCGACGGGCAGCCCCGCTCGGCCCACGTGATCGCGCTGGAGGACGCGCGCCTCCTCGTCCTCCATCGCCGCGACTTCGAGCAGCGGCTCCGCGAGTCGCCCGACCTGTCCCTCGCGCTGCTCCGCGAGGTGTCCCAGCGGCTCCGGCGGGCGGACGACCAGATCCGGAACCTCATCACGCTCGACGTGAACGGCCGCGTGGCCGACCTCCTCCTCCGGATGGCGGACGAGGAGGACGGAGTCAGGATCACGAAGCGGCTCACCCACCAGACCATCGCGCAGATGGTCGGCACCAGCCGGGAGACCGTCTCCCGCACGATGCGCCAGCTCGCGGACGGCGAGGTCCTCGCGGTCTCGCGGAAGGAGATCATCATCCGCGACCGGGCCGCCCTCCTCACGGCAGCCCGGCGGGCGTGATCCGGCGCACGGCGCCGGTGTCCGGGGGGCGGTATCGGGGAGGGGTCCCTTCCCCTGGCCAGGAGCCGGCGCGATGCGGTTGACCTACTGGGGCGTGCGCGGCTCCACACCGGTGCCGGGCCCCGGCACCGTCCGCTATGGCGGCAACACGCCGTGTGTGGAGGTGCGCGGGGCCGCGGGGCGGATCTTCCTCGACGCCGGCACCGGGCTGCTCGCGGCGGCGCGCGCCGACGCCTCCGCGCGGGACGACACGACCGTCCTCCTGTCCCACACGCACTGGGACCATATCCAGGGCCTCACGCTGCACCCGGCGCTCTACCGGGCGGGCGGCGTGCTGCGCCTCATGGGCCCGTCGCAGGGACGGGTGCCGCTCAAGGCCACGATCGAGCGGCTGCTCGCGCCGGAGTACTTCCCGGTTGGGCCCGAGGCGCTGGCAGGACGGCTGGAGGTCTCGGAGGTCACCGAGCGCGGATTCGAGGTCAACGGCTTCGCAGTCCTGGCCTTCCGGGTGCATCACGGGGTGGTCACCTACGGCTACCGGATCCTCGAGCCCGGCTCGGGCAAGTCCCTCATCTTCATCACCGACAACGAATTGGGCGACGGTACCGACACTGACCTGTCAGCCTGGCGGGCCAGTCTGGTCCGCTTCGTGCGAGATGGGGACCTGATGATCCACGATGCGATGTGGCGGGAAGAGGATTGGCCCGTGCGGCGTGGGTGGGGACACTCGACCGCGGTGCAGGCCATCGGGCTGGCGCGCGAGGCGGGAGTGAGGAAGCTGACGTTGTATCATTACGACCCTGCGCTGGACGACGACGCGCTGGATGCATACGTGGCGCGGGCCGAAGGGGCGGCGGCGACCGCCGGCGTGGAGCTGGCGGCAGCGCGCGAAGGTGTGACGGTCACCCTCGAATGAGGAGCTCGACGATGCGGACGATGCGGATGGCCCTGACGATGGCCCTGCTCGCGCTGCCTGGGCAGGCGGCGGCGCAGTCGCCGAGCGTCGCCATCCTGCCCTTCCAGAGTGGCGGGGCGTTCGCGCGCGGTGGCGCGGACACCGGGACGATGGAGCGCGAGCTGGCGGCGTCGCTCACCCGGGAGCTCGCCGGGCTCGCGCGGCCGGTGTCGGGTGCCGACCTCGAGCGCGCGCTCGCCGGGGTCTCCCGGGGGACCGAGGGGCGGATGGATGCGGGCAGCGCGGCCAAGGTCGGCGCGGCGCTCGGCGCCACCCACGTCGTGGCGGGGACCTTCATGGACCACTTCGGCAAGATCCGGCTCGACGCGCGGGTCATCGACGTGAAGTCGGGGCGGGCGGTGAAGACGGTTTCCGCGGGGCCCGGCGATCGCTCGGAGGTGCCCGCGATGGTGCGCCAGCTGGCGGAGCAGGTTCGGGCGGCCGTGGGGGGGTGAGGCGCTCGAGGGTCGAGCGTCGAGGGTCACGCGAGCGGGCCCCGCGCCATCCGGCGCGGGGCCCGCTTGCACCCGGGGACCCGGACGCTGACCTACGGAACCCACTCGAGCAATGCGCCGGGCTGTACCCGGAAGTAGCTGCAGAGCGCGTTGAGGGTCTCGGCGTGAAGCCGCCCGAAGGCACCCCCGGTCCGGGAGAGCCGATACGCGCTGGGGTAGCTGAGGTTGGCGCCCTTGCTGAGCGCGTAGGCGGAAATCCGCCTGGTCTTCATGATCTGGTGTATCCGGAGCCGTACCATGGGGTTGCCTTCGGGAGAGCCGCGGTGACCCTGGATTCGAGTCTGGCGGTGTGTAGCGCTGGAGTATATCATGAATGAGTGGTAATAGCGACCGCGAGTCCGCGGGCGCATTTGAGCCCCACCTTTTCACATCGTCCACCAGGACACCAACGGAACCGCCGTGACAGGAAAGCTGCCACGCAAGGCACCCCGTGCACCGCAGGCCCGCCCCGCGAAGGTCCGCCCGATCGCGCTCGTACTCATTGACGACAACCGGCTGCTGCGGGAAGGCATCGCGGCGCTCATCCGCTCCCAGCCGGGGTTCAAGGTCCTGGCGGCGTCCGCGGACGTGGACGAGGCGATGAAGAAGGTGCGGGAGGCCAAGCCGGACGTGGTCCTCCTCGACTTCGGCCTCGAGGCCCACGACAGCCTCAACCTGACCGAGACCGTGACGAAGGAGGTGCCCGCGGCCAGGGTGATCGTGATGGGCCTCCTCCCCATCCAGGAGGATGTCTTCGAGTACGTCCGGGCGGGGGCGTCCGGCTTCATCATGAAGGACGCCTCGTTCGAGGAATTCTTCGCCACGATCCGCGCCGTGGCCAGTGGCCTCCAGGTCCTGCCGATGGCCCTCACCAACTCCCTCTTCACGCAGATCGCACTCAACGCGATCAGCAAGCCCAAGGGCCGGATCCTCGAGGCCGTGCGGCTGACCCAGCGGGAGCGTCAGATCATCGACCTCCTGGGGGAAGGGCTGAGCAACAAGCAGATCGCGACCCGCCTTCACATCGCGGTGCACACGGTCAAGAGTCACGTGCACAACGTCCTGGAGAAGCTGGCGCTGCGGAGCCGGCTC
>DATIBS010000182.1:0-4194 GCA_035457305.1 Gemmatimonadales bacterium
GGCGCTGCTGCATCCGGGATGCGCCGAACAGGATTCGAACCTGTGACCTTTGGCTCCGGAGGCCAACGCTCTATCCAGCTGAGCTACCGGCGCGCTGGCCCGGGATTCCGGGCGGGAGGGTAGGATAGCGGGGCGGCGGGCGCCCGGCAAGCGGGCGCGGCGCCGCGGAGCCACGGCTCGCGGGCGTTCTCCCGACCCACCCGACTAGGTTTGGTGGACCGGCGGGCGCCCTCGTCCCGCCGGGCCCATCTCGAACGGAACGATCATGCCGGCCCTCCGTCTGCTCCCTGCCAGACCCCGCGCCCTGCTCCTCGTCGCCCTGGCCGCCGCGTGCGCGCCCGCCGCCCGCACCGCGCCCGCGCCTGCCAGCTCACCCGCTCCGGCCGCGGTCCCCGCACCCGCTCCTGCTCCGGAGCCGCCGGCCCGCGTGCGCGACCCGATCCCGCCGGTCGAGCCGAGCCCCGAGTTCCAGCGCGCCGTGGAGCGGGGCACGCGGACGACCGCCGGCCGCCCGGGTCCGCGGTACTGGCAGCAGTGGTCCGAGTACCGCATCACGGCCGAGCTCGACACCGCCACCGCGATGCTCACCGGGCGGGGGACGATCCGGTACCACAACCGCTCGCCCGACACCCTCGGCGAGGTCTACCTCCAGGTCCTGGCCAACATCTTCGCGCCGGGCGCGCCGACCAACGATTCGACTCCGCGGACCGCCCCGGTGGCGTTCTCCCGCGTCGCGGCGCAGGGGCGGGTGCTCCCCGCCTCCGCGGCGACCGACACCCCCGGATACCACGTGGACGGCACCGTGATGCGGATCCGCCTCCCGGCTCCGCTCCCTCCCGGTGGGTCGGTCGAGCTCGAGCTGGCCTGGCGCGTTCCGGTGCCGCCGGAGGGCGCGCCCCGCGGCGGGCAAACGGGGCCGGTGTACGTCGTCTCCTACTGGTACCCCCAGATGGCGGTGTACGACGACGTCGTCGGGTGGCAGACGGACCCCTACCTGGGCCAGGCCGAGTTCTACATGGGGTACGGCCGGTACGAGGTGGCGCTGACGGTGCCGGCGGGCTGGCTGGTGACGGCCACCGGCACGCTGCAGAATCCGCGCGAGGTGCTCGCCGAGGGCCCCCGGCGGCGCCTCGCCGCCGCGCGGAGCGACACCGCGATCGTCCACGTGGTGGCCGAGGCCGAGCGTGGGGCCGGCCGGGCCACGACGCGGGGCAGGAACGGCCGGCTCACCTGGCGGTTCGTGGCCGACAGCGTGCGTGACTTCACCTGGGGCGCCTCCAGCGTCTGGGTCTGGGACGCCACGCACGCCGTGGTGGGCGACGTGCAGGGTGACGGCCGTCCCGACACGAGCCTGGTGCAGGCCTTCTTCACGCCGGAGGGGCGCAAGTCGTACTGGGGGGAGAACGCGCGCTACGGCCGGCACTCGGTGGAGTTCCTTTCCCGATCGGTGATGCCGTATCCCTATCCCCACATGACGGCGGTGGAGGGACCGAACAGCTGCGGCGGGATGGAGTACCCGATGCTGACCTGCCTCGGCGGCACTTGGGACTCGCTCAGCATGTACGAAGTCACGGTGCACGAGATCGGGCACATGTGGTTCCCGATGCTGGTGGGCTCGGACGAGAAACGCCACAGCTGGATGGACGAGGGGCTCACCCAGTTCAACCAGAGCCAGGGCATCGCCGACTTCTACCGGGGCCGCATCGACGACGAGCGGCAGAACCGGGCCATCTATCTCTCGGTGGCGCAGGCCCGCCGCGAGGGCGCGCTGATGGTCCACGGGGACAAGTACGCCGACGGGATGGCCTTCGGCATCGCGAGCTACTTCAAGCCGGCCACGATGCTGGTCACGCTCCGGGAGCTCCTGGGTCGGCCCGTCTTCGAGCGCGCCTGGCGGGAATACGCGGCGCGCTGGCGCTTCCGGCACCCGAAGCCGTACGACCTCTTCGCCACCTTCGAGGATGTGAGCGGCCGCGACCTCGACTGGTTCTGGCGGAGCTGGGCCTTCGAGACCTGGACGATGGACCAGGCGATCGCCGGCGTGACGCGGTCCGGCGACCGGGTGGAGATCACGGTCGAGGACCGCGGGATGATGCCGCTGCCGGCGCGGCTCGCGATCACCCGCGCGGACGGACGGGTGGACCGGATGGAGATCCCGGTGGAGGCCTGGCTGGCCGGGGCGACCCGCCAGACGGTGACCGTCCCCGCCGAGCCCGCGGTGGTGCGGGTGGTGATCGACCCGGACATGGTCTTCCCCGACGTGGACCGGCGGAACCAGACGTGGAGGGCGCCATGATCCGGGGAACCCGTCTCGCCGCGCTTCCTGCCGCCCTCGCGGTAGCGGCGATCGTCGCCTGTTCCCGTCCTGCGCCCGAGCCCCCGTCCGCCGGCCCGCCCTCGGCCACGGTGTCGCCCTACTTCGTCACGCCCGATTTGCTCGCCGCGGCGCTGGCCGACGCCGGCACGGTGGTGCTGCACGTGGCTCGCGACCGCAACGAATACGACGCGGGGCACGTCCCCGGTGCGCAGTTCCTGCCGCTCGGCGCGATCGTCGTGGAACGGGACGGGGTGCCGAACGAGCTGCCGGAGCCGGCCACGCTCGATTCGGTGTTCGAGTCCGTCGGCGTGACCGATGGTTCACGCGTGGTGCTGTACGGCGAGCCGCTCGTGGCCGCTCGCGCGTACTTCACCCTCGACTACCTGGGCCACGGCGAACAGGTGGCGGTGCTCGATGGCGGGCTGGGGGCCTGGCGGCTGGCGGGGCGGCCGGTGACGCGGGACGCCCAGGCGGCGGCCCCCGCCGCCGGCGGGCTCACGGCGCGGCCACGGCCGGACCTCGTGGTCGGTGCGGCCTGGGTGGCGGAGCGGCTGCAAGCGCCCGGGGTCGCGATGCTCGACGCGCGGCCGGCGGACGAGTACTCCGGCGACAAGGCGGGCGAGGGGGTCGAACGCCCCGGGCACATCACCGGGGCGGCGAGCCTCTTCTGGAAGGAGACGATCGTGTCCGACGTGGACCCGCGGCTGGTGGACGCCGCGCGGCTCGGCGCGCTCTTCGTCGCCGCGGGCGCCGAGCCGGGCGACACCGTCGTCACGTACTGCCGCACGGGGGTACAGGCGAGCCATCTCTATCTCGTTGCCCGGCGCCTCGGCTACGTGGTGCGGATGTACGACGGCAGCTACCTCGACTGGAGCCGGCGGGAGGCGCTGCCGGTGGCGACGGGGGAGGGGGCAGCGCGCACCGGTGGGGGCTGACGCCTCCGCGGCGGCGCGTCCGGGCCGCCTCGGTCAGTGCATTTCCGGGTCCGGGCTCAGCTTGAGGGGCCCCCGGAGATGATCAGGAGGATCAACAGCGTCGCGAACGAAGCGGCAACCAGGGCGCCGACGAACCCGACGGTCCCCAGGGCGTTCCCGCGCCGCACCGCGATCTCGTTGACCTCGGCGAGTGCCACGGTTCTCCTGCCGCCGTCCACCGTGCCGACGAGGGAGTCGCCCAGGACGGCGGGCGTGAAGAGCACGAGCCGCGATCGGTCCACCAACCGGACGCGGACCTGCTCGGGCTTCCGCTCGGCCACCAGCTCGGCCGGCGGCATGGTCTCAACGTGCCAGCTGGTGCAGGCGCCGGTGAGGAACAGCAGCACCACCAGGAGGCGGCGCGCCACCGGGCGAACGATCCGTGTCGGATGCATGGGCCCTCCGCAAGCCGAGCGTGATTCCGGCTACGGTTCCCCGAGCGTCGGCTGCTGGCGCGCGACGGACCGGTTCTCTGGCTGGACTTCCGGAGGGAGGAGTTGCCGGGCCCGGACACCCGCGCGGCTGGCCAAGCGCCGCTGCAGTGACTATACCAGTTCGTACCTGCCGCAATGTCTAGGTTCGGTAACGAAGCGGCCTGGAACTCGCCGGAGTCTCCAGGCGGCGGCACGACAAAGCCCTGCAGCGTGGGGCGCTGCAGGGCTCGGTCGTGATCCATCGGGGCGCCCGGATTTGAACCGGGGACCTCCTGCTCCCGAAGCAGGCGCGCTAACCGGACTGCGCTACGCCCCGTACGATGTGACGAGCGGGCTCAGAGGGACTCGAACCCCCAACCTTCTGATCCGTAGTCAGATGCTCTATCCAATTGAGCTATGAGCCCGGGCGGGAATGGGCGCTACAAGACTCGAACTTGTGACCTCCACGATGTCAACGTGGCGCTCTAAC
>DATIBS010000183.1:0-3017 GCA_035457305.1 Gemmatimonadales bacterium
CGGAGCAGGATGTTCACTCCGCCGCCGGCGCAGATGGTGTGGGCGTAGATGTTGTAGCCCTCGTTCGAGTCCCAGAGGCAGACCATCGCGACGACGGTGCCCTCGCTCACCTCGGTGGCCGTGGTCGGGAAGACGACGCGGACCAGGCCGCGCTCGAGGTGCTTGAACAGGCGGGGCGAGTCGGCGACGACGTAGCCGCCGCGCCCGACATAACGCACCTCGGACTGGAAGTTCCCGCTCGCGCGGATCGCGGCGACGATCTGGTCGCGGTCGGGCATCGGGGCTGCTCCGGGCTGGGGGTCCGGACAAGCTACGCATTCCGCCCCCAAAGGGAATGAAGCCCGCGTGAAGGCCCTGCCTTCCCCCCCGTGCCGGGCGGGGTAGCTTTCCCCCGTGACCGCAACCGCCCCTCCCGACGGGCAGGTCATCGCCGGCCGCTCGCTCGCCGTGCGGTACCTGAACTTCGTCAAGTTCCCCCATACGCTCTTCGCCCTGCCGTTCGCGCTGCTGGGCGTGGTCGCCGCCTCGGTCCACGCCCCGGTCGGCTGGCGCCTGGTGCTGCTGGTGGTGGTGGCCTTCACCGCGGCGCGCTGGGTGGCCCTGGGCCTCAACATGATCGCCGACCTCCGGTTCGACGCGGCGAACCCGCGGACCCGGCTCCGGCCGCTGCCCCAGGGGCAGCTGAGCCTGCCCCAGGCGTGGGCCTCGGTGGCCGTGGCCGGCGTGGTCTTCCTGGCCGCCGCCGCGGCGATCAACCCGCTCACCCGGCTCCTCGCACCCGCGGCGCTCGGCTGGGTGGCGCTCTACCCGCTCACCAAGCGCTTCACCCACTGGCCCCACCTGTGGCTCGGGATGAGCCTCGCCATCGCGCCGGTGGGGGGATGGCTGGCAGTCACGGGGCGGTGGAGCGAGCCGTGGTGGGTGCTGGGGGCGATCACCGTGGCGGTGGCGACGTGGGTGGCGGGGTTCGACATCTTCTATGCCCTGCCCGACGAGCAGTTCGACCGGTCGCAGGGTCTCCGGAGCGCGGTGGTGCGGCTCGGCGTGCGGCGCGCGATCCTGCTGGCGAAGCTGCTGCACGGGGTCACGATCCCGGCGCTCGCGCTCTTCGGCTGGGGCGCGGGGTTCGGGGTGGTCTACTACGCCGGGCTGGTCGTGGCCGCGGGACTGCTGGTGTACGAGCACCAGCTGGTCCGTGCCGACGACCTCTCGAAGCTCGGCGCGGCATTCTTCAACATGAACGCGATCCTCTCGGGCACGGTGTTCGTCTTCGCCCTCGCGGACCGGCTGCTGTGAAGGGCGGCACGACGGGACGACGGGACGGCGGGATGCCGGGAAGGCGGCACGATCGGACGGCCGCTGGCCGGAGGCCCGGCCCGGGCAAGCCGCCGGGGCCCAAGGCACCCCCGCCGCCCCGGCACCCGGTGCGGTCCCCCACCCCGAACCGGAGGGGCCGGTGAGCCAGTTCCCGCTCGTCCTCGCCATCACCGGCGCCTCCGGCGCGCCATACGCGGTGCGGCTGCTCGAGGTGCTCGTGCGGGAGGAGGTGCCGACCTGGCTCATCGTCTCGGGGCACGGGCTGCGGCTCCTCCGCGACGAGTGCGGCATCGAGTCGCTCGAGGCTCTCGAGGCCGCCACCGGCGACTGGTCGAGCGTCACGCTCTTCCCCGACGGCGACCGCGGCGCGCTCCCGGCCTCGGGCTCCCAGCGGACCCGCGGGATGGTGATCTGCCCCTGCTCGATGGGCACCGCGGCGGCGGTGGCGCACGGGACCAGCCGTTCGCTGGTGGAGCGCGCCGCCGACGTGACACTCAAGGAGGGCCGCAAGCTGGTGCTGGTGCCGCGGGAGACGCCGCTCTCGCTGGTGCACCTCCGGAACCTCGTGGCGGCGGCGGAGGCGGGCGCGACGATCCTCCCCGCCGCCCCGGGGTTCTACCACCGGCCGGAGCGCATCGGGGAGCTGGTGGACTTCGTGGTGCAGCGGATCCTCGACCAGTTCGGCATCGAGGCCGAGGTGGGGAGGCGGTGGGAGGGGTGAGGCTCGGCGTCATCTCCGACACCCACGGCCTGCTCCGCCCCGAGGTCTTCGAGGCCTTCGCCGAGGTCGATCACATCCTCCACGCCGGCGACATCGGCCCGGTGGAGCTGCTGACCGAGCTCGAGGCGATCGCGCCGGTGACCGCGGTCTACGGCAACACCGACGGCTTCGACATCCGGCAGCGCTGCCCGAAGGTCGCGGAGCTCGAGCTCGACGGGTTCCGGATCGTGGTCACCCACGGCGACCAGTACGGGGAGCCGTCGGGCGAGATCCTGCACGGCGACTTCCCCGACGCGGAGATCCTGCTCTACGGGCATACGCACCGCCCCGTGCTCACCACGGTGGACCTGACGGTCACCGTGATGAACCCCGGGGCGGCGGGCCGGAAGACGAAGGGCGGGCTCCCGCCCTCCGTCGGCATCCTCGAGCTCGAGCCGGGCATCCCCCCGCGGGGGCGGCTGGTGCCGCTCCTGCCGGCGGGGGAGGAGTAGCCGGCCCGGCGGCTACTTGGTCGGCTGGGCCGCGGCCGAGTCGGGCTTCGGCTGCGGCGGCTGCATCTGGCTCTTCGGCCGCATGCCCGCGCCCTTGATCATCCCGTCGGGCGCGATCGCGAACATCCACACCGCCGGCTCCTCGGGACGCGCGTCGAACTTGACCTCGCGGGTGTAGACGAGGTTGCCGTCCTTGGCGCTCACCGTCTCCTCCACCACCTCGATCTCGCCGCCGAAGTTGATGGCGATCTGGTCGACCTGCTGCTGCAGGCCGTCCTTGGACCCGAGCTGGCCCCGCATCCGCTCGTCGAGCCGGTCCCAGAGGCTGTCCACCTGGGACTCGTAGACCCACTGGACGTACTTCCGGCCGACCTTGAGGGAGTCGTCCCGGGTGACCGGGGCGGACTGGGCCGCGGCGGGAGCGGCGAGTATCACGGCCGCGACGGCGGCCAGCAGGATGGGACGACGCATGGAAACCTCGGGTCGTG
>DATIBS010000184.1:0-5442 GCA_035457305.1 Gemmatimonadales bacterium
GGGTGAGCCGGAGCCCCTCGCCCTCGAACACGCGGCCGCCGTCGGCGAAGGCCACGAGGGAGACGCCGCCAAAGTCCCCGCGGTCGAACACGTCCACTCGCACCTCCGCATTCGCGAGCAGGAGCCCGGTGCCGAGCCACCGGGGCGTGTCCGCCCCGCGGTACGATGTGGGCCCGCCGAGGACGGTGAGCTCGCCCTCCCAGACCGGGAGGAGCGCGCGGGCGTCGAGCGTGGGCTCCCCGCCGAGGTCCGCGGCCACAGCGCGTCCCGCCAGCACGGTGCGTCCGCCCACCGGCAGCCAGCCCCGCAGGTGCGCCCAACCACGGGTGTAACCGTCGCCGCCGGAGCCGGCGAGGACGCCGGCCTCGAGCAGGAGGCCGCGGCGGGGGCCGCCGTACTCGCGGTCACGCGAGTCCCAGACCAGGGCGAGCCGCCCGGTGGCGTCGTCCTCGTCGAGGCCTCCGGGAAGCTCCGCCTCGAAGAGCGTGGCGCCCGGCAGCCCCTGCCACTCGGTCCGCGAGAGGCCCGCGCCCGCGGCGAGCTGCAGCCTGCCGACGACGCGGCGGGTGACTTCCGCGCCCGCCGCGTAGCGGGTGTGGCGCACGCGGTACCAGTGCGGCGCCGACTCGGTGACGAGCCCGTCGTCCTTCGCCGCGTCGTTGCCGAGCCCGAACCACCCGAAGCGGGCGTCCCGTCCCGCCTCGGCCCGCGCCCGGAGCCGCCACCCGTCGGCGAGGAGCGGCGCCCACGCCGTCAGCGATGCCGAACGGCTACCGTCGAACCCGGCGGCGGCGACCAGCACCAGCTCCCGGGCGGTGGTCACGCGGGCCTCGTAGGGGGCGCGCTGCTGCAGGTGGAGCCGCCACCCGAGCTGGGGGAAGGCGTTGGGGCTGGGGAGCGCGACCGGGTGGTGGTGGAAGAGCGTGGCCGGCGCCTGCGCCGCGGCCGGGGGGGCGACGCCGGCCACGGCGAGGAGCACCGCCGCCCAGCGCCTCACCGGCGCTCGAACAGGAACGCGGTGTCCCGCGCGGCCGCCTCGCGGCCGTCGTGCACGGCGTAGCGGGTGGCGGTCAGCGACGCGGCGCCGTACTCCCCGTTCCGGTTCACCGCGTAGAAGGTGAGGCCGAATGTCGGGCGCCCGCGCTCGTCCAGGAGTCGTGGCGGCGTCATCGCCACCACCCGTCGCAGGGTCTCGAGGCAGGCGTCGGTGGGGCTCATCCCGCGGCGCATGTGCTCAACCGTGAGGAAGCCGCCGCAGACCATGATGTTCGACTCGCCCCGGCCGGTCGAGCCGGCGGCGCCCACGGCGTTGTCGCAGTACTGCCCCGCGCCGACGATCGGCGAGTCCCCGACCCGGCCGGGGATCTTCCACGCCAGCCCGCTGGTGGTCGTCACCGACGAGATCTCCCCCTTCGCGTTCACCGCGTTGAGGTTGATCGTGCCGGTGGGGCGCGCCACCATCGCCTCGCCCTCGGGCACGTCGAGCCAGTCGTCCGCCTTCCCGCGATTGGCGCGCCACGCCAGCCACTTCTGCCGCGACGCCGGCGTGAGCAGGTCCTCCTCCTTGAAGCCGTAGGAGAGGGCGAAGCGCTTCGCGCCCTCGCCCACGAGGAGGATGTGGTTGGTGTACTTGAGCACCAGCTTGGCGACCTCGCTCGGGGTCTTGATGCCCTCGAGGCACGCGACCGCCCCGGCCCGCTTCGTCGGACCGTGCATGCAGGAGGCGTCGAGCTGGACCACGCCCTCCTCGTTGGGGAGCCCGCCGTAGCCCACCGAGTCGTCGGCCGGGTCGAGCTCCTGGATCTTCACGCCCTCCACCGCGGCGTCGAGCGTGTCGGCGCCATGCAGCATCAGTTCCACCGCCTTGGTGACCGGGGCGAGGCTGTTGTTCGAACTGATGGCGACCGGGCGGGCGGGGGGCGGCAGGATGACCGCGGGGGCGGCGACGGCCGCGGCCGGGCGGACCACCGCGGCACCGGCGACGGCAGCACCCGTGGCGCCAAGGAAGTCGCGCCGGGAGAGCTGATCGGACACGGGCAGGGCTCCAGTGGAATGGCGGGAGAAGGAAGATACTCGGGGCGCAGCTCGGCGAAATGCAAGCGCCGGGGCCACCGATCGCCGCGGGAAAGAGCTGCTCATGGGCTCCGCCGAGTGCGGCAAGCCATTGGCATGGAAGGGCTTAGACTCGTCCTCCGCGGCCGGGGGCACGCCCCTTGCCGGCTCGTGGCCGGCTCCCCGCCGCCGGTGGCGGCGAGGCGCCTCAACCCTTCATCGGAGCAACGACGATGTTCAAGCGGGTCTTCGCCCTTGCCGCGCTCAGCGCCCTCGCGGTCGGCGCCCGTCCCGAGGCCGTCATGGCCCAGGGCGTGTCCCTCACGCCGTTCGTGGGCTACTACGCGCCCCTCGGTGACGTCCTGGACGAGGGCGGCACCACGCTCGCCACGCAGGGCGCGCTGACATTCGGTGGCCGCCTCACCGTCGGTACGCCGGGCCCCTGGGCGTTCGAGGGCGCGCTGGCGTACTCCTCCGCCGGGGTCGAGTCCGGCGGCCTCGAGGAAGACGGCAACCTGATGGTCCTGAGTGCCCGGGCCCTCTACCGCCTGGGGTCGCTCGGTCCGTCCGGCAGCCTCCACGCCGGCGCGGGCCTGGCGTACCTGAAGCGCGGTGGGGACTTCTGGGACGCCTTCGAGGACCTCGGCGTCGAGGGCATCAACGACTTCGGCGGGACGCTCGGCCTCGGGGCCAAGTTCGGGCTGGGCTCCTCCATGGCGATCCGCGTGGACCTCGAGGACTTCATCTACAGCGCGAAGTTCAACGACGCGGACGAGGAGAGCGACAGCAAGCTGCAGAACGACCTGCTCCTCTCCGCCGGCCTGAGCTTCGGCTTCTAGGCTGGCGGCCCGTGAATTCCGGTCCGATGCATCCCCATTCGGGGCCAGGTCGGCCCTATCGGACGTGAGAGCATGGCGGGGTGAAAGAGATACTGGACAATCGCCACGATTCCGGGCCGGTGAGGCCCGATTTCGCGAATGTGACTCGACCAACTCGATGTTGAATCATATCTTGGGGCCGCTGACGTAAGGGAGCGTCGCGGCTCGGGGTCGCCTGGGCCGCGCGCCGGGTGGCCGGTCCGCCTGGTGTCCATATGCTTGCGGTTCCACCATCCTCAGGGAGGGAGTCCTCTATGGTGTCCCGGATCAGCAGGGCAGTCGGCATGGTGCTCGTGCTCGCGGCGGTGGCGGGAGTCCCATCGGCCTCGGCCCAAGGCTTCTCGGTCACGCCGTTCATCGGCGCCTACCTGCCGCTCAGCGACGTGGCGAAGGAGGACGACTTCGGCGTGGACGTGAAGCAGAATGCCGGGGTCGCGTTCGGCGGCCGGCTCACCTACCAGATGCAGGGCAACTGGGGCATCGAGGGTGAGATCGCCTACTCCAGCTCGAAGCTCGACTTCGGCGACGTCGAGGGCGACGGCGGGAGCGTCCTGTTCTATGGCGCCAAGCTGATGTACTTCTTCCCGTCGGCCGGCAATTTCCATTGGCACGCCGGCGGCGGCCTGGGCATGACCAGCCGCGGCGGCGACGACTGGGACGGCGCGGACGACAGCTCCACCTTCGGCGGCATCCTGAACCTCGGCTTCACCGCCCCGCTCAGCGGGATGATGAAGATCCGCGTGGACATCGAGGACTACATCGGCTCGATCGCGCCGGTGGAGGAACTCGACAGCCAGCTCCAGAACGACCTGCTGATCACCGCGGGCGTGATGATCCCCTTCGGCGGCAACTGAGCCGAGACGGATTCCGGGAAACGCGGGGCCCCGGCAGGCGCCGGGGCCCCGCGTGCTATATAGTCTGAGGGGGGCGCTTCACGGATGGTTGTCGCGGCCTTCACGCGCCGATGCTCATGCTTGCTTTTGGTCCGGCTACCCGCGGCCCGATGGCGCTCCGGGGTGTGGGTGATCACTGTTCGCGACTCGCGGAACCACGGGGAGGTTGACATGGCTGCACTGCTCCGCAGGCTCGCTCCAATCGCCCTGGCGGTGGCCGCGGTGACCGGATCGCCCGGGATGCTGGGGGCGCAGGGATGGCGGGTCGGTTCCTTCGGGGGCTACTACCAGCCGACAGGCGACCTGGTCTCCGGCAGTGTCACCTTTCCAGCCTTGCCCGACGTCACCGGCAGCTTCACCGGCAAGAGCACGGGCGGCTTCGGGTTCGGGGCGACCATCGGGTACGAACTCCCGTCCGGGCTGGGGTTCGAGCTTGGCGGGGCGTACTACCGGAGCGACGTCGAGTTCGACGTGTGCGCCACCGACGGGGTCGACACCGAGTGCGCTGGTGGCGATGAGTACGGGACCGTGGTCCCGCTGGTGGGACGGATCACCTACCGGTTCTCGCCATTGACCGCGCGGACGCAGTTCTACGGCGCCGCAGGCGCCGCCTGGCTCCTGCGCGGCGGAGATGCCTGGGAAGGGGACGAAATCGAGACGAATGTCTTCGGCGGCAGTCTGGCGATCGGGATCCTCCACTCGGTCGCGGACATGCTGAAGCTCCGCGTGGAGCTCGGCGACTTCCTCTACAGCAGCAAGCCCTTCGATGCCGCCGACCTGGAGGCTCTCTTCCAGGACGAGTTCGGCGAGGAAGCCAATGCAACCGTGGACAGCAAGTTCAAGAATGACTTCACCCTCACCGTGGGGTTCCTGCTGCACCAAGGCAAGTGAGCCTGGCCGGATGGGAGCCCTGCGGGCACCGGCGTGGCGGGCTCCCCATCCAGTGCGCGTCGAACGGCGTCCATGTTCCCACTCGTCGGGCGCGCCAGGCTCCGGCTCGGGTTCGAGGACGGCCTCTTCCGTGCGGAGCTCGATGCCGACGGGTTTGAGCCGACGGACCTCCGCGGACCCGCCCGGCACCATGCCCAGACCCTCGCATTCCCTTCGGCGGTCCTCAGGGCAGGACTCGTGGCGTGATGCGCGAGGTCCCGGTTCCCGCCGGGGCCCGCCGTGCTTCCACCCCTTGCCATCCCGAGTGGATGAAGGCAGGCTCCGGGGTCCTACGTCCGCGCCCGGCGACCCCCTACGCAGGAGCCCTGGATGCACTTCCGCCTTTCCGGACCGGCAGCGGGAACCGCACTCGCCCTGGTCGTCGCCCTCCCCGGATGCCGTCCCTCCACCCCGCCCCCGGCCACGACTGCGGGCGGAGTCGATCGCACCGTCCTCCCGGTTCCGGAGCCGACCCGCGCGCCGTCCACCGAGCTCGACGCCCGGGACGCCACGCCGCCCCCCCGGTTCGAGGTGACGGCGCCTGCGGGCGCGCCGAACGTGGTCATCGTCCTGATCGACGACATCGGGTTCGGCCACTCGAGCGCCTTCGGCGGCCCCATCCGGATGCCGACGCTGGACCGGATCGCCGCCGAAGGGCTCCGCTACAACCGGTTCCACACCACGGCGCT
>DATIBS010000185.1:0-2974 GCA_035457305.1 Gemmatimonadales bacterium
CTCCGCCTCCTCCAGCCCGCCCCGCTCGCGGAGCAGCTCCGCCAGCAGCCGGATCGGGTCCCGGCGCTTGTGCTCCTCGACTTCCTCCTTCGTCCGGTAGGTCCCGTGCACCGCGTCGGACATCGAGTGCCCCACGTAGCGATAGGTCCGGATCTCGAGCAGCGTCGGGGTGCCGTCGCCCCGGGCACGGGCCGCGGCCCGGTCCATCGCCTCCCGCACCGCCACCACGTCCTGCCCGTCCACCGCCTCGCCCGGCATCCCGTAGCTCTCCGCGCGCCGGTGCAGGTCCTCGATGGCGGCGGCGCGGTGGAGCGCGGTGCCCATCCCGTAGAAGTTGTTCTCGCAGACGAAGACCACCGGCAGCTTCCAGAGCCCCGCCATGTTGAGCGTCTCGTGGAAGGCGCCGATGTTGGCGGCCGCCTCGCCGAAGAAGCAGAGCGTGATGCTGTCCCGGTCCCGGTACTTGCTGGCGAAGGCGTGCCCGGCGGCAAGCGCGATGTGACTTCCCACGATCCCGTGTCCGCCGAGGAAGTGGCGCTCGGCGTCGAAGATGTGCATCGAGCCGCCCTTGCCGCCGGAGCTGCCGGTGGCCTTCCCGAACAACTCGGCCATCACCGCACGCGCGGGGACGCCGCGCGCCAGCGCATGCCCGTGCTCGCGGTAGGCGCTGATGACGTAGTCGTCGTCGCGGAGGGCGGAGATGGTGCCGATGGCCACCGCCTCCTGCCCGATGTAGAGGTGGCAGAAGCCGCCGATCAGGCCGAGGCTGTAGGCCTCCCCGGCGCGCTCCTCGAAGTGGCGGATGAGCATCATCTGCCGCAGGAAGCCGCGCAGGCGCCCGGCCGTCTCGGCATCGAGGGCGGCGGGCTTCCGGCCGCGGCTGACGGTGGCCGTCACGGGGTCACGTTCTCCTTCGCCCGGTCCACCTGCTCCCAGGCGTGGTAGCTCGAGCGGGTCAGCGGGCTCGCCTGCACGTGCCGGAAGCCCATCCGCCGGCCGATCTCGGCCAGCTCGGCGAACTCCTCAGGCGCGTAGAACCGCGCGATGGGCAGGTGCCCGTCGGAGGGCCGGAGGTACTGGCCCAGCGTGAGAATGTCCACGTCGCTCCGCCGCAGGTCCCGCATGCAGGTGAGGATCTCCTCCCACTCCTCGCCCAGGCCGAGGATCACGCCCGACTTGGTGAGCTGGTTCGCGCCGCCGATCCGGCGCGCGTCCGCCAGCAGCCGGAGCGCCCGGTCGTACCGCCCGCCGGGTCGCGCCAGCCGGTAGAGCCGCTCGGCGGTCTCCAGGTTGTGGTTGAGGATCGCCGGGCGTGCCTCCAGCACGATCCGGAGCGCCCGCTCGGAGCCCTTGAAGTCGGGAATGAGCACCTCGACCGTGGTGTCCGGGAGCCGCCGCCCGATCTCGGTGACGCATGCGGCGAACGCCTCGGCGCCGCCGTTCGGCAGGTCGTCCCGGTCCACCGAGGTGATCACCACGTGGCGGAGTGCCATCCGCTCCACGGCCTCGGCCAGCCGCACCGGCTCCACCGGGTCGAACGGCCGGGGCGTGCCGTGCGCCACCGCGCAGTAGGTGCAGTTCCGGGTGCAGACGTCGCCCAGGATCATGAACGTGGCGGCGTGATGCTCCCAGCACTCGCCGATGTTGGGGCAGCGGGCCTCCTCGCACACGGTGTGGAGGCCGAGCTCCCGCATCATCGACTTGACCTGGAGGTACTTCCGGCCGCCCGGGGCGGGCACCTTGAGCCACCCCGGCTTCCGCGGCCCGGCCACGAGGGCGGGGCCGGGGCGGGCCGGCTCGGCGGGCTTCCGGCTGAGCTGGACGAGCGGGACGGCCACGCTCGGAATCTCCGTGCTGGGGCGCTAACGAGAGCCCGGAATTCTACTTGGACCCCCGGCCCGATGCCAGCCGACGGGGTTCGGGCGCCGGCCGGGAACCGGGATCATCGGTCGGCCAGCAGCCGCTCGATCTCGGCCCGGAAGTCCTCGACCAGGCGGTCGTGCTGCGCGCCGGTGGCGGGGCCGTAGAAGCCCGCGTGGACCCGCCGCACCCGCCCGCGCCGATCGAGGAAGAGGGTCGTGGGGTAGGCGGTGAAGTTGGCGAGCTGGGGGAGCGTGGCCGCGGTGAGCTCGGTGTCGTTGAGGCCCGCGAGGAGGAGGGTGAACTCGATGCCGAACTTCTCCCGGTACCGGCGGAGCTGACGGTTGTCCACCACGCTGTCGCCGGTGACCTCGTAGGCCAGGCCCACGATCTCGAGCCCGCGGGCCCGGTAGTCCCGGTGAAGCCGTACCAGCACCGGCGCCGCGTCATGGCAGGTCGGGCACCAGGTGCCGAAGACGTCCACCAGCAGCACCTTGCCCCGGAACCGCGGGTCGTCCCGGGTCACGATCCGGCCGTCGAGGTCGGGGAAGGCGAACTGGAACGGGGCGGTGTCGGCCCGGGTCACCTCGGTCGGCGCGGTGAGGTGCGGGCGCCCCGTGGTGCGCACCGCCGTGAAGGGTGTCTGCGACCGGAGGCCGGCGTGCCAGGTGCCGCGCAGCGTGTCGCCGTCGAGCCGTGCGGTCAGCAGGTACACGTAGGAACCGTCGAACCGCGCGAGCAGCAGGCTGTCGCCCCGGACGGCGCCCCAGAAGAGGCCGCTGTCCCCGCTGTTGCCGATGATGGTCCCTTCGGTGCCGGCTTCCGCGGCCCAGAGGCGGATGACGCGCGGACTCCGCCGCCCGCCGGACGCCTCGAAATGGGCGTCCCAGCTCCCCGCCAGCCGCGCGGGCGGCGGCTCGGCGGGCCATCGGCCGCGCGCCGCGCGGAAGGGGATGGTCCGGGGGCCGCGATTCCCGACATTCCGGTAGTCGCCGATCAGCGAGTCGCCCCGCATCGCCGCGACGATGCGGGCGTCGTAGTCCGGGATCTCGATCCGCACCGAGTCGCCATCCAGGCGCACTTCGACCGCCCCGCAGGCGCTGCCGTTGCAGAG
>DATIBS010000186.1:0-8387 GCA_035457305.1 Gemmatimonadales bacterium
CGTCTCCGCGGCCGCCCGGCCCGGTTCCGTGACGCACCCCCACCGCAGGAGGCAGTCATGAGGTTCGCCATCCCCCTGGGGGCGATCGCCGCCCTCGTCCTCCCCGCCACCGCGGCCGCCCAGGCCGCCGAAATCGAGTTCATCAACGCCGCCAAGGCCGGCGCGCCGGCCCACATTTCCGACTCCGCCGCCATCGCCCGGATGGAGCCGAACGGCACGGTCACGATGGTGCGCCAAGGCACCAACGGTTTCACCTGCTTCATCATGCCCGACGGCAGCAACGCCCCGGTCTGCGCCGACGCCGTCGGAGTCGCCGTGCTCAAGGCCGCCTTCTCGCAGACGCCCCCGCCACCGATGACCGCACCCGGCATCGCCTACATGGCGAAGGGCGGGATGCACCTGGAGACCTCGCAAGGCGAGGTCGTGCTGGCACCGTCGGCCACCACCAAGCAGGTGTCCGAGCCGCCCCACTGGATGCTGATGTGGCCGGTGAGCGCCGCCGCGAGCGGCCTGCCCACCCGGCCGAACCCGAGCGGAGTGTACGTGATGTTCGACGGCACGCCGTACGCGCACCTGATGATCTACCAGGACCCGAATCGCATGAAGTGAGATGCCGTGGCGGCTCGGCGGCTCGGCGGCATGCTCTGCCGTCCCGCCGCCCCGCCGTCCCGTCTGGCGCCATCCCCTCCGTCGCGATACTCTCTCCCCCATGCCCGACTCCATTCCGCTCTTCACCCCCACCGGCGCGCCGGTGGGCGACTGGCGTGCCTGGGGTGCCCCCCGGAAGCCGGGCCGCTGGCGCCCCGGCCGGAGCGCCAACGAGCTCGCCCGCGCCTGGTTCACCAGTCCCGCCCCGGTCCTCCCCGCCGAGGTCCGGGCCCTCCTCGAGTCCCACCCGGCCACCCGCGGGGTGGTGCTGGATAAGGGCTTCGCTCAGTACACCGCCGACCTGCCCGGCGGGGCGGGGGAGAATCGCCAGTTCGACCTCCTCCTCCACGGCCACGGGCCCTCCGGCGCGCTGGTGATCGGGGTCGAGGCCCGGGCGGACGAGACCTTCGGCGCCCGGCTCGCCAAGAAGCTCCGCGCCACCGACGAGGCCGCGCCCGACCCGACGGTCGAGCCGCGCGCGCGCACCCTCATCTCCCTCCTCTTCGGCATCCCCGACGCCGACCCCGCCGCGGACCCCTGGAGCCGGCTCCGCTGGCGGCTGCTCACCGGTGCGGCCGGCACCGCCTACCAGGCGGCGCGCGAGGGCGCGAGCCACGCCGTCTTCCTGGTGCACGAGTTCAAGACCCCGATCGTGGACGATGTGACCGACCAGGAGAGCGCCGCCGACCTCGACGTCTTCGCCGGCCTCCTCGTGCCCGGCACCGCGCGCCTCCTCCCCGGTCAGATGGCCGGCCCGGTGAGCATCCAGAGCCCGCTCCTCCCGCGGCCGGTGGAGCTGCTGCTGGGGAGGGCGGTGTTCAGCTGGGGGTGACGGGACGACGGGACGACGGGTTGCGGTGGGTGCGGTTCGCAGCCCCCCGTCCCGCCGTCACGGAACTCGCCGTCAGGACGTGATCCTGATGTAGTCCAGGTAGCGCTGCTCGTGCGTCCCCTCGCCGTCGTCGTCCTGCTCGAAATAGAGCGTAACCGTCTGCCCGGCGTACGCGGCGACGGACACGCTCCGCTCCGCCCAGAGGTACTGCCCCTCCGCCCCGGCGAGCACCTCCCAGTCGAGCAGGGTGGTGCTGGCGCCACCGGCCTCCACCCGCACCCGCAGCGCCGCGTCGGCGCCGGCCTTGTTGTGCGCCGACGTGCGGAAGCGGAGCGTCGTGGCCGTGGACGAGAGGGTGATCTCCTGGAAGATCCAGGCATTCGGTTCGCCCGGATCGCCGACCCCGTCCAGCTTCACGACCCCGCCGTTGTCGTCGAGCTGGACGACGGTGCCCCATCCGCCCGCCCCGTCCACGCCGCTCTCCCAGCCCTCCAGGTCGGCGTCGAACGTCCACTCCATCTCGACAACGCCGCCGCCCGGCCCGGTACCGTCGTCATCGTCACAGGCCCCGGCCACCCCCGCGGCCAGGGCGAAGGCCAGTGCACGCATTCTCAGTCGCATCGTCAGCCCTCCGGTTCGTGTGAGCCCACCTGCCGACCGTGCGCAATTCCGTCCACCGCTGCCTTCAACCCCTCCAGGCCCTGGAAGGCGTGTCGCTCCCCGGTGCACAGGTCCTCCAGGATTCCCGCAACTCGGCTCGGGCCTCCGTCCTCCTCGGTGCAGAGCTGGAGCAGGTAGTAACCGAAGTGCACGGCGGCACGCCGGCCGTCCGTGGCGCCCATGGGGACCCTCGCGGTGGAGTTGGCGGCCCATCAGACTGGGATGACGGTGGGACACGGGCGTGAAACGGCGTGAAATGGGGAGCACGCGATCTGGAGGGCGCTCTGGCGCAGGCCCGGCCCGGGCTGCATCTTGGCCCCGGTCCAGCGCGCAATCGTGTGACGGCGCAAGAGGTTATGGCCGAGCTTCCCCCCGCGCCCCCCGCCATCCGGCTGACCACCCTCGGTTCGCTCGAGCTCCGGGCCGGCGACGCCCCGGTGCTCCCCGGCCGGCGGAAGGTCCTCGCCCTCCTTGCCTACCTCGCACGCCGGTCGCCGCGCCTCGTCTCGCGGGAGGAGCTCGCCTCGCTCCTCTGGGGCGACCGGGACGAGGCCCATGCGCGGCAGTCACTGCGCCGTGCGCTGTCCGAGCTCCGAGCGGGGATCGGCGACGCGCTCGAGGGCGGCGAGGGGAGCGTCCGCGTGCGCCCGGGCAGTCTCGCGCTGGATGTGGCGGGCTTCGAGCTCGCCGCGCGGGAGGGCCCGCTGGACCAGGCAGCCACCCGCTGGACCGGCGAGTTCCTGGGTGCCGCCGAAGACCTCGGCTCCGGGGAGTGGCGGACCTGGCTCGAGGGGGAACGGGCGGTGCTGCACGCCCAGCTCGCGCGCACGTTCGCGGCACTCGTGGCGCGGGAGGAGGCGGCCGGGGATACCGGTGCCGCCGCGACGTGGGCCCGCCGCTGGAGCGAGGCGCTGCCCTGGGACGAGGACGCCGCCGCGCGGGCTCGCGTCCTGGCCTCGCGACCCGCAGCCCCGCCGCACCCGCCTTCGGGGCCGGCGGGGCCGGGCCGGAAGGGACTCCTTTCGCCCGCCCTGGTGGGGCGCGACGCCGCGCTCGCGAGGCTCACGGCGGCCTGGCGCGCCGCGGCCCGGGGGACCCCCGCCGTCGCCGTGATCGAGGCGGATGATGGACACGGGAAGAGCCGGATGGTGCAGGAACTGGGGCGCCTGGTCCGGCGCACCGATCCCCAGGCCGTGGTGCTCGAGGCCCGGGCCTACGCCTCGGACCAGGGGCGCGACCGGTCCACGCTGGGGCTGCTCGCGCGGCAGCTCGCCTCGGCTCCCGGGCTCGGCACCGCCCGTCCGGCGGCCCTGGCCGCACTCGTCAGTCTGGCGCCGGAGCTCCGCGAGCGGCTTCCGGGGCTTCCGGAGGCCGATCCGCGGGTTGCGGCCGAGGATGCGTTCGCCGAGGTGATCGGCGCGCTCGGGGTCGACCACCCGGTCCTCATCCTCCTCGACGACGCCCCGCTGGCCGACACCGCCTCCCTGCAGGCGATCGCCCGGCTGCTGCATCAGCCCCCACCCCGCACGCTCCTCGTCCTCACCGCCCGGCAGTGGGCGCTGGCCGAGTCACCGCTGGCGACCGACCTGCGACAGGCCTCCCTCGACCTGGTGACTGTGCCGCTGCCGCCGCTCGGCGAATCCGAGGTGGCCGCGCTGGTGGAGTCCATGGCGCCGCTCGCGCCCGCCACCCGGCCCGACCTCCCCCCGGCACTGCGCGAGGCGAGCGGCGGGGTCCCGGGACTCGTGGTGGAACTCCTTGCTGGGCTCGCCGAGGAGGGCGGGCTCGCGACGGATGATACGGGCCGGTGGCGGCTCACCCGTCCCGTCGAGGTGCTGGCGCAAGCGCCGCTCCCCTCCGTGCGCGAGGCGGCGATCGCGCGGCTCAGGCGCCTCGAGCCCGGCGCGCGGGCGGTGCTGGAGGCCGCGGCGGTTGCTGGTCCGGGCGCGAGCCCCACCGCCCTGGAGTCGGTCTCCGGGCTCGCCCCGCCGGCGTTCCAGGAGGCGATGGCCGACCTCCTGCTCCGGCGCCTCCTGCGCCACTCGCCCACCAGTCCCGGGGGGCTCGAGTTCACGTCGGAGGCGATGGGCCGGACCGTGCACGAACTGCTCGCCCCGAGCAGCCGGCGGGCACTCACGCGGCGATGGCGGCGGGCGACCGGTGCCGCGCCGCGGTGGTGGGTTGGTGCCTCGGTGGCCGTCGTGGCGGGGCTTGTCGCGATCGGACTTTTCACGGTTCGCCGGGGAGATGCCGACGCCGTCGGCCCCGCGGCTCGGCTCGTCGTGGTGGAATTCGAGAACGAGACCGGCGACCGCTCGCTCGATTGGCTTGGGCGGGTGGCGGCCGACTGGCTGAGCCAGGGGATCGCGCGCACCTCCCTGGTCCGGGTGTCGCCGCCGCTGCTGCGCTCGCCACCCGGCCGGGAGAATCCGGGCACCGGCGCGCGGGCGCGGGCGCACGCGCTGGCGCGTGCTGCCGAGGCGGACCTGGTCGTCTCCGGCTCGTACTACCGCAGCGGCGACTCGATCCACTTTCGCGCCGCGCTTGCCCGGGTCGACGAGGCGAAGCTCCTCCAGGTGGTGGGCCCCCAAGGGGCGCCGGCTGGGGAGGCGCTGGGTGCGATCGATGCGCTGCGCCACCGCGTGCTGGCCGCGCTGGCGCCCTGGGTGGACCCGCGCCTCACTGCCGCGTCCGCGGTGCAGCGGGGGCCTCCGAGCTTCGAGGCCTACCAGGCCTTTGCCGAGGGCCTCGACTACTTCTACCGCCGGGACTCGGCGTCGCTCGAGCGGTTCCTCCACGCCTATGCGCTCGACACGACGTGGGTGACGCCGCTCCTCTATGCCCTCTGGCAGTACGACGGGCTGGGCAGGACCGCAGAGGGCGATTCGCTGCTCCGGATTCTCCAGCCCCGCCGCTCCGAGCTGGCCCCGTACGACAGGCTCGTCCTCGACATCCGGCGCGAGGGCATGCGGGCCAACTGGCAGGGGCAGTACTCCGCGGCGAGGGCCGCCGCCGAACTCGCGCCCCAGTCGTACGTCGCGGCGTACGAGCTGCCCCGCGCCGCCATCGCGCTCAACCGACCCGCGGAAGCCCTGGCGTACCTCGAGCGCATCGACCTGGACCGGGGCGAGGCAAGCCGCCTGCCGGGGTACTGGTCGATGCTGTCGGCGTCGCTGCACATGCTGGGGAAGTTCGAGCGGCAACTCGGGGTGGGCGAGGAGGTCCGCCGCCGGTTTCCCGGGGACACCCGCTCCTACGCCTACCGGGCCAGGGCCCTGGCGGCTCTCGGGAGGCTCCGTGAGCTGGACGCGGTGCTGGAGGAGAGCCTGCTGCTGCCGATCGAGCCGACCTGGGGGGCGGTCGGCATTGCGATGCACACCCAGGCGGCGGACGAGCTGCTGGCGCACGGGCACGCGGAGCACGCCCGCGTGGTGCTCGAGCGCGCGCTCCGGTTCTGCGAGGAAGCTCCCTCGGCGCTCGAGCGGCTCCCCCAGCACCGGTTCGAGGTGGCGCAGGTGCTCCACCGTCTGGGGCGGCTCGCCGAGGCGCGCCGGCTCTATGAGGAGCTGCTCGCCGAGGGCGGCTCGATCGGGGCAGGCCTGGTCGATCTCCGCGGGCGGATCGGCATGGCGGCCGCAGGGCAGGGGGATGCCGCGACGGCCCGGCGGATGGAGCAGTGGCTGGCCACGGCCCGCGGCGCCCCGGGGCAGGCCACCGAGTACCGGGCGGGGATCCGGGCGGTGCTGGGCGAGCCGGCCGAAGCGGTGCGGTTGCTGCGCCAGGCGATGGCCGAGGGGCGCAGTTATGACAGTGGAAAGCACGCCTACCCCGAGTACCACGGGCTGCGCGGGTACGGGCCGTTCGAGGAGTGGCTGCGACCGAAGTAGCCGCCGTCAGCCGTTATAGATCGGGCCTCCCTGCCTCCGGTAGAGCTCCAGCACCGCCGCCGCTCCAGAGCGTCGCCCCCAGGCACATCGCACAGGGTTCGCACGAGTTCACCAGCTCGTGGGCGGGGAGTCCCTCGGCGCCGAGCAAGAAGGTCGCCACCCGCGCCTGGGCGAACATGCACGTTCTGGCGCGAGAGCTCGATCGCGAGTGCCATCCGCGCTCCCCGTCGGTGGCCAGGGGCAGACTCCAGGGCACCGCGGAGGCGAGCCGGGTGGGGGCGTCGATCACGACGGGCGGGAAGGTCCGCGTGCCCGGAGCGAAGTGTCCGGGAGGCCGTGCGACGCAAGTGGCGGGTGGTAGGGTCGGGGAGTAACTTGCCCCGGACCCAACACCCTCCGCGACACACACTCCATCGGACCGAATCCGCATGCGCTCCCTTGCGACCGCCGCCCTCCTGCTTGCCCTCACCGCTCCCGCCGCCGCGCAGTCCGACACCGACGCCCGCGCCGGCCGCTACGACCTCGGCAAGATGTGGACGTTCGAGAACGCGCCGGCCGCGTACTTCACCCAGACCTACGGCTTCAGGGCCGACAGCGCCTGGTTCGCCCGCGCCCGCCTCTCGGCGCTCCGGATTCCGGGCTGCTCCGCAGCGTTCGTCTCGCCCCACGGCCTGATCCTCACCAACCACCACTGCGTCCGCGGCCGTCTCGCCTCCGTCGCGCGGGAGGGCGAGACCCTGCTCGATTCCGGCTTCGTGGCGCGCACCCTCGCCGACGAGCGCCCCATCCCCGGCTACTTCGCCGACCAGCTCCTCGCCGCGCTCGACGTGACGGCGGCACTGGAGGGCGTGGACTCGACGTCCCGCCGTGCCGTGATCGACTCGATCCAGTCCAGTCTCAGGACCCGGTACGCCCGCCCCGGCGACTCGACCGTCGTCCAGCTCGTCCCGCTCTACAACGGCGCCCGCACCTCGGCCTACGTCTTCAAGCGGTACACCGACATCCGGTTCGTCGCGGCCGCCGAGAACCAGATGGGCTTCTTCGGGGGCGACCCGGACAACTTCACCTTCCCCCGCTACGCCCTCGATTTCGCCGTGCTCCGGGCGTACGGCGCCGACGGGAAGCCGATGGCGAGCCCGCACCACTTCGGCTGGGGCGGCACCACGGGGGTCAAGGAGGGCGACCCGGTCTTCGTGATCGGGAGCCCGGGCCGCACCGCGCGGCTCACCACGATGGCCCAGCTCGAGTACCTCCGCGATCACGAGGTGCCCACGGCGCTCGCCTGGCACCGCTCGCGCATCGCCGCGATGCAGGCTTACCGGAAGGAGCACCTGGCGGAAGCGGAGCGGATGGACATCCGCACCCTGATGTACTCGCTCTCCAACCGCGAGAAGAGCCTCGGCGGGCGCCACGAGGCCCTGCAGGACCCGGTGATCATGGCGCGCCGCGCCGACAACGAGCGGATCCTCCGCGACTCGATCCGCGCCCGGCCGGCGCTGGAGGCGAAGTACGGCAGGCTGTTCGACGAGCTGGCCCGGGTGCAGCAGGAGAAGCGGAAGTACGCGGCGGACCTTGCGGCGCTGGGGGACCTGCTCAACGGCACCGCCGGCTCCGGCACGCTCATGCGGGGTTACTGGTCGTGGCGCGCCGCGGAGGCCGCGGCGACCGATTCGGCGGGCGAGGCGGCGACGGAGGCGCGGCGCCGGCTCGCGGCCGCGCCGTCCTGGCCCGCCGAGCTCGAGCGCCGGTACCTCGAGCTCCAGCTCGAGGACGTGGCTCGCGCCTACGGACCGGACCACCCGGTGCACCGGGAGCTCTTCGGTGCCCGGTCGCCGGCCCAGCTGGCCGAGGCGATCTCGAGCGGCTCGGTGCTCACCCGAGGACTCGCGGCGGACCGGCCGATCCCGTCCGACGATCCCGCCGTCCGCGCCGCCACCATCCTCGGCCGGCGCATGCTCGAGGTGCAGGGACCGATGCGCGAAGTCCTCCAGCGCGAGAGCCAGCTCGCCGCCGACATCGGCCGCGCCCGCTACGAGATCTTCGGGGCGGCCATCCCCCCCGACGGCAGCGGCTCGCCCCGGATCGCCGACGGTGTGGTGCAGGGCTACGCCTACAACGGCACCCAGGCGCCGCCGTATACCACCTTCTACGGGATGTACGACCGGTTCCGTGCCTTCGGCATCGGCAGCGAGTGGGACCTTCCGCTCCGCTGGCGCACACCGCCCGCCGGGCTCGACCTCGGCACCCCGCTCAACTTCGTGAGCACCGCCGACACCTACGGCGGGAACAGCGGCTCGCCCGCCGTCACGAAGGACCTCAGGCTCGTGGGCCTCAACTTCGACCGGAACATCAACGCCCTG
>DATIBS010000187.1:0-12972 GCA_035457305.1 Gemmatimonadales bacterium
TGGACCTTGGTCACCTCGCCGCCCGCCACCTGGTGCAGGTGGACGACGGCCTCGCGCTCGCCGCAGCGTTCGCAGCGCATCAGGCCGTCGCCTCCGCCCCGGCGCGGGGCAGGAGCCGCCCGCCCTCGAGGGTGAGGATGCGGTCGGCCCGCGCGGCGAAGGTCCGGTTGTGCGTGACCACCACCACGGCCATCTCGTAGCGGGCGGCGAGCCCGGCGAAGAGCTCGTGGAGCTGGTCGCCGTGGGCCTGGTCGAGGTTGCCGGTGGGCTCGTCGGCGAGGAGCACGAGCGGGCCTGTCGCCAGGGCGCGCGCCACCGCGGCCCGCTGCTGCTCCCCGCCCGAGAGCTGGGGCGGCCGGTGGGTGAGCCGGCCACCCAGGCCGACGGCGCCGAGGAGCTCCCGGGCCCGCGCCTCCGCGGCGCGGCGCGCCTCACCGGCGATGAGCAGCGGCAGCGCCACGTTCTCCAGCGCGGAGAAGTCGCGCAGCAGGTGGTGGAACTGGAAGACGAAGCCGACCTTGCGGTTCCGGAGCGCGGCGAGGGCATCGGGGCCCAGCCCGGCGTACGCCGTCCCGTCCAGCCGCATCGAGCCGGCCGTGGGCCGGTCCAGGGCGCCGAGCAGGTGAAGGAGCGTGCTCTTACCGGTGCCGCTCGCCCCGACGATCGCCACGAACTCGCCCCGGGCCACGTCCAGGTCCACGCCGGAGAGCACCTCGATCTCGGCGCCGTCGCCGCCGACGTACCGCTTCACCAGGCCGCGGGCCTCGAGCACCGTCATTCCCACCGGATCGCCTCCACCGGCTCGAGACGGGCCGCCCGCCACGAGGGGAACAGGGTGACGAGCACGGCGAGCGCGAAGCTGGCGAGCACGATGAGCGCGACGTCGAGGACCTCCACCCGCACCGGGATGCGCTCGATGAAGTAGACCGACGGGTCGATCCGGATCAGCCGGTCGAACCCCCGCGCGGTGACCAGGCCGAGCGCGAGGCCCATGGTCACGCCGGCCAGTCCGATCATCGCCCCCTGGGCGAGGAAGATCCGGCGGACCGCGCCGCGGGTGAGCCCCATCGCCTGGAGGATGCCGATCTCGCGGGTCTTGGAGGCGACCGTCATCGTCAGGGTGGCGACGATGTTGGATGCCGCCACGAGGATGATGCAGAAGATCACCAGGGCCATCCCCAGCTTCTCCAGCTGGAGCGCGCTGAAGAGCGAGGCGTTCTGCGTCTGCCAGTCGAGCGCGCGGAAGGGATAGCCGAGCGCCGTCTCGAGCGCGGTCCCGACCGTCCCGGCGCGCCAGGGGTCGGCCACCCGCACCTGGAGGCCGGAGACCGCGTCGCCCAGGCCGGTGAAGGCCTGCGCCACCGGGAGGCTCATCACCACGAACTGCTGGTCGTACTGGAACATGCCGGTGTCGAAGATTCCGGTGACCTCGAAGCGCCAGAAGCGGGGCATCGCCACGCCCAGGGCCCGGTTCACCTTGGCCGCCGACGGCGGCACGAGCGAGACCACGTCGCCGGGCCGGACATTGATGCGCTCGGCGAGCCGCCAGCCGAGGAGCACCGCCCCGTCCACTCCCTCGCGGGTCGGCCGGAGGCCGAGGTCGCCTTCGCGGAGCACGTCGGGGAGCGAGGTGACCGCCAGCGAGGCGCTGTCGGGCTCCACGCCGAGCACGCTCACGGTGGTGGCGTAGTCGGCGCCGGCCGTGATGATGGACTCGGTGATGATCTCGGGCGCGGCGGCCACGACCTCCGGGTTGGCCCGGATGGTGGCGAGGGCGTCCCGCCACCCCTCGACGCGGAGGCCCGCGCCGTAGGTCAGGATGCGGAGGTGCGGGCTCGCGACCAGGATGCGGTCGCGCAGGTCGTCGCGGAGCCCGTTCATCAACCCGAGGACGACGATGAGCGCCATCACCCCGACCGCGAGCCCGCCCACGGCGATGCCGGTGATGAGCGACACGCCCCGGCCGCCCCGCCGGCTCCGCAGGTAGCGGGCGGCGATCCGGACCTCGAGCGCCGAGGGGAGCGGCACCTCAGGCCTCGGGGCGCATCGCCGGGAAGAGGATCACGTCCCGGATGGAGGGCTGGTCCGCGAGCAGCATCACCAGGCGATCCACGCCGATGCCGACGCCGCCGGTGGGGGGCATCCCGTACTCCAGGGCGCGGACGTAGTCGGCGTCGAACTGCTGCGCCTCGTCGTCGCCCTCGGCCCGCAGCGCTGCCTGCCCCTCGAACCGCCGCCGCTGGTCGTCGGGGTCGTTGAGCTCGCTGAAGGCGTTGGCGAGCTCGCGGCCGTGCACGAAGAGCTCGAACCGCTCGGTAAGGCTCGGGTCGTCGCGGTGAAGCTTCGCCAGCGGCGAGAGCGCCACGGGGTAGTCCACCACGAAGGTGGGCTGGACGAGCGTGGGCTCGAGCACCGCCTTGAACACCTCGTCCACCAGCTTGCCGCCGTGGTACGACGCGGCCTCCTCCGCGGGCAGATGGCGGGCGCGGAGCACGGCGCGGAGCTCCTCGGGGGCGGCGGTGCGCACGTCCACGCCGGCGAGCTCCCGGATGCCGTCCACGAACCGCACCCGGCGGAACGGGGGCGTGAAGTCGAGCGCCACGCCCTCGCGCTCGATCCGGAGCCCGCCCGTCACCGCCCGGACGAGGTCGGCGAGCATCTCCTCCACCAGGACCATCATGTCGCCGTAGTCGGCGTAGGCCTGGTAGAACTCGAGCATCGTGAACTCGGGATTGTGGCTCCGGTCCATGCCCTCGTTCCGGAAGTCGTGCCCGATCTCGTAGACCCGCTCCAGCCCGCCCACGACGAGCCGCTTGAGGTAGAGCTCGTCGGCGATCCGCAGGTAGAGCGGCATGTCGAGCGCGTTGTGGTGCGTGACGAACGGCCGGGCCGAGGCCCCGCCGTAGAGCGGCTGGAGGATCGGGGTCTCCACCTCGAGGTAGCCGCGCGCGTCGAGGAAGTCGCGAAGCCGCCGGATGATCGCGGCGCGGAGCCGGAAGAGCTCGCGGACCTCGGGGTGGACCGCGAGGTCGGCGTAGCGCTGGCGATAGCGCGTCTCCGGGTCGGCCAGCCCCCCGAAGACCTGCCGCTCGCCGCCGGGCCCCGCCGCGACCTTGCCGCGGGGCAGCGGCCGCAGGGACTTGGCGAGGAGGACCACGCCGGGCGTCCCCGCCGCATCGGCCGGCACCGCCTGCACCGTGACCTCGCCGGTCCGGGTGCGCATCAGCCGTCCCGCCACGCCCACGTGGTCGTCGAGGTCGAGGAGGGTCACGAGCTCCCAGAGCCCCGCCGCCTCCAACTCGTCCTTCCGGAAGTAGGCCTGGATCCGGCCGGACGCGTCCTCGAGGTGCGCGAAGGCGGTCTTCCCCGCGGTCCGGATCGCCACCACCCGGCCCGCCACCCGCACCGCGGGGCCCGCGTCCGCCATGGCATCGTCATAGCCCGCCACCGCCTCGGCGGCGAGGTGGGTGCGGTCGTACCGGTAGGCGAAGGGACGGACGCCCATCGCCTCCAGCCGATCGCGGGTCTCCCGCCGCGCCGTCTCGACGTGGCTCCGCTCGAGGGCGTCGGTCACGCGGCCCGCCCCCCGGCGCGCTTGAGCCAGGCGTGGATGAACGCATCGAGATCGCCATCCATCACCCGCTGGACGTCGCCCACCTTGAGCTCCGTGCGGTGGTCGTTGACCATGGTGTAGGGCTGGAAGACGTAGCTCCGGATCTGGTTCCCCCAGGAGTTGTCGGCCTTGGTGGCCTCGAGGGCGTCCTTGGCCGCCTGCTGCTCCTCGAGCTTCCGGCGGTAGAGGGCGGCGCGCAGCATCTTCATCGCCACCTCGCGGTTCTTGTACTGGCTCCGTTCCTGCTGGCAACTCACCACGATCCCCGAGGGGAGGTGCCGGAGCCGGACCGCGGAGGAGGTCTTGTTGACGTGCTGGCCGCCGGCTCCGGAGGCGCGGAAGACCTCCATCTCGATGTCCTCCTCGCGCAGGTCGATCTCGATCGTGTCGTCCACCGCGGGATAGACGAACACGGACGCGAAGGAGGTGTGGCGCCGGGCCTGGGAGTCGTACGGCGAGATCCGCACCAGCCGGTGCACCCCGGTCTCCGCCTTGAGGTAGCCGTAGGCGTACTCGCCCTTGATCTCGAGCGTGGCGGACTTGATCCCGGCCTCCTCGCCCTCCTGCCGGTCCAGCAGCCGGACGTCGTAGCCGCCCCGCTCCGCCCACCGGGAGTACATCCGCAGCAGCATCTCCGCCCAGTCCTGGCTCTCGGTGCCGCCGGCGCCGGGATGGATGGTGAGGATCGCGTCCCGGACATCGTCCGGGTCGCTCAGGAGCGACCGGAGCTCGAAGGCGTCGACGTCGTGGCCGGCCTGCTCCACCTCGCGCGCGAGCTCGGCCGCCATCTCCTCGTCCGGCTCCGCCTCGAGGAGCTCGGCCAGGCCGGCGGCGTCGGCCAGGCGCCGGTCGAGCTCGTCGAACGGGCCGACGGTGCCGCGGAGCCCCTTCAGCTCCTGGACCGCGGCCCGGGCGCGGTCCTGCTGGCCCCAGAAGCCGGGCTCGGCCTGCTGCGCCTCCAGCGCCGCCATCCGTTCCCGCTTGGCCGGGACGTCAAAGGAACCCCCGGAGCTCGTCGAGCCGGCGGCGCAGGTCCTCGAGGCGGTCGGTCGTGTCGGACATCGCGTGCTCCAGGAGTGAATGCGAGAGCCGCCCGACCGCCGGGGCGGACGAGCGGCTCGCGAACCCCGCAATATACCCCGCCGGGGCCCCGCCGGGGAGCGGCGCGCTCAGAAGACCGGCTGCCCCTCGGCGAGGATCTCGTTCAGTGCCTCGGTGAAGAACGGCGTGGACTCCGCGAGGTCGCGGCCAACCTGCACGGTGTATTCCTCCCAGCTCTTCTTGATCTCCTCCGCGAACGCCTCCTTGAGCCGCCCGGCGCGGAGCGCCTCCCGGCGGCGGTCGGCATGGTAGACGGCGATGTCGGAGACCAGGGCGCGCGCGAGCCGGCGGGCCTTCTGGCGCGGGTCCTGGGACAGGAAGGGGTTGACCGGGGCTCCCGGCCGCACCGGCGGCGGCGGCAGGGACGGGGCAGCCACGGCCGAGGCGGAGAAGCCCGACGGCGCGGCCAGCGGCTGGCCGGCCGCACGGGCCGGCGGGGCGAACGCCGGGGCGTGCGCCGGCGGTGCGCCGGCCGGCCGGGGCATCGCCGGCCGCGCCGGAGCGACGACCGGGGGCGGGGCCGGTGGAGGCTCGGGCGCTGCTGCGGGTGCGGCCGAGGGCGATGGCGGCGGCGCCGCGACCCGCGGCTCCTCCCGCACCGGCACAGCCGCGGAACTCGGCTCCGGCGCCACCGCGAAGACCCCCTGGCAGACCGCGCACCGCGCGCGGACGCCACCCGGGGGCACCTTCGCCGGGTCGATGCGATACACGGTCTGGCAGTTCGGACAGGTCACGGTCATCGGCGACTCCTCAGCGCCCACCCCGCGCACCCGGCGGGGCGTCGGGCTCGCTCGCCTGGCGCCGATCCACCACGAACACGGAGCCGGGCAGTGTCTTGGCGTAACTCTTCATCTCGGTGGCCAGCTCGCTCACCTGGGCCGGGTGGGTGAAGCGGCGGTGGCGGTTGGTCACGATCCCGATGGACAGCGTCATCAGGGGCACGCGGTGCAACTGGCCGCGGCGGTCCTTGCCGAAGAAATACCCCGCGCGGCGGTCCTGCTCGTTGTACTGCCAGGGGATCAGCGTGTCGAACACCGAGAGGATCTCGGTGCACACCGGGCTGATCTGGTCGGAGGCGATGACGAAGATGAAGTCGTCGCCGCCGATGTGACCGGTGAAGCCGTCCGCGCCCACCAGCCCCCGCACCACGTCGTGCAGGATCCGCGAGACGAGGTAGATCACCCGGTCGCCGTCGTAGTAACTGTAGCGGTCGTTGAATTCCTTGAAGTGGTCGAGGTCGGCGTAGCAGACCGCGAACTGTCCGCCGCCCTCGAGCCTCCGCCGGATCTCGCGCTCGATCTCCGTCGTCCCGGGCATCCGGGTGGAGGGATGCACCGACACGTCCCGCTGGGCCCGGGCCACCATCGCCTCGAGCCGCGCCCGGCGCTCCGTCCCGTCGAAGAGGCCGGTGATCACTTCATCGGCCCCGGCGCCGAACCAGGCCCGCACCGGCCCCGCCTCGTGCGCCGAGCCCAGGACCGCGATCGGCACCACCGCGGTGAAGGAGTCGCCCTTGAGCCGGGCCAGCAGCGCCAATCCCGCCTCACCCATGGTGTCGCCGTCGAACACGAGCACCGCGTTGGCCCCGCGGAGCACCAGCTCCTCCACCTCACCGCCGTCCGGCACCGCCTGCACCGGGTAGCCCCGGTCTTCCGCCCACTGGCGCACCAGGGGAGGAACGGCGCCGGCGCCCGGCGAGTGATAGATGAGCGTCGGGCGGCTACGCAAGCCGTGGCTCCCGTAAGCGGGTGTCGATCTTCAACTTAGGAGCCCGGGGGGCAGACTGTCAAATGAACAGCGCCCCCGCGGCCACGAGCGCGTACACCGCGAGCAGCTGGACGCCCTCGAACCAGTGGGACTCGCCGTCGAGGGTAATGATGGCCGTCACCCCAGCAGCCAGCCCCACGGCGACCACCTCGAACGGGGTGAACACCAGGTTCATTCCCTGCCCCATCAGCAGCCCGATGAAGACCAGGAGCGGTGCCACCAGCAGCGCCACCTGGGTGCTCGAGCCGAGCGCGATCTGGAGCGCGAGATCCGCCTGCCCCTTCCGGGCCACCACCACCGCGGTCGCATGCTCCGCGGCATTGCCGATCAGCGGAATGATGATGAGTCCGAGGAAGACCTCGGAGAGCCCGCTCCGCGCGGTGACGCCCACGGCCGCTTCCACCAGGATCTCGGCCTGCACTGCGGTGAAGGCCGTGGCCACGAGGAGCAGGCCGAGCGCAACCGGGACCCGCCAGACCCGGTCGGTCGTGGGATGCGGGTCGCCGCCGAAGACCCGGCTGTGGGTCTTGAGGGAGAAGAGGAGCGAGGCGACGTAGGTGACCAGCAGGACCACGGCCACGATCTCCGAGAGCCGCAGCTCCCGGATCTGGCCGGCGTCCGGGTGCAGCGAGTGGAAGAGCGCGGGGAACACCAGGCCGACGACCGCGAGGGCCATCATGCCGGCGCTCATCCCCGCGGCCGTCCGGTTGAAGCGGAAGGTGGAGCTTCTCGTGCCGGCCGCCACCAGCGACAGGCCGAGGATCAGGAGGAGGTTGCCGAGGATCGACCCGGTGATGGAGGCCTTGACCAGGTCAACCAGGCCCTGCCGCAATGCGACAATCGCGATGATGAGCTCGGCGGCATTGCCGAACGTGGCGTTGAGCAGGCCGCCCATGGTGGGGCCGGTCCGCGCCGCAAGGTGCTCGGTCGCCTCGCCCATCCAGCTGGCGAGCGGGATGACGCCCAGGCATGCGACGATGAAGACCAGGCCCGGGACCGCGTGCACCCAGGCCAGGTACCATGAGAGCGGCATGCAGGCGAGAAGCGCGCCCCGGACCACGAGCCCGAGCCCGCGCCGCCTCGACACCGGCGGCTTGGGCGGTGGTGCGATGATTCGCGCCTGAGAGGCCGCCCGGAGGGCTTCCTCCACCTCCGCCCGCCGGGCCCGGGTCTCCAGCTCCTTCCGCGATTCCCGCGGCTCCACCTCGTCGCGGGGCTTCTGGTCCCCCCTCCGTTCGGTGCGACCGGGCGGCTTCTGGGCCGGCTTCTCCGGCCGGGGGGGCTTGGGAGGAGGCGTCGGTGATTTCGACTGTCGGGGCGGGCGCGCGGCGGGCGCCGCGTCCTCCGAGGGCGCGGGCGCCGGGGCGCCCACCGGCTCCTCCGGCGCAACCGTGGTCTCCCGTGATTCCGGCCGCCCTCCCAGGGCGCGTGTCGTCGGTCCACCCCGCTCGGCGGCGATCGCGGCGAGGAGGTGCTCCGGGCCGACTGGCTCCGTGCCGGCAGCTGCGGCGGCGGCCGCCAGCGCCCGTTCGGCCCGGGGACGCAGGATCGGCGGATCCGCCGGCACCGAGGAGCCGGGGCGGGTGCCCTCCTCGAGGCCGGCACGGACCGCGTCGGCGGTCAGGCCGCGCTCGGCGAGAACCGCGAGCACGGCGGGATGGGCCTGCCGGAGGAGTCCCAGGAGGAGATGCTCGGTGCCGAGGCGGTCATGTCCCAGGCGCGCGGCCTCGGCCCGGGCCGCCTCCAGTGCGTCGCGTCCGGCCGCCGAGTAGACGGGTTCGGTCATCGGGAGGGGAACGTCAGAGGGGCCTGGCGTCGTCCACCAGCATCACCGGGATGCCATCCTCCACCGGATAGACCAGGCGGCACGCGCGGCAGACGAGCCGCTCGTCGGGTTCCGGATGGTATTCGAGGTCGCCCTTGCACTGGGGGCAGACGAGGATCTCCAGGAGCTCGGGCGGGAGGCTCACGACGGGGACTCCTGTTCCGCGCGGGGGAAGCCGAACCGGGTCAGTGCCGCGGCGCTCCGGCGCCACTTCGGCAGGACCTTCACCCGGAGGTCGAGGTAGACGGGACTCCCGATGAGGGATTCCAGGCGGGCACGGGCGTGCTGGCCGATGGCCTTGATCATCCGGCCAGCCTTCCCCACCACCATTCCCTTCTGAGACTCCCGCTCGACGAACAGCGTCGCACGAATGTACACCGGCCGTTCCGCCTCGCGGAACTCCTCGACCTCGGCCGCGAAACTGTAGGGGAGTTCGTCGCCGAGGTTCTCGAAGGCGGCCTCCCGAAGGTACTCCACGACGAAGAACCGGAGGGGCTGGACTCCGATGTCTTCCGGGTCGTAATCGAACGGACCCTCGGGAAGGAGCGGCTCGAGGCGGTCGAGGAGGGTGGCGAGCCCCTCGGCACGGGGGGAGGACACGACCACCGCACCGGTTTCCTCCAGGCGTCCGCGGGCATCCGCGGAGACCAGGTCCCCCTTGGTGTAGCAGGTCACGACCGGGACACCGGCCGCGGCCGCGCCGTCCGTCCCGAGGAGCTGGCGGAAGGCCGGGGCGGGCGCGTCGGGAGCGGGGTGGAGGTGCACGACGGCATGCATCTGCCGGAGCGTCTCGAGGGCCGCCTGGCGCATCCGGGCCTGGAGCAGGTAGCCGGGCTCCAGCAGGCCGGGAAGATCATGGAGGACGAACTGGGTGTTGCCGCGGGTCACGAGGCCCACCACCGGGAGCCGGGTGGCCTGGGCCTTCGGGCTCACGATGGCGAGGTGCTCTCCGACCAGGGCGTTGAGCAGGGACGACTTGCCGACGTTGGGCAGTCCGGCGAGGGCAACGTGCCCGGAGCGGGTGGCGGAGGAGGTGGTCACGGGGGCAATGTAAGGCGTCCGGGGCGCCGAAGCCCCCTGCCCTGCGCGGTAACCTGCGAGGACCCCATGTCGACCCCACCACCCGACTATGCCATCGACTACGTGGAACTGACCGTCCCCGACACCTCCGCTGCCAAGGCGTTCTACGGTGCCGCCTTCGGCTGGGAGTTCCAGGATTGGGGGCCGGACTACGTGAGCTTCAAGGACGGCCGGCTGGAGGGCGGCTTCCGGGAGGTCGAGGGCCCGTTCGCCCCCTCGGCCGGGAATCCACTGGTCATCCTGTTCGCCTCGGACCTTGACGCCGCAGAGCGGCGAGTCGTCGGCGCCGGGGGCCGCATCGTGGAGCGCCACGAATTCCCCGGCGGGCGGCGGTTCCATTTTGCCGACCCGGCGGGGAACGTCCTGGGTGTGTGGACCAAGGCGTGAGGGCCGCACTTCGGCGCCGTCCCTCCCTGAAGACTTCTTCACCCACTGTTCAACCGTACCCGACCCGGTGATTCTGATTGTGTACCCGCAGGCAGCACCGGGTGCCCACCCGTCCCCGCCGGCCTGAGTCGGTAGCAACTCGCGAGAGTCCACGTGGCGCGCTCAGACGCTCGATCCGGTCGGTTCCTGGGGTGGGGCGCGCCGGTGCGGCGCGGTGTCGCCATGCCCGGGATCCTCCTCGCGCTCGTCCTGGCCTCGCCGGTTCCCATTCCGGCCCAACCCTCCCCGGCTCCACGCCGGAGCGTGCTCCAGCTGGTCGCGTGGGCGGACCCGGGTGCGCCCGGGTGGGTATTGCTCGGCGACGGGTTCCGCGAGCAGGTGAAGCGTGACTACCCCGGCGACGTCGAGTTTTTCGCCGAGTTCCTGGACCTGTCCCGCGCTCGCGGCCCCGAGTACGAGGCGGAGCTCGCGACCTTCCTCCGGTCCAAGTACGCCGGCAGGATCGACGTGGTGGCGGCCTTCGGCGCCCCCGCGCTCGACGTCGCGCTCGGCCACCGGGGGGAACTCCTGCCTGGCGTGCCGATCGTGTTCGGCCTGCTCGAGGAGCGGGACCTCGCTCGGCTCGAGCCGGGACCGGACGTGACGGGCGTGACCCTGGCCGTGGAGCCCGGGGGCACCCTGGAGGCGGCGCTCGCCCTGCAACCGGACATCCGCCGAGTGTTCGTGATCGGAGGGACCGCCCCGCTCGACCAGGCCCGGCTCGCGGACGCCCGGCGCGAGTTCGAGGCGTACCGGGGCCGATTCGACTTCACCTACTGGGACAACCTGCCGATGTCCGACCTGGTGGAGCGCGTTCGCGCGCTTCCGCCTCGGTCCATTGTCGTGGTCCTCCACGTGTTCCGGGACGGGGCCGGAGCGGATTTCCGACCCTATGACTCGTTCGCCATGATCGCCCGTGCCTCCAACGTGCCGGTCTATGGCGTGCTGGACTCGTACCTCGGGGGCGGGATGGTGGGCGGCAAGGTGGGCAGTTTCTCGGAGCAGGGTCGGGTCGCGGGGGGGTACGCCGCGCGCATCCTGGCGGGCACGGAGCCCGCCCGGCTTCCGGTCCGCTCCCTGGGCACCCGGACGACCTACGACTGGCGGCAGCTCGAGCGCTGGGGGCTGAGCGAGCGTCCCCTTCCCGCGGGCGCCGTCGTCCGCTTCCGGTCGCCGCCGGTCTGGGAACAGTACCCCTGGTACATCGCCGGCGCTCTGGTCATCGGCCTGCTCGAGGCCGGGTTGATCGGCGCCCTGCTGTTCCTGCGGTCGGCCCGGCAGCGAGTGGATCGCGCCCTCCGCGAGCAGGTGCGCTTCCTCAGCCTCGTCATCGAGCTCTCGTCCTCCTCGCACCGGCAATCACCCGACACCGTGGACCGCTGGCTGGAGGACTGGCTCGGTCGCCTTGGCCGGTTCCTGGGCCTCGACCGCGCCGCCCTGATCGAGGAACGCCTGGGACTGCTCCAGGTCACCCAGGCATGGTCCGCGGCCGCCGGGCCACCGCCGCGGCCGGTGCACGCCGAGAGCTTCCCCTGGAGCACGGGCCACCTCCGCCGCGGGGAGACCGTGCGGGTCAGCCGGCTCGCGGAGCTCCCGGCGGAGGCGGCTCCAGACCGGGAGGTCTGGGAGCGGGAAGGCGTGCGGTCCCTGCTGGCCATCCCGCTCGTGGAGCGCGACTGGACGCTGGGGGCGCTGGTGCTGACGACCTACCGCTCGGAGCAGAGCTGGGCGCCCGAGATCGTCACGCACCTCCGGCTGGTGGGAGACATCTTCGCCAGCGTGCTCGTGGCCCGGCGCGCGGAGTCCGCCCGTGCCGCCAGCGAACGGTTGAGCGCGACGCTCCTCGGCGTCCTCTCCGGTCCCACCGCCGTGCTGGACCAGGAGAGCACGGTCGTCAACGCCAACGGGGCCTGGCTGCGACTGGGTCACCAGCCGGGCCGGAACGGCCTGCCGTGGACCCCCGTCGGGGGCAAGTACCTCGAGGCCTGCGGCCAGGCCGCCGCCGCCGCGGGGAGCCCCATCACCGGGGAGGCCCTGCAGGGCATCCGCTCGGTGCTTGCCGGCGCGCGGCGGGAATTCCGGCTGAAGTACAATCCGCCGTCGCAGCACCCGAAGGAACTGATCGTGGTGCCGCTCAGCCGGCCGGAGGAAGGCTCGGTCGTCTCGTACATCGACACCACCGACCTGGAGCGTGCCGAGCGGGAAGCGCAGGAACTCCGGCAGACCATTGCGCACTTCGACCGGGTCGCGACGCTGGGCGATCTGTCGGCGTCCCTGGCCCACGAACTCAACCAGCCGCTCACCGCCATCCTCACCAACGTCCAGGCGGCCCGCCGCTTCCTGGACGCCGGGCCGCAGAATCTCGGGGAGGTTCGCGAGATCCTCACGGACATCGAGGAGGACGACCGGCGGGCCGGGGAGGTGATCCGCCGCCTCCGGGCGCTGCTCCGGAAGGACACCGCCACCTGGGAGCCCCTCCACCTGCACGCGCTGATCGCGGAGGTGGTGCACCTGGTGGCGGCGGACACTCGGGCCCGGCAGGTCGCGGTCCGGCTCGACCTGGACGAGACCCTGTCCCCGGTTCGCGGTGACCGTGTCCAGCTCTCCCAGGTGATCCTCAACCTGGTCATGAACGGGGCCGACGCGATGCAGCACACCCCGCCCGCCGATCGCGAGCTGCTGATCCGGACCTGGCGCTATGACGACCGGTCGGTCGCGCTCTCGGCACGGGACCGCGGCACCGGGATCCAGGCGGCCCCGATCGAGCGCATCTTCGAGCCGTTCTACACCTCGAAATCGGAGGGCCTGGGGATGGGGCTCTCCATCTGCCAGACAATCCTCAAGGCGCACGGAGGCCGGATCTGGGCCACCAACAATCCCGTCAGCGGCGCCACCTTCCATGTCGTGCTGCCGACCGGCTGGGAGGAGCGGGGCTGACCGTGGCGACCACCGGGCCGCTGGCGCCCTGATCAGGCGCGTCCGGCCACGGCCCGATTGATCGCATCGATCAGCTCCTGATCGTCGAAGGGCTTCCGCAGGAAGGCCACCGCGCCGAGCCGCTCGGCCGCCGCTCGGGCGGTCGGATCGTCGTGTGCGGTGATGATGATGGTCGGCACGGGGGTCCCGGCCGCGGACAGGCGCGCCTGGAGGTCCGTCCCGC
>DATIBS010000188.1:0-10499 GCA_035457305.1 Gemmatimonadales bacterium
CACGGCGAACCTCCAGCACCCGCACATCCTCCCGCTCCACGACTCGGGCGAGGCCGACGGCTTCCTCTTCTACGTGATGCCGTACGTCGAGGGCGAGTCGCTCCGCGACCGGCTCAACCGCGAGAAGCAGCTCCCCGTGGCTGAGGCGGTTCGGGTCGTCAGCGAGGTGGCGGGCGCGCTGGACTACGCCCACCGGCACAACGTCATCCACCGGGACATCAAGCCGGAGAACATCCTGCTCCACGACGGCAGCGCCCTCGTGGCCGACTTCGGCATCGCGCTCGCCGCCAGCAAGGCCGGCGGCACCCGGATGACCGAGACCGGGATGTCGCTCGGCACGCCGCACTACATGAGCCCCGAGCAGGCAATGGGCGAGCGCGAGATCACCGCCCGCTCCGACGTCTACGCCCTGGGCGCGGTGGCCTACGAACTCCTCACCGGCGACCCGCCGTTCACCGGCTCCACGGCGCAGGCGATCGTCGCACGCGTCGTCACCGAGCACCCGCGGCCGATGGCCGCCCAGCGCCACACCATCCCGCCGCACGTCGAGGCGGCGGTGCTGACCGCACTCGAGAAGCTCCCGGCCGACCGCTTCGCGTCGGCCGCCGACTTCGCCGCCGCCCTCGCCAGCGCCGGCCACACGGCACCGACCGTCGCGACCCGGACGCACCGACGCGCGGACGCGCCGACGCGCCGCCAGGCGATCCTCCGGCTCCTGCCCTGGGCGCTGGCCCTCGCGGCCGCCGCGGCCGCCGCCTGGCTCGCGCTCCGGCCCGCGCCCGCGCGCCCCGTTTCCCGGTTCGCCATCGGGCTCCCGGCCGACCAGGGCATCGTGGGAGCGCGAGGGAACAGGGTCACGATCGCGCCGGACGGCTCACGCATCGTGTATGTCGGCCCCGGCGAGGGGACCCGGCGGGTCTGGGTCCGCCGCCGCGACGAGCTCTCCGCCACCCCGGTCCCGGGCACCGACCTGCCGGCCCACGTCTTCATCTCCCCGGACGGCCGCCGCGCCGGCGTCATCACCGAGTCCCAGCGCATCCTGGTCGTCCCGCTCGATGGCGGCCCGGCCGTCGCCATCACCGACTCGGCCGTCGGGCTCGACGGCGCCACCTGGAGCGAGGACGGGTACATCTACTTCGACGGCCTGACCGGGGGCGGCACCACCGGCATCCTGCGGGTGCCCGCGGCCGGCGGCACCTGGGACACGGTCACGGTCGTCCGCCGCGAGGCCAGCGAGACCGACCACGTCTGGCCCGAGGCGCTTCCCGACGGCCGCGGCGTCCTATTCACCATCGCGCGCGGGGGCGACATGCGCACGGCCGACATCGGCGTCGTCCCCCCTGACGGGGGTGCCCACCGGGTCCTCTTCCGTGGGGTCACGGCGCGCTATTCCCCCACCGGCCACCTCGTCTACGTCACGGTGGATGGCACCCTCCTCGTCGTGCCGTTCGACCTGAAGCGGCTCGAGGTCACCGGCGAGCCGGTGCCGCTGGCGAGCGGCCTCAACATCCGGCCGTTCGGGGCGGTGGACCTGGCGCTGTCCGCGGAGGGGACGCTGCTGTACACCACCGGTGGCCGCGGGGACGACCCGAGAGAGGTGGTGTGGGTGGGTCTCGACGGGTCGGTGGTGCCGGTGGATCCCGGCTGGGTCGGGGATCTGCGCACCCTGGCCGTCTCCCCCGACGGCCGGCGCCTCGCCGTCAGCATCTTCGCCGAGGGGGAGGAGCAGATCTGGGTCAAGCAGCTGCCCGACGGGCCGCTCAGCAAGATCACCTTCGACGGCCCGGCCGCCTGGCGCCCGTCGTGGTCCGCGGACGGCCGGGACGTCCTCTACGTCTCGCTGCAGGGGATCACGCCCGACGCGTGGTCGAAGCGGGCCGACGGCAGCGCGCCCGCGGAGCTGCTGCTCGACATCGCGGCACCCGTTCAGGAGGCCTTCCGGTCCCGGGACGGGGAGTGGCTGGTCTATCGCACGACTCCCCGGGATATCATGGGCCTCTCGCGCGCGGGCGACACCGTCCCCCTCGTCGCCACGCCGTTCGAGGAACGCGCGCCCGCCCTGTCACCCGATGGCCGGTGGCTCGCCTACCAGTCGGACGAGGCCGGTCGCTACGAGGTCTTCGTCCGGCCCTTCCCCGCCACCAGCACCGCGAAGTGGCAGGTCTCCAACGGCGGGGGCACCGTGCCCCGCTGGTCGCCCGACGGGCGGGTGCTCTACTATCGCGGCACCGGCAACGTCGTCGCCGTCGAGGTCCTGCCCGGGCCCAGCTTCATCGCCGGCGGACGCCGGACCCTTTTCGGGCTCGGCACGTTCGCCGATGAGGAGGGGAGCTGGGACATCGCGCCCGACGGCCGCCGCTTCGCCATGATCCGCGACCGCGGCGTCGCCGACCCCGTCGGCCTCGTCGTGGTGGAGGGCCTGGGGCAGGTGCTGGGGGGGAGGTAGGGGGCAGACGGATAGACGGATAGACGGGAAGACGGGTAGACGGGTAGACGGGTAGACGGGGAGTCGACTCATCCACCCGTCTACCCGTCAATCCGTCTATCCGTCCTTCTACTCCACCCGCTCCGCCGTGAACGTCCCCTGCGCCAGCGCCTGCCCGCCGGTCGAGTCGTAGGTCGCGAGGAGCTTGCCCACGAGCCGGCCCTCCTTGAGCACGCCGGCGCTCCGGAGCTGCACCGCCACGCCCTTCCGCAGGATGCTCTCGTACTTGGGGCTCACCGCGATGAGGCTGTCGCCCTGGACCCAGACCTGCATCGGCATGGGATCCCGGCCGGGCAGTGTCAACTGCCAGCCGTATTCCGAGGCGGGGCCGCCGAACTCGGAGACGATCGAATCGGGGGAGCCCTCCATGACGCTCACCGAGCGCCAGGTGCCGGCGAAGTCGGCCATCGTGGGCGGCGGGGGCGGCGGGGGGGGCGCCTCGGCCTGGCGTTCGGTGCGGCCGCAGGCGAGGAGGACAAGGGCGGACGTGACGACGGCAACGCGTCGCATGACGGCCTCCTGGGTCGGTGTGGCGGGAAGGGGGAGGCAAGGCCAAGGTACGGTCCGGACGCGGGCCGGACAACCCGCTAGTTTCCCCGGGGAGCACCCACCGGAGACGACGATGCGACCCAGGAACGCCCCGACCCGATTCCTCGCCCCCCTCGCCCTCCTGCTCGTGCTCTCGGGCTGCGCCTCCGTCACCCCGATCGGCGACCTCCTCGACAACCCCGGCCGGTACGACGGCAAGACCGTCCGCATCAAGGGCGAGGTCCAGTCCTCCGCCGGTGCCCTCGGGATGGGCGGGTACCAGGTGAAGGACAACACCGGAACCCTGACGGTCGTGAGCGAGAATGCCGCCCCGCCTCGTACCGGGTCGACCATCGGGGTGAAGGGCGTCTTCGAGGCCCTCTTCACCCTCGGCACCCGGTCGCTCGCCGTGCTCCGGGAACAGAGCCGCTTCGAGCCCTGAGTCCGCGTTCACCGCAGAGGCGCAGAGGACGCAGAGAACTGCCTGAGAATCATGCCCCACCCCACCCCCATCGTTTCGTGCCGGGGTGGGGTGGGGGAAACGTTCCAGGCAGGTGCTCTTCTCTGCGCCCTCTGCGCCTCTGCGGTGATTCCCGTCTGCGCCCTCTGCGCCTCTGCGGTGAATGCAGTTCCCTGGGTCCCCCGCGGGAACGGGCGGGGGGGTGGGACAACGGGACCGGTCGCGCCGTCAAACAGGATGACGGCCGAGGTCGGGCCGGAACCCGTTGGCGGAGGAGGGACGTATGTCGAGGCCCTGGCGGTGGTTCCCGGTGTTCGCGACGGCGGCGGTGGCCGCGGTGGCGGCCTGTGGGGAGGACGGCGGCACGGGCGGCGGCCCCAGCGTGGAGCTCCAGGTCCTCGCCGGCATCGCCTTCCCCGCCGCCGAGGGCAACTTCGTCCACGTGCTCACGCCCCGGACCAACGCGGTCAAGCTGATGGTGGTCGGCGATCAGACCAACTCCGCCAACTGGACCAAGTTCGACCTCCGGCTCGAGGATGGCGACGTCATCCGCATCTCCGTCATCAACGTGGCGGAGGATACCCTCGGCACCGGCGAGTGCGTGGTGGCCCTCGCGGGGGCCGCCGACCCGAGCTATGCCCGGGCGATCGCCTTCTACTTCGCGCCCCCCAACAACTACGTGGACTGCGCCGACAACCTGGACCTGCCCTGAGGCCTCACCCGCCCATCCGCTCGCTCCAGTCGTCGAGCGAGCGGGGCCAGTCCTCCCGGAGCAGCCGGGACATCGCGCGGTCTGCCAGCACCCGGCCCCCGGTCTGGCAGGCCGCGCAGTAGTTCACCTCGTTCTCCGCATACCGGATCCGCTGCACCGGGGCGCCGCACGCCGGGCAGGGCTGCCGGAAGCGCCCGTGCACCGCCATCCCCTCCCGGAACGCGGTCACCTTCTCCGGGAACCCGCCGTCCGCCTCCGCCCGGAGGCGCGCGATCCACCCCTCGAGCGTGTGCCGGGTCGCCGCGTGCAGCCGGGCGGCCTCCGCGTCCGAGAGGTTCGTGGTGAGTTGCAATGGTGATAGCCTGGCCGCGTGCAGGATCTCGTCCGAGTAGGCGTTCCCGATCCCGGCGAAGAGGTGCGGGTCGGTGAGCGCCCGCTTGAGGGTGTGCCGCTCGCGGAGGAGCGTGGCCCGGAACGCCTCCGGGCTCGCCACGAGCGGCTCGAGGCCCCCGGGGTCGTGCGCCCGGAGCGCCGCCTCCCCCCGCACCAGCCAGAGGCCGGCCCGGTGCTGCTTCCCTTCCTCGGTGAAGAGCACCGTGCCGGCGTCGAAGTCGAGCGCCGCGAGCCCCCGCCCCCGGGGCAGCCCGGTGCCGGGCGGCCGCCACCGCAGCCGGCCCGCGATCATCAGGTGGATCACCAGGAAGAGGTCGGGCGCGAGCCCCAGCACGATCCGCTTGCCGACCCGCCGGAGCCCGGTGACGGTGCGCCCCTCCGCGTCCGTGACGGGCGGATCCACCGACCGGAGCACGAACGGGCTGCCAAGCCGAACGCGCCGGAGCGGGGTGCCTTGCACCCGCTCCAGCGCGTCCAGGTACACCGTCAGGTCGGGCAATTCCGGCATCCGCCCAACCTACCCTCCCATCACCCTGACCGCCCCGTCGGACAGTCGGTCGGTCGGTCGGTCGGTCGGTCCGTCGGTCCGACTGTCCGACCGTCCGACTGTCCGACTGTCCGACCGTCCGACCGTCCGACCGTCCGACTGCCCGACTGCCTAGAACCTGAACACCAACCCCCCGGACAGCAGCCCCTGCGCCACCGTCTCGGTGCCCTGGACCACGAAGCAGCCGTAGAAGTCGCACCAGTAGCCGTAGTCGTCACTCGGCACCCAGAACCAGAGCCCCCGCATGTCGAGCCGCAGGCCGATCCGTTCCGACTGACCCAGGAAGTACTTCACTCCCCCGTTCACGCCGAAGGAGAACTCCCACTGGTCGTCGAGGTTCGCGCTCTCCACCGAGGGGGAGTAGAGCACCGCGCCGAGGGCGCCGCCGATGTACGGGCGGACCTTGCCGTCCCGCCGCCCCAGCTCCTGGTGTCCGCCGATGTGGAAGAAGTTGAGGTCGAGCTCGGCCGCGTCGTCCCGGCTCGGGAGGAGCGGCAGGTTGCTCTCCAGGTCGACCTTGGTGTCCTGCCGGATGTAGGTGAGGTCGACGAACCCGCCGCGCCCCATGGCGAAGGAGAGGGTGGCGCCCCATCCCAGGCCCGGCTGCGCCGAGAACTTGCCGCCGTCGAACTCGTACCCGCCCCCGAACTGGTAGCCGGCGAACGGGGTCAGCTCGAATCGCGCCTCCTGCCCCCGGGCAGGCGCGGCCGCCACCGCCATGGTCAGGATCAAGGCCGGAATGAAACGTTTCATGTCGCCGCCTCGGAGTCAGGGTTGGAGGTTCAACCCTCCAACCTAGGTCCCGTGACCCGGGCCGCAATAGTCCGAAGGGGCAACCCCGGGCCCCCTCCCACTGGCGCCCCCCGCCATCCCGCGACAGCTTGGGGGGATTCCCGGTCCCCCCCAGGCCGCCCCCATGCCCGATACGCCAGCCGCTCTTGCCACCGTCCGGAAGCCCGCCGACAACGAGGTGGACGTCCACGGGCTGACCCACATCGGCAAGGTCCGGAAGACCAACCAGGACCACTTCCTCATCTGCTCCCTCCACAAGCAGATGAAGGTTCACCTCACCAGCCTCCCCGAGCCCGAGAAGCTGGGCGGCATCGACCGGCTGGCCTTCCTCGCCATGGTGGCCGACGGGGTCGGCGGCCAGCACGCCGGGGAGGAGGCGAGCCGCCTCGCCATCGAGGCCATCTCCAAGTACGTCACCCAGTCGGTCCGGTGCTACTACACCACCGACCCGGGCGACACCGCCACCTACCTCAAGACCCTGGAGGAGGCGGCGCTCCGGGCGCACACCGAGCTCGCCGAGGGCTCGCGGGGCGATCCCGAGCGCCAGGGGATGGCCACCACCCTCACCCTCTGGCTCGGCGTCTGGCCCCACGCCTACCTCCTGCAGGTGGGCGACAGCCGCTGCTACATCCTGCGGAACGGTGTCCTGAGCCAGGTCTCGCGCGACCAGACGATGGCCCAGGACCTGGTGGACCAGGGCATCCTCACCCGCACCGACGCCCAGAACTCGCGGCTCGCGCACATCCTCTCGAGCGCGATGGGCGGCACCCACGCGATGCCCCTGGTGACCCACCTCGACCAGTCGTGGAGCAACGTCGGCCTGCTCTGCAGCGACGGGCTCACCCGCCACGTCTCCGACGAGCGGATCCGCGAGCGGCTGGTGACGATGACGTCGGCGAAGCAGGCCTGCGAGGCGCTGCTGCAGGATGCGCTCGACGGCGGCGGCTCCGACAACATCACCATCATCATCGGGCGCGCCGTCCCCGCGCCGGGGAGTCCGCCGGTCGAGTGAACGCCCCTCCCGAGCGGCTCGCCGCCGCCCTGGCCGGGCGCTACCGCCTCGAGCGGGAGATCGGCCAGGGCGGCATGGCCACCGTCTGGCTCGCGCGCGACCTCCGCCACGAGCGGGAGGTGGCGCTCAAGGTGCTCCGGCCCGAGCTCACCGCCATCCTCGGCGCCGAGCGGTTCCTGAACGAGATCCGCATCACCGCCGGGCTCGACCACCCCCACATCCTCACGCTGATCGACTCCGGCGCCGACGAGGGGCTCCTCTGGTACGTCGTCCCCTACATCCGGGGCGAGTCGCTGCGCCAGCGGATTGCGCGGGAGAAGCAGCTCGGCATCGACGAGGCGGTCGGCATCACCCGGCAGGTGGCGGGCGCGCTCGACTACGCCCACCGCAAGGGGGTGATCCACCGCGACATCAAGCCGGAGAACATCCTGCTGCACGAGGGCGAGGCGGTGCTGGCCGACTTCGGCATCGCGCTGGCGCTCCGCGAGGCCGGCGGGAGCCGGCTCACCGAGACCGGCCTCTCCCTCGGCACCCCGCAGTACATGAGCCCGGAGCAGGCCACCGGCGACCGCGCACTCGACGCCCGGAGCGACGTCTACTCGCTCGGCGCCGTGCTCTACGAGATGCTCACCGGCGAGCCGCCCCACACCGGCGCCACGGTGCAGGCGGTCATCGCCAAGCTCATGACCGAGCGCCCGACGCCGATCCGGACGGTGCGCGAGACCGTCACCCCGGCGCTCGACGCCACCGTCACCCGCGCCCTCGCCAAGGTCCCCGCCGACCGCTGGCCCGGGGCCGCCGACTTCGCCCGGGCCCTCGACGCCGCCGCGCGTCTCGCCGACACCGCGACCATGGCGGTGCCGACGCGCAACCCGCCGTCCCGCCGTCCCGCCGTTTTCGCGGCCGCCGCTGGCGTCGCGCTCCTCGCTATCGCGGCCGCCATTTACGCGACCCGCCGTCCCGCCGTCCCGACGTCCCGCCTGGCCGAGCCCACCCGCACCCAGTTCACCTTCACCGGCGACGTCACCACGCCTGCCATTTCTCCCGACGGCCAGCGGCTGGCCTACATCCGCCGGCTCTGCGACGCGGCCGGCACCTGCGGGCAGTCGCTCGTCGTGCAGGACCTCGGCGGTGCGGGGTCGCTTGCCCTGCTCGAGGGCTGGGCCGGGCTCTACAACATCGAATGGAGCACCGACGGGCGGTGGCTCCTCGTCCTCGGCACCGATCCCGCGGCCCGCTTCGGCACCTTCCTCCTTCCCTCCCTCGGCGGGCCGCACCGGTTCGTCGGGGCCTCGGCCGCGTTCCTCGGCGGGCCCGACACCCTCCTCGTCATCCCGGAGCCCGACCGCGAGGACGGGACCACCTGGTGGCGCGTGGTCACCACCCGGGACGGCGCCGTGCGCGACTCCTTCCCCATCCGGCTGGACGGGACTCGGATGCCGGCAGCCCGCGCCGCCCCGGGCGGCCGGATGATCCTGGCGGGCGAGTTCACCCCGGGGGAGGACGAGACCGGGGTGCTCCTCGACCGGAGCGGGACCATCCGGGACCGGATCACCTTCTCCGGCCACGAGGTGTTCACCGGGTTGTGGCAGGACGAGCGGCGGGTGCTCCTCTACGTCCAGGAGCGCTCCCCCGAGGCGCCGGAGTACCTCGCCCGCGTCGGCGTGGACCCGGAGCGGATGCGGTTCACCGGCGCGCCGGTGCGCCTGGCGCGGCTCAACGACCAGGACTTCGGCCTGAGCGTGTCGCGGGATGGCCGGACCGTGGCGATATCCAGCTCGGCGGCGGCCTGGCGAGTGACCACCCTGGGGGTGGCCCCCCGCACCCGGCTCCTGCGAGTGGAACGGGAGGTGACCTCGGCGACGGCGTTGCTCAACGCCCAGGTGACGCCCTCGGGACGCTGGGTCGCGTTCACCACTCCCATCGCGGGCGGCACCCGCCGGTTCGCGATCCACCTCCAGCCGTTCGAGGGGGGCCCGGAGACCGTGCTCGTGCCGCCGACCGACTCGATCATGAACTGGGAGTGGGCCCCCGACCGGGACGTGCTCTACTACACCACCCCCGACGGCGCGGCGCTCGCCATCCACGAGGTGGACGCCGCCACGAGGCAATCGCGGCGGGTGGGCGCCATTCCCGCCCGTCCCGGCACCCTGCGGGACTTCGAGCCGCTCCGGGAGGGCGGCTTCGCCTGGCTGGTGGAGGGAAACCCGGTCGTGCACTACCAGCTCCCGGGCGATGAGCCCCGCAGGCTCGAGGTGCCGGAAAGCAGCGTGTACTTCACCAGCTCCTCGCCCGGCGGGTTCGGCATCGCCCTGCTGGGCTGGACCCGGCCCACCGGCGACAGCATGCAGATCCACGTTGCCGACCTCGCGTCGGGGACCACCCGGACGGTGTGGCGGGGCGTGGTGGAGCAGGCCGCCGTCGCCTGGATGCCGGACGGCACCCTCTACGCCACCTTCACCGAGAGCCAGGGGACCCGCGCCGGATGGACCATCCACACCGACGGCAGGCCGCCGGTGCGTCACGGGCTGGTCCCCTTCCCTATCGCCACCTACCGCATCACCGCCGACGGCACCCGCGGCTCGGCCGCCGTCACCGACGAGCGCACCGACGCCTGGCTGCTCACGGGGTGGGATCCGGGGGAGAAGTAGACGGGCAGACGGATAGACGGGTGGACGGGTCGTTGAGCGGACCGACGATCCGTCTACCCGTCTACCCGTCTAGCCGTCTACCCGACTGTCCGTCCGCCCCCGCTCAGCTCCCCGCCAGCAGCTGGAAGCAGCGGATGAACGTCCCCACCTGGCTCTGTTCCGTGCCGTGGTTGTGCGCCCGGAAGATCCAGGTGTTCGCCGACCCATCCGGCGAGTCCGCCAGGATGTCCACCAGCTGCGCGTCGGGCCCGTGCTTGATGTAGCCGCCGAGCACGAGGGCCTGGGTTGACGGGCAGGACATCTTGAGCTCGGCGGTCTCGCCCGGCGGGACCACGAACGCATTGGCGTAGGTGGTCGGGAGGTAGACCGGCGCCGAGGCCGAGCCGCCCGACTCCCAGCTGAACTCCACGTGGTTCTGCGCGCACTTGGACGGCGCGCCCTCCACCTTGATGCGGTAGACCGAGCCGCTCTTCGGGACGTAGCACGCCGTGATGGTCCCCTGGGCGTGGGCCGCGGCCGGGGCCAGGGCCAGGGCAAGCACCGCCAGCAGGGCGGCGAGGCGGGTGTTGGACATCGTGGGTTCCTCGAGCAGAGGTAGATGGTCGCTGTTCGCTGTTCGCGGTTCGCTGTTCGCTGTTTGCTATGCGCCGTCCGACTGTCCGACTGTCCGACCGTCCGACTGTCCGACCGCCCTTCTCATCACCGCCTCCACCAGCCCCACCAGCTCCTGCCACGCCTCCTCCACCTCGGGCGTGAACCGCTCGCCGAGGGCATCGCGGAGCGTGAGGAGCAGCGCCTCGGAGGCGAGCGCGAACTCCTCCGCGCGGACACCGTACTGCGCGTGCCGCCGCCCGAGCGAGACGAGGAGCGCCACCAGCCGCCCGGGATCGTCCAGCGACGTCGCCATCTCGCCCAGGGC
>DATIBS010000189.1:0-2587 GCA_035457305.1 Gemmatimonadales bacterium
CCAGTTCGCCCTACCGAGCGGCGCAACAGCCAACCGGCGGCGAACGGAAGAAGAACGGCGGCGGCAACGCTCCGCCCCTGGCTGGTCAATGTGTGGGGCGGTCGCACGGTGGAGAACCGGGCGGCCGCCTCAGCCCTTTTAGGGGGAGTGCCAGGTGCGAAGGGCCAAGTGACACGGGGGTGCCAGGCGCCAAGTTCCAAGGGACGCCCCGCTTACCGCTTACCGCTTACCGCTTACCGCTCACCGCTCCCCCCCCAGTCGCTTCGCCCGCGGAACGCCCGGCGCCGGTCGAGCTGCCACACCGGCTTCGCGGTGACGCGGGCGTCGCCCTCGAACAGCGCGTCGTCCTCGAGCGCCCCCTGCATGGACGCGGTGCGCGCACTCGCCAGGTCGGCGTGGTGCAGGATCTCCGCCTCGAGCGTCATCGGCGGCACCGGGGCGCCGAATTCCTGCCGGCCATGGTGGGAGAGGACGAGGTGCTGCAGCAGGTCGAGCTCCGCCTCGGTGCAGGGCATCGGCACCGCGCCGCGGACGGCGCGTTCCAGCATCAGCGCGCCCAGCACCACGTGGCCGTAGAGGTACCCGCGGTCGGTGGTGCTGAAGGGGCCGTCCCACCGGTAGGACTCGAGCTTGCCGATGTCGTGCAGGAGCACGCCCGCCAGGACGAGGTCGGGATCGGCGTCGGTGACCCGGGTGATCCCGCGCGCGATCGCGGCCACCTCGGCGGTGTGCTTGAGCAGGCCGCCCAGCTCGGCGTGATGGCCGACTGGGCTCGCCGGGCAGGCCTCGTACTGCGCCCGGAACTCGGGGTCGTCGTAGAAGAGGCCGAGCACGGCCCGGAGCCGCGGGCCGCGGATCTCCGCCCGCCAGCCGTCGAGCGCCTTCCAGTAGCGGGAGACGTCGCCCACCGACGGCAGCAGGTCGCCCCAGGGCACGGTGCCGGCAGGCAGCACGCGGAGCGAGGTGACCGAGAGCTGCCGCTTGTCCCGGTAGCTCGTCACCTCGCCGATCACCTGGGCCACCGTCCCCCGCGCGACCCCGGCGATCTTCGCCTGGTCGGCGTCGAAGAACGGGGCGGACTCGATGCTCCCGGTGTGGTTCCCCAGGGTCAGCACCGTCATCGTGCCGCTCTGGTAGCTCCGTTGCGCCACGTCGTTGACGAGGAACGGGTCCTGCACCCGGTCCCCCGGGGCGAGCTTCGGCACGGCGACGGCTGGCACGGCATCCTCCGCGAGGGCTGGCCCGGCGGCGTGGCGCGCCGGTATGGCAATATTATCCGGGTGGTCCGACACCGGCACGGCGGAGGGTGAATGGCGGGACGAAGGGGACCGCGGGGCGACGTGATCGTCCGCTGCGGCGGCGGCACGCACTGGGTCCGGATCGATCCCGCCCGCTTCTGGCAGACGGCACGCTGCCCCGCCTGCCGCGCGGCGGTGGACCCCACCAGGGCCGGCAGGGTGCTCCGGTGGCTCCTCCTCCGGATGGCCGCTCGCGGCACCGACGTGCGGCGGATCACGCCGGCCCTGGCCATGCTGCCGCTCGCGTGGGCCGCGCTCGCGGTGATGGTGGCCGCCACGACCATCCTCTGGCGTTTCGGCGACCGCTGGTGGCCGGCCACGGCCGCGCTCTACGGTCCCCGGTGGCTGGTCCTCCCCCCGCTGCTCCTGCTGGCTGCCCTGGCGCTTGTCACGGCGATGCGCCGCGGGTCGCCGGCGAGGCGCGCGCTGGTGCCGACCGCCGCCGCGGTCGGGCTGGCGCTCGGGCCCTTCCTGGGGTTCCGGTTCGGGTGGCGGTCGCTCCTGCCGGAGGGCGATCCCGACACCGCCCTCCGGATCGTCACCTACAACGTCGAGGGCGGCGAGCTGGTGGCGGCGCGCCTCGACGAGCTGATCCGCGAAACCCGCGCCAACATCCTCGCCTTCCAGGAGTGCGGTCCCGGGTTCACCGACTCGCTCGCCGCCCGTCCGGGGTGGCGCCACCACGCCGCGCGCCGCGGGAACCCCTGCCTGCTCACCCGCTTCCCCATCGAGGCGGTGGACACCATTCCCACCTGGGAGGCGGGCGGTTTCGGCGGGAGCGGGAACGCGGTGCGGTACCGGCTCCGGACCCCGGCCGGTCCGGTGACGCTCGTGAACCTCCACCTCGAGACGCCCCGGCGGGGGCTCGAGCTCCTCCGCTACGGCGGGAGCGCCGGCCGGATGGAGGGGAACACGACCGTGCGGGAGATCGGCTCCGAGCGCGTCCGCGCCTGGATCCGGGACATCCAGGGCCCGTTCGTCGTGGCCGGCGACTTCAACATGCCGGTCGAGAGCCGGATCTACGCCCGGTACTGGGCCGACCTGCCCAACGCCTTCGGGACGGCGGGCCGGGGCTTCGGCTGGACGCGGGTCCTCAAGCGGTTCCGGGTGCGGATCGATCATGTCCTCACCGGCGGCGGGGCCCGCGCCCGCCGCGCCCGGCTCGGTCCCGACCTCGGGTCCGACCACCTGCCGATGGTCACCGTCATCCGGCTCCCCGGCAGCTGACGGGCGCCGCTGCGGCTCCGTCACGGGGTGAGCGAGGGGCCGCTCCATGACAGAGCCAGGTG
>DATIBS010000190.1:0-5481 GCA_035457305.1 Gemmatimonadales bacterium
GAGGTCCTCAACAGCTCCACCGGAGCCCGGCTCCAGGCCGTGACCCGGGCCAACGGCCGGTACTTCCTCGAGAACGTCACGCCCGGCGGCCCCTACCGGATCTCGGTCCGGGCCATCGGCTTCAAGGGAGCCGCCGAGGACGGGATCCGGCTCACCCTGGGCCAGCGCTTCACCCGGGACTTCGCGCTCGAGCGGCAGGTGGTCGAGCTCGAGGAGCTGGAGGTGGCGGCGGCGGCGAACCCGCTGATCAACACCGGCCGGACCGGGGCGGCGCAGTCCATCTCGGAGACCGCGATCCGGAACCTCCCGCTGCTGGGCCGCAACATCACCGGGCTGATCGCCGCGGCGCCGCAGGTGGCGGTGGCCGGCTCGGGCGGCCCGTCCATCGGCGGCCAGAACAACCGGCTCAACAGCATCCAGGTGGACGGCGCGGTCATCAACGACCTCTTCGGCCTGGGGGCGACGGGCACCGCGGGCGGGCAGGCCAACGCCCGGGCGATCTCCGTGGCGGCGGTGAAGGAGTTCCAGGTCCTGGTGGCGCCCTACGACGTGCGGCAGGGGAGCTTCGCCGGCGGGCTGGTGAACGCCATCACCCAGTCGGGCACCAACGAGTTCCACGGCTCGCTCTTCGGCTTCCTGCAGAACGAGAGCTTCGTCGGCAAGATCGGCGGGGTGGAGCCGACGGAGTTCAGCACCAAGCAGTACGGCGGATCGCTCTCGGGGCCCATCCTCCGCGACCGGCTCCACTTCTTCGCCACCATCGACCGCCAGGAGAGCTCGCGGCCGTTCGTCGGCCCCACCGCCGACGAGGCGCTCGGCGCGGGCGGCCTGGCGGACTGCCAGCAGGTGATCGACGCGGTGGCGGCCGAGGGGTACAGCGCGGGGAGCTGCGGCGACTTCACCAACGAGAGCCCGAACCCGACCTTCTTCGGGAAGCTCGACTGGCAGCCGGCGGTCAACAACCGGGTGACGCTCAGCTACAACCGGGTCTCGGCCAGTGACGACAACCTGAGCCGGCGGGACAACGGCGACTGGCAGCTCTCCGGCGGCGCGTACCAGTTCGAGTCGGTCACCAACCAGTTCCGGATGAACTGGGCCTCGGTTTTCTCCAACCGGCTCTCCAACGACCTGATCGTCGGCTACCAGACGATCCGGGACGACCGCGCGCCCGACACGCCCTTCCCGACGATCCGGGTCACCTCGGGCACCGGCGTGCTGGTGACCGGCGCGGAGCGGTTCTCCCAGGCGAACGAGCTGGACCAGGACATCTTCGAGCTCACCGACAACCTGACCTTCGACCTCGGCCGGCACCGGGTGACGGTCGGGACCCACAACGAGTTCTTCTCCTTCCGGAACGTCTTCTTCCCCCGCTCGATCGGCGAGTGGACGTTCACCTCGGTGGACTCGCTCTCGGCGGGACTCCCGACCGAGTACCGGCGGAACGTCGAGCTCCGGCCCGGCGGCGGCACGGCCGAGTTCGACGTGAAGCAGTGGGGCTTCTACGCCCAGGACCAGTTCAACCTGACCGACCGGCTGGTGGTGACCGCGGGCCTCCGGGCCGACATCCCCACGTTCGGTGAGAGCCCGGTGACCAACCCCGGCCTGGTGGACTCGCTCGGCGTGGACACCGGCGCGTTCCCGAGCGGGAACGTCCACTGGTCGCCGCGGCTGGGCCTCAACTACGACATCTTCGGGGACGCCAGCACCGTGCTCCGGGGCGGCGTCGGCATCTTCACCGGCCGGCCGGCCTACGTCTGGGTGTCGAACGCCTACACCGGCACCGGCCTCGCCACGGCGGAGTTCACCTGCCGGGAGTCGAGCGGCAACCTCCCCGGCTACACCCTCGACCCGGCCGCCCAGCCCACCGCCTGCGTCGGCGGCGGGGCGCCGTCGCCGCCCAAGTCCACGCCGGCCTTCTTCGACGAGGACTTCAAGTTCCAGCAGAACCTGAAGGCGGCCATCGGCGTCGACCACCAGCTCCCCTGGAGCATGGTCGGGACGGTGGACCTCGTGTACACCAAGTGGACCAACTCGCTCTACATCGAGGACATCAACCTGGCCGGCCCGCAGGGCGTGGTGCTGGGCGAGGGCGGCCGCGTGACCTACGGCGTGCCCGGGAGCGGGACCCCGGTGCGCGTGAGCGACGCGTACAACGCCGCACTCCGCCACTCGAACAAGAGCGAGGACCGGTCGTACCAGGCCACCTTCCAGCTCCAGAAGCGCTTCAGCGACAACCTGGAGTTCAACGCCGGGTACACCTACTCGAACGCGAAGGACGTGATGGCGCTCACCTCGAGCATCGCGTTCTCGAACTACGGCTTCGCCACGCTGGACGGCCCCATCGCGGACCGGAACCTCACGACCTCGAGCTTCGACCGGCCGCACAAGGTCACCATCAGCGCGACCATGCAGCTCCCGGCGCGGCTCTCGGCGTCGCTCTTCTACATCGGGACGAGCGGCACCCCGTACGCCTACGTGGTGAACGGCGACATCAACTCCGACGGCGTGGGCGGCACCAACCGCGAGTTCAACGACCTCTTCTACGTGCCGACCGGGCCGGGCGACTTCACGGTGGCGCCGACCTCCACCGCCAGCTACGCGGACCTGGAGCAGTACATCGCGGAGGAGCGCTGCCTCACCACCCAGCGGGGCCGGGTAATGGAGCGGAACAGCTGCCGCAACCCGTGGTTCAACCTGCTCAACGCCCGGCTCTCCTGGAGCGTTCCCACGGTCCGCGCGCAGGAGCTCACGCTGCGATTCGACATCCAGAACGTCCTCAACCTCCTCAACGACGAGTGGGGGCTCCTGAAGGAGACCTCGTCGTTCGAGGGGACGCAGATCGTGCGGATGCGGGCGTGGGACGCCGCGAACCAGCGCGGCAGCTACGACATCACCCTGCCCACCCGGGGCCGGCTGAACAGCAACCTCAACCGGTGGGCGATGCAGCTCGGCGCGTCGTACAGCTTCTAGGGCGGTGAGCGGTGAGCAGTAAGCGGTGAGCGGGCCACCCCGCTCCCCACTACGCGACAAACAGCCCCCCGGCGCAATCGCGCCGGGGGGCTGCTCGCATTGCGGGGGTGAGGAGGTGCCCCGCTCACCGCTCACCGCTCACCGCTTACCGTTCCCCGCCTAGGTCCTCACCCTCGCCAGCAGCACCACCCCCGCGGTGAGGAAGAGGGCGTTGGGGATCCACGCGGCCGCCACCGGGTGGATCATCCCGCCCGCCCCCACCGCCTCGGAGAGCTGCACCAGGAGCAGGAAGAGGATCGTCGTGGCCAGGCTGATCGCGACACCCACCGCGGCGCCCTGCCGGGGGGCGGCCACCGCCAGCGGCGCGCCGAAGAGCGCGATGATCAGGCAGGTGACGGGCACCGCGATCTTGAGCGCCCGGCGCACCACCAGCTTGTCGGTGTTGTTGCCGGAGCGCCCGAGCGCGTCGATGTACCGCCCGAGCTCGCGGTAGTTCATCGCCTTCTGGGACTTGTCCTCCGCCAGGAGGGCGGTGGGCGGCTCGGAGAAGACCCGGTGCTCCAGCGTCTCGAAGTTGAGCGTGGCCAGCACGTCGCCCCCGACCAGCACCCGGCTCGCGCCGTGCCCCAGCCGCCAGCGCCCGGCGGTCGAGTCCCAGCTTGCGCTGTCGGCCACGATGGCGAGCCCGGGATAGCTCGGGCCGGTGCCAAGCCGCTCGAGGACCGGGAATCGGATGAGGCCGCGGGTCGCGTCGAGCGAGCGGAGGGAGTAGACCCATCCCTCCTCGCCCCGGAAGACGAAGTTCCAGCGGTTCTCCGACGGCCGCGCCTCGCGCGCCTTCTCGATCTCGAGCTTCCGCTGGGTGGCCGCGGGCGCGATCTCGCCCACCGCGTGGGCCGCGAGCGCGGCCACCGCGGCGGCGGCGAGGAGCGGGCGGATGAGGCGGTGGAAGCTCTGGCCGCTCGCCTTCGCCGCGGTGAGCTCGTTGTGCCGGCCGAGGTTGACCAGGGTGAACACGGTGGCGAAGAGGACCGCCGCCGGCATCGCGAGGGCCATCTCCTCGGGGAGCCCGTACACCAGCCGGGCCAGCAGCACCTCCCCGAGCGTCAGCCCCCGGTTCATCAGCTTCCGGGTGTCCTCGCTCAGCTTGATCACCGTCACCAGCAGCGGCAGGCCGAGCGCGGTGAGCAGGTAGATCCGCACCCAGCTGGCGAGGAGGTAGCGGTCGAGGATCCGGAGCCTCATGCCGCGGCCCCCCGTCGCCCGCGCAGGCGCCGCGCGAGGCGGAGGAACGGCGCGGCGAGCTCGGCGAGATCGCCCCCCCGGGTCGAGCCCGACTCGCGGTTCACGACCCAGAGCCCGAGCAGGCCGAGGCACGCGTAGAGCACGTTGGGCGCCCACATCGGGATGGCGGGGTGGAGCTGGCCGGTGTCGGCGAGGGCCTCCCCCGCGGGGAGGCAGATGTAGAACACGGCCACGCAGATGCCGGTGCCGCCGAGGACCAGGCCCATCCCCCCGCGGGGAAACCGGAGCGCCAGCGGCACGCCCAGCAGGACGAACACCAGGCAGGCCACGCTGAGCGACCACTTCTTGTGGACCTCGAGGAGGAACTCCGAGGCCTCGTGCCGCGCCGCGAGGGCGGTTTCCCGGGCCTCGGCGAGCTCCGCCGGGGAGGCGAGGCGGATCCCGCGCGCGCCGGCGGGTCCGCCCGCCCCCTCGGGCCCCGGCCCGAGCGCCGGTGCCGCCGCCGGGCCGCCGCCGGCCTGCGCCGCGCCGCCCCATCCGGGCTCCCCGCGCGCCGGGCCGGGCCGCTCGCCGTCGGCCGGGCGCCGGAAGCGGTCGGGCGGCCCCGGGAGTCGTTTCCGGGGGGCGGGGCGCTGTGCAGGCTCCTGGGCGTCGGCCGTCCTAGGGGTGAGGGCCTGCTTCACCCGGCGGAGGAGGGCGCAGTAGCCGCCGGCGGAGAGCTCCGGGGGGACGGGCTGGGTGGGCGGCGCAGCGCGGAGCCCCAGCAGGCGGCGCAGGTCGGCCGTCACCATCGCTTCGCCCCAGTCCCCTCCGGCGGACTGGCGGGCGCGGCTGGTGGCCACCACGTCCAGCATCTCGCAGGTGCTCATCTCCCGGTCGCCGCGCGCTCCCTCGAACTCGTCCCGCTCGAGCTCGTTCGCCACGCCCCGGACCACGACGGTGTTCTCCCCGAACGCCGTGAGCTGGAAGAGGGTGGCGGCGCTGGTGCGGTACTCATGGACCTCGCCGTCGTACAGCCGGAGGACCAGGTCCCTCCCGTCGGGGGCCAGTCCCATCACGCCGCTGTCGGCGTAGACCACCCGGCGGAGGTCCTGGCCGGCGAGGTCGAAGATGGTCACGTCGCGGAGCCGGCCGCCGCCCCGGTCGATCCGGCCCGCCCGCAGGAAGAGCCCGGTCCGGAGCGGATTGACCGCCTGCTCCTCGAGCTGCAACGTTGGCTTGACCCGCGCGATGTCGCCGATGAGGGTGCGGAGGCGCGCGTTGGTG
>DATIBS010000191.1:0-2507 GCA_035457305.1 Gemmatimonadales bacterium
CCGGCGGCTCCTGAGCCTCCTCCGCGGCAACGTGCTGCAGCGCCTCGCCACGCTCTCGCCCCTCCCCGAGGGCTGCGAGCTCCTCCGGCTGCTCACCGCCTTCGAGCTGGTCCAGCATCGGCTCGAGCCCGACTGGGCGCAGCACTTCGCCGATCGGCTCTCCGGCCCCGACGGACTGGAGCTGGTGGTCGAGGTGGCGCACGACATGCGCTCCCCCCTCACGTCGGTCCTCTTCCTCGCCGAGACGCTGCAGCGCGGCCAGAGCGGCGCCATCTCCCCGGTGCAGGAGCGCCAGCTCGGCCTCATCTACAGTGCCGCCTTCGGGCTGAGCGCGATGGCCAGCGACGTAATCGAGCTGGCCCGGGGCGGGGACCGGCTCGTGGACCTCGAGCCCATTCCCTTCTCGGTGCGCGACATCCTCAACTCCGTGGGGGACATCGTGCGCCCGATCGCGGAGGAGAAGGGCATCGCCGTCTCGCTGGCCGGGCCGGAACGCGACTTCCGGCAGGGCCATCCGGTGGCGATCTCCCGGGTGCTGCTCAACCTGACGACCAACGCGCTCAAGTTCACCGACGACGGCCGGGTGGAGGTCACCGCGGAGGCGCGGCGCGGCGCCCAGGTCGAGTTCTCGGTCCGGGACACCGGGCGCGGCATTCCCGCCGAGGCGATGCTGACGCTGTACGAGCCCTTCCGCCGCCGCCACAAGCCCGGCGAGTACACCTTCTCCGGCTCGGGCCTCGGCCTCTCCATCTGCCGCAAGCTGGTCGAGGCGATGGGCTCGAGCCTCCAGGTCGAGACCGAGGCCGGGAAGGGAACCCGGTTCTTCTTCGTGCTCGACCTCCCCGCGGCCGGCGGACAGCCCTAGGCCGTCCCGCCCCCGCCGGAAGTGGCCCCCAGGTCCTCGCCCGGGTATATTTTCGGGCTGTCGGGAACCCGGGGAGCATCGCCATCGTGCCGTCGTCCCACCTCGCGGAAGCCTTCGAGGAACAGCTCCGGAGCCGTCCCGACGCCCTGTTCGTCGTGGACCGCGGCGGCCGGTGGACCTGGCGGCAGGTGGCGGCCCAGGTGGACGCGCTGGCCGCCTCCTTCGCCGAGCGCGGTCTCGGTCCCGGCAGCCGACTCGGGCTCGACCTCCCCAATCGCCAGGAGTGGATCGTCGCCGCGCTCGCCGGGGCCCGCCTCGGGGTGACCCTGGTCCCGCTCGACCCCGCCCTCTCCTACCTCGAGCTCAAGTACCAGCTCCGGCAGGCGGAAGTGGCGGCGGTGGTGGTGCCGGCCGCATGGGGAGGAGTGGATTTCCTCGAGCTGTTCGACGACCTGCTGCAGGAGCTGCCCGACCTGCGGCTGGTCGTGACGGTGGACGCCGAGGATGCGTGGCTGGACGAGCGCATCGTCCGGTGGGAGGATCTCCTGGCCCGGGATCCGGGGCGCTTCCAGCCCCCGCCGCCCGCGGATCCCGCCACCACGCCGCTCGCGCTCCTCTTCACCTCGGGGACGATGGGCAAGCCGAAGGGCGTGCTCCTGTCCCACCGGAACCTGGTGGACACGGCGCGCGCCACCTGGGAGGCGATGGGAAGTGGGGCGGACGAACGGACCCTGCTCGCGGTGCCGCTGGCGCACGTGTTCGGCGTGTCCATCCTCGCGGGCGTGGTGGTCTCGGGGAGCGTGGTGGTCCTGCAGGCGCGGTTCGAGCCGGGCGAGGCGCTCCGGCTGGTGGCGGCGGAAGGGGTGACCCGCCTGCACGGCGTGCCGACGATGTTCCAGCTGCTGATGCGCGACCCGGGCTTCGGCCCGGGCGTCCTCGGCACGCTGCGGGGCGGGGTGATCGGGGGGAGCCAGGTGACGCCCGACCTGGTGCGGCGCATCCGCGCCTGGTGCGAGGTGGAGATTGCGTACGGCCTCACGGAGACGGGGCCCACGGTGTCGCTGACGCGCCGGTCCGACCCGGCCGGCAAGCGGGCGACCACCGTGGGCCGCCCCCTGCCCGGGGTGGATGTGAAGGTGGTGGACGTGGCGACGGGGGCGCTGCACGGGCTGGAGGCGGTGGGGGAGCTGGCGGTGCGGGGCCCGAACGTGATGCTGGGCTATCACCGCGCGCCGGGGGAGACCGCGCGGGTCACCACCGCGGAGGGTTACTTCCTCACCGGGGACCTGGCCGTGCTGGACGAGGAGGGCTTCGTCCAGCTCATCGGCCGCCGGAAGGAACTGATCATCCGCGGCGGGCAGAACGTGACCCCGCGCGAGGTGGAGGACGTGCTCCGCACGCACCCGGCCGTCGAGGACGTGTGCGTGGTCGGCATCCCGCACGAGCTCCTGGGGGAGCTCGTCTGCGCCTGCGTGGTGCCGGTGGAAGGGGCGATCGTGACCGGCGACGAGCTCAAGGAGTTCTGTCGCGAACAGCTGGTGGACTACAAGGTGCCCGACCTCGTGCGCTTCTTCGACGCCTTCCCGCTGACCGGGTCCGGCAAGGTGAAGCGGCGTGAGCTTGCGCAGGTCGTCGGGCTGGA
>DATIBS010000192.1:0-4124 GCA_035457305.1 Gemmatimonadales bacterium
CCGCTCCCCGTTCCCCGTTCCCCGTTCCCCGTTCCCCGCTCCCCGGTCCCCGCCCCGCCCGGCCCCCTCGGCCGGTGTTGTACCAACGTCCAACAGCGGCCGCGCGACCGCATCGCCATCCTTGCGGGGGACGAACGCTCCCGCGGGCCGGTGGCGGCCGCGGCGAGGCGGACGTGCCGAGGAGGGGGTGTGACCAGACCTGCTGGGTATGGCGTCCCGGGCGGGGGGGAGTCGAGGGCCGTCCCGACTGTCGCGGTCATCGACGACGAGCCGGGCGTGCGGCGGAGCATCGAACGGGTGCTTCGCTCCGTGGGCCTCGCCGTGGTGGGCTTCGCCTCCGGCGAGCAGTTCCTGGCGCTCTGTCGGACGGAAGGGGTGTCGTGCCTGGTCCTGGACGTGCACCTGGCGGGGATGAGCGGCATCGAGCTGCACGACGCGCTGCGGAAGGCCGGGGTCGTGACCCCGGTGGTGCTGATCACCGGGCACGACGACGCCGGCACCCTCGAGGCCGTGCGCGCCTCGGGCGTGCGGTGCCTGCACAAGCCGGTCGAGGCCCGGGAACTGCTCGCGACCGTCGCGGAGGCGATGGCCAGCCGGCATTAGGCCGCCGGCCCGCCGCCGCCTCAGCTCCGGTTGCCGGCCGCGCTCGCCTGGTGGTGCCAACCGGGAATCGGCCGCGCCTGCGGGACGTGCGGCGCGATCCCGAGACTCCCGGCCGCGCGGACCAGGTCCGCCACCGAGCCCGCTTCCATCTTGTGCATCACCCGGCCGCGATGGACCTTCACGGTCCGTTCGCTGGTCCCGAGCTCCGCCGCGATCTGCTTGTTCAGCAGCCCCGCGATGACCAGCCGGAGCACCTCCCCCTCCCGCGGCGTGAGCCGCCTCAGGCGCGACTGGAGCGAACCCAGCGCCGCGCCCTCGGCCCGATTCGCGCGGTCCTGCTCCAGCGCGGCCTGCACCGCTTCCAGCAGCGTCCGGTCCTGGACCGGCTTGGTCAGCACGTCCACGGCCCCGGCCTTCATCACCCGGGCGGTCAGGGGAACGTCGCCGTGGCCGGTGAGGAACACGATCGGGATCCGGGTGCCCGCGTCCTTGAGTCGCTGCTGCAGGTCCGGGCCCGTCACCCCCGGCATCCGCACGTCGAGCACCAGGCAGCACGGTCCGGCGGGGTGCGCCTGCGTCAGGAACTCGTCGGCCGAGGCGAACCCCTCGGCGGCGATGCCGGCGGAACGGAACAGCCGGAGTAACGCCCTTCGCACCGAGGCGTCGTCGTCCACCACGAAGACCACGCCCGCGCTCTCGCTCATGTTGCCCCCAGGGGGAAGGGCGCCGTGAAGCAGGCCGAGGACCGTTGTCGGAAGCTGGTCGGCCGCGGGCCCCCGATTCCCGGAGAGGCTAGCGCGTGCCGTTCGTGGAAAGCATGAAGGCGTCATGAGCCGGCCCGCAAGTGCCGCCGGAGCGTGCCATCCGCGCCGTCCCGCCGCTTGCGCCGGCGGCCGTTGACAGGACCGGGCGGCGTGGGTTCCTTGAGGCCCGCCGGGGACCTGCCGGAGGGCACGGCATGTCGGGCGGGTGCGGCGGCGGGCGTCCCGGCCCGCGTCCCGCCGGGGCGCACCTTGATAAGGCGCGCGTAAGTATTTAGGATTTCAGGGGTTGGGGCCTGTAGCTCAGGTGGTTAGAGCGCACGCCTGATAAGCGTGAGGTCGGAAGTTCAACTCTTCCCAGGCCCATCGGTCGAACGCAGCGCCCCGCCTGGAGCCACGGCTCCGGCGGGGCGCTGCATTTCGCGCCCGCGAGTGCCCGCCCGGGGCTTGAGCACGACCGTGGAGCCGCCGCCCGGGCGGATCAGTCCGGCCTGACGCCGTCCGGCGGAACTCCGACGGCTGCCGCAATCCGACGGAATTCCGGATCGGCCCGGATCGGGTCGAACTGGCTGGTACACCCCACCTTGATGAGATTCACGTCCCGTTCGGAAAGCGCACGTCGAAGCCAGCGGAGTGCCTCCGCCGTGTGGCCCACTGACGCGTGCGCCGCGGCGATGCTGCTGGAGGGGACGTAACCCCGCGCCGCGGCCTCCAGCGTCCGGCGCAGTCGGTCCTCGTCCTCGACCCGGCGAAGCGCTTCGTATCCCGCGCGCCCCCGGGCCGACCTCACCCTGTCCGCTCCCGCCGAGTCGCCCGAGAGGGCGAGTCCCGTGGCCCATTCGGCCAGTGCTTCATCCCAGCGATGCAGGCGGCCCAGCGCCTCGGCGGCCCCGAGATGCGACGCGACCGGCTCCACCCCCAGCTCGGCACTCTTCCGGTATTCGGCGAGTGCCGAGTCGGGAAAGCCGGCGCACAGGTGAACCTGTGCGACCTGGTAGGCAAAGTGCCGGGTGATCGGTTCCAGTGCGCGCGCCTGGCGCATCTCGTACGCCGCCTCGTCATACCGCCCGAGCGCCCGGAGGTGGATGCCGAACAGGTTGTGGATGTCCGCATCCCGCGGGGCGGCGGCCAATGCATCCCGGAACAGGCGTTCTCCTTCCGGCCAATGCCATCGCTGGAACGATTCCACGGAAGCGAGTTGGGCCAACGCCATCCCGTGGCCGGGTTGGAGCTTCAGCGCCTGCCGCGACGCCGTCTCCACCCGGGCGAAGGCCTCGGGAGACGGCATCATGCCGTAGTGGGCCATCGCGCCGTAGGTGTAGGCGAGCAGGGCATACGCGTCGGCATAAACCGGGTCCTCGTCGATCGCCCGCCCGAACTCGATTCGGGCCAGGCGGATGCTGCTCGTGTCGCGTCTCCCGAGGTGATACTGCCCCTGCACGAAGGCGTTCCGGGCGGAGGCTGGGGGGGAGTGCGGTCCCCCGGGTTCCGGCAGGACTGACGGGGGGGTCGGTCGGGATACCAGCCAGGCGGCCAGCACCACCGCGGCCGCCGCGATCAGTCCCCCCACCCGGGCGGTCCGGAACCGGCCGCGCGCCGGCACCTCCCGGCTTGCCAGCGGGGGAGCATCCTCGAACGTCTCTGGCCGGGTGGCGCCCGGCGTCGATCCCCGCGCCCGCACCAGGTGGACGAAGTGCTGCGTCTCGGGGGACGGCTCGATCTCGAGCTCGGAGGCCAGCCTTCGTGCGAAAGCATCGTAGGCGTCGAGGGCACCGGCGCGATCTCCAAGCGCGTCGTGGATGGCAACCAGGTTCCGGAACACCGCTTCGTCGTAAGGCGAGAGCGAGACAGCCCGGCGAGCCCAGGCCAGGGCCTGTTCGGGGCGGCCCGATGACCGCTCCGCGACCGCGAGGCTGGTGGCCGTCTCGCACGCCAGCCGCTTCAGTTCCGCACGCTCTTCCTCGATCCAGCGCTCGAGATCGGGTGAGGCGTGGGCCACGAACAACCCCGCCAGGAACTCGCCTCGGTACAGCCGCATCGCTTCCTCGTGGCGCCCCAGCGAGCAGCGCTCCCTGAACCGCAGGGCATCGCAGGAGATCTGTCGGGGGTCGACCCCGATCTCCTCCTCGCCCCGGGTGACGATGACCTCGCCCAGGGTGCGACGCAGGAAGGCGAGCGATTGCCGGAGTGAGCCGCGCGCGTGCTCCTGGTCGGATTCGGGCCAGAAGAGGGCGGCAACGGGATCCCGGCGCACCAGTCCGGCAGGGCGGGCCACGGCGAGGTAGACGAGCAGGGCGAGGCGCTTCTGCTGGCCGGCCGCACCGACCACCTCCCGGCCGGACGAGTCCGTGACGGTGAGACTTCCCAGGGTTTCAATCTGGATCATGGCTCAGGCCTGAAGGCAACAACCACCCCGGATCACGGCAGGATCACGGCCAGATCCGCCCTGCCGCTTACCAATGCGGCGTCGGGCGACCGCCCGAACCGGCTGGCGGATCGCGATGCGGCGTCGCATCGGTCGCGCAGCAATGGCTCGTCATGGAAAGGAGGAAGTATGATCCGGAGCTTCATCGCCCTTGTCGTCATCTCCGCCGGCGTCGTCGCGTGCGCCGCGGAGCGCACCTCACCGACGGCGCCGAGCGAGGGCCGGCAGGCCGAGCTAGGCCAGGGTGGAACCATCACCCACGCCATCCCGCTGGTTGCCACGCTGGGAACCGGGTGGGGCGCGGTCAACGTGACACCGACGGCCGAGGACCAGGG
>DATIBS010000193.1:0-6504 GCA_035457305.1 Gemmatimonadales bacterium
CGGCGACGAGCTCAAGGAGTTCTGTCGCGAACAGCTGGTGGACTACAAGGTGCCCGACCTCGTGCGCTTCTTCGACGCCTTCCCGCTGACCGGGTCCGGCAAGGTGAAGCGGCGTGAGCTTGCGCAGGTCGTCGGGCTGGAAATGAGCGCTACGTGACACCCGCTTCACTGAAGGCCGGACGGCCCGCCGAGCGGCCCGTCCACGCGCCCAATGCGGCGCTGCTGATCGACTTCGACAACGTCACCCTGGGCATCCGCTCCGACCTCACCAAGGAGCTCCGCACCCTCCTCAACAGCGACATGATCAAGGGGAAGGTGGCGGTCCAGCGGGCCTACGCCGACTGGCGGCGCTACCCGCAGTACATCGTGCCGCTGTCCGAGTCGTCCATCGACCTGATCTTCGCCCCCGCCTTCGGCACGGCCAAGAAGAATGCCACCGACATCCGGCTCGCGATCGACGCGATCGAGCTGGTCTTCACCCGGCCCGAGATCGGCACCGTCATCCTCCTGAGCGGCGACAGCGACTTCTCCTCGCTCGTCATCAAGCTCAAGGAATACGGCAAGTACGTGATCGGCGTCGGCATCCGCGAGTCGGCCAGCGACCTGCTGATCCAGAACTGCGACGAGTACTACTCCTACAGCGACCTGGCCGGGCTCACCCGCGAGGTCGACACCCCGTCCATCCAGCGGGATCCGTGGGAGCTGGTGGTCGAGGCGGTGCAGCGGATGTCGCAGCACGCCGACGTGATGCGATCCGACCGGCTGAAGCAGGTGATGCAGCAGATCGACCAGAACTTCGACGAGAAGAACGCGGGCTTCAACCGCTTCTCGAAGTTCGTGCAGGAGGCGGCGAATCGCGGACTGGTCGCGGTGACCAAGCTGGAGAACGGCCAGTTCGAGGTGGCGCCGGCCGCCGGGCGCGCGCCCGGCCGCGCCGCGTCGCCGCCGGCGCCGGTCCGCGACGGCGAACGGGGCCGAGGGCGAGGCCGCGGTCGGCCGCCGCGCGAGGCGCCCCCCCCCGCCGCCGCCGCCCCGGCGCCGCTCCCGGTCGAGCCGGCCGTGGAGGCCGCCGGGGAGAACGGCGAACGGCGGGGCCGCCGGCGCCGCGGTCGCGGGCGGGGCGGGCGCGAGGAGGCCGTCGCGCCCATCGCGGCGGCGGCGGCGAGCGTCGGACTGACGCTCGCACGCGCCTTCGAGCTCATGGGCGACGCGCTGGCGGAGCTGCCCACCCCGGCGGCGCACGAGGCGCTCCGCCTCCGGATGGTCGCGCTCCACGGCCGCGACGACGAGCTGCTCCAGCCGCACCGCTTCCCCCGGCTCCTCCGGCAGGCCCACGACGCCGAGGTGGCCGACGTGCACAAGGTCGGCGACGACGAGTACGAGGTCGCGCCGCACGCCTTCCAGGGTGGGATCCGGGTGGAGCCCGCCGCCCGCGCCGAACCGCCGGCCGCCGCCGCGGGTGACGGCGGCGTGGCGCTGGTCGCGCCCCCGGCGCCGGTCGAGCCGACCGGAACGCGGGCGATGCTCCGGTTCCGCCGCGGCTCGGCGGGCCCCGGCGCGAAGTCTCCGGCCGCGATTCCGATGGTGGGCGTGGTCAAGGTCGCGTCCCCGGTGCCGGCCCCGGTGAAGGCCGAGGTCCCCGCGGGGGAGGCTCCGGCTCCGGCGCCGGCGACGAAGCCGCGCGGCCGCCGCGGGAGCGCCAGGCCCGCCGCCCCGGAGGCCGCAACCGACGCCCCGAAGAAGCCGCGGGCGGCGAAGAAGCCGGCCCGGCCGGCCGCGAAGCGCGCGAAGAAGGCCGCGAGCACGGCGAAGGAGTGAGCGCCATCGGACGGGCGGCACCACTGCCCGTTTCGTTCTTCCAGCGCCCGGCCGCGGAGGTCGCCCAGGACCTCCTCGGCCGGGTGCTCGTTTCCCGCCTCGGCGGCACGCTCGCCGCCGGCCGCATCGTGGAGACCGAGGCCTACCTCGGCGCCACCGACCCGGCCTCGCACGCCTGGGGGGGGCGCCGCACCCCCCGGAACGAGGCCCTCTTCGGGCCGCCGGGGACCTGGTACGTCTACCGGTCGTACGGGATGCACTGGTGCGCGAACCTGGTCACCGCGCCGGCGGATACTGGCGGCGCGGTCCTGCTCCGCGCCGTCGAACCAGTGGAGGGGCTGGAGGAGATCCGGCGCCGGCGGGCCGGCGTGCCCGACCGGGCGCTCTGCGCCGGACCGGGACGGCTGGCGCAGGCGCTCGCGATCACCCGCGCCGTGGACGGACTGGCGCAGTCACGAGCGAGCGGGCTCTGGGTGGTGGAAGGGGAGCCGCTGGGAACCGGCGGTGTCGAGCGGACGCCGCGGATCGGGATCACCCGGGCGGCGGACTGGCCCCTGCGATTCGCGGAAGCCGGGACGCGCTGGGCATCCCGGCCCCCACGGGTTCAGCGGATGTCGTAACCCTCGTGCGCGGACCCGAGGCTCACGCGGGCGCCGCCCATCAGGGAGTGCGTGGCGCCGGTCAGGAGCGCGCCCGACTCGGCCGTCGTCACCACCCACTGGCCGAAGAGCACGAACGACCCGGCGCGGATCTGCGCCCCCGCCATGAAGTGCCCGAAGCCCTGGCTGCCCCGCTGGCTCGCCTCGTCCATCGCGGCCTGCTGTTCCTCGAGGCTCGCGAAGGGGCCCGCCACCTCGAGCCCGCTCAACCACGAGACCCCGAAGCCCACGCCGAGGTAGGGCTCGAAGTTCCAGCGCACCGGGTAGGCCACGATGGTCCCGTAGATCCGGTTGGTCCGGTCGAAGGTGACCGACCTCGCGCCGCCGAGCACCAGGGCATCGGGGTACGCGGTGGTCTCGTTGTCCCCCCAGCCGGTCTCGTATCCGACCTGGAGGCCCACGCGGCGCGACATCACCAGGGCATGCGCGCCGAACTGCGGGATGCCGCCGCTGGTCTGCGTCGGGGTCTCGAACACCAGCACGCCCGCGTCGGCGCCGAAGTACCACTTGAAGGCGTCCGCGGACGACTGCGCGGCAGACCCTGCGGGAAGGGCCGACGCGAGAAGCAGGACCAGGCCGAGGGCTCGGGCCGGGTAGCGCATTGAATAGCCTCCGGTGTGGTGACAGTGTCCCCGCATCGAGGGGGCAGCCGCCCCCATAATAGGAATTCCCGTGCCATCTGGCGAGGCCCCCGGCGCTCCGGCGTGTGGCCCGGCGCCTGCCCGGAACCTCAAACCAGGCCGAGCTTTCGGCCGACGGAGCGGAACGCGGCGAGAGCCTCGTCCAAGTCCGCGCGGGTGTGGGCCGCGGAGATCTGGCACCGCACCCGAGCCTCCCCCTGGGGCACGACCGGGAAGCCGAATCCGGTCACGAAGACCCCTTCGTCGAGCAGCATCTCGGACATCCGGATGGCCGCGGCGGTCTCCCCGAGGATGACGGGGATGATCGGCGTTTCGCCCGGAAGCGGGCGGAAACCTGCCTCCTGCAGCTGGAGCCGGAAATACCGGGCGTTCTCGCGCAGTGTCGCGACACGGTCCGGGTGCTGCCGCAGGACCCGGATGCTCGCGAGGGCACTCCCGGCCACGGTCGGCGGGAGGGCGTTGGAGAAGAGCTGGGGCCGGGCGCGCTGGGTGAGGTAGTCGCAGACCGCCGCGGACCCGGCCACGAAGCCGCCCGCCGCGCCGCCGAGGGCCTTGCCCAGGGTGGAGGTGATGATGTCCACCTCGCCCACCATTCCATGGTGCTCCGCGGTGCCCCGGCCGGTGGCTCCGAGGACGCCGGTCGCATGCGAGTCGTCCACCACCAGCACCGCCCCTTCCTCCCGGCAGAGCTGGGCCAGGTCGGGCAGCTTCGCGATGGAACCCTCCATCGAGAAGATGCCGTCGGTGATCACCATCCTCACCCTGCGGTCGGCGGCCGCCCGGAGCTTGGCGCGGAGGTCGTCGAGGTCGCCGTGGCGGTAGACGCCCGTCTGGCACTTCGTGATCGCCTTGGCGAGCCGGATCCCGTCGATGATCGAGGCGTGGTTGAGCTGGTCGCTCAGCACCAGGTCGTCCTCGGTGAGCACGGTGCCCGGGAGCGCCTCGTTGGCATTCCAGCAGCTCACGAAGCTGAGCGACGCCTCGGTGCCGACCAGCTCGGCGCAGGCCTGCTCCAGCTCCCGGTGGATGGTGAACGTGCCGCAGATGAACCGGACCGATCCGGTGCCCGCGCCGTAGCGGTCCAGGGCGTCCTTGCCCGCCTGCACCACCTCGGGATGGTCGCAGAGCCCGAGGTAGTTGTTCGACGAGAGGATGATCACCTCGCCCCGGCCCTCCATCCGCACCCGCGGAGCCTGGGGGCTGTCGAGCCAGTTGAGCCGCTTGTACACGCCGTCCCGGCGGAAGGCGTCGAGGTCCGCGCGCAGGCGGGTCTCGAGGACGTTCGTCATCGGCCGATCTCCAGGATGACCTTGCCGGCGCGGCCGTCCTTGATGACGGCGATGGCGTCGGCGATGGCCTCGAGGGGGAAGCGGTGGGTGATCACCGGTGCGGGGTCGAGCTGGCCGGCGCGGAGGAGCCGGAGCATCTGCAGCCAGGTCTCGTACATCTTGCGGCCGGTGACGCCGTAGAGCGTGAGCCCCTTGAAGATGACGTCCCGGGCGAAGTCCACCTCGGTGGTCCGGCTCGGCGTGCCCAGGAGGTTCACCCGGCCGCCCTGGCGCGCGGCCGCGAAGGCCTGGGCGTGGCCGGCCGGGTGACCGCTCATCTCGCAGACGAGGTCGGCCCCGTCGCCGCCGGTAAGGTCGCGCACCCGGGCGACGACGTCGTCGGTCGCGGCATTCAGGGTGACGTGCGCGCCCATCCGCTCGGCGAGCTCGAGCCGGGTGGTGTTGAGGTCGCTGGCGACCACCAGCGAGGCGCCGGCGGCCCGGGCCACGCCCACCGCGAAGCAGCCGATCGGGCCGCAGCCCAGCACGAAGACCGTGCTGCCGGGGACGCCGCCGCCCTCCAGCACGGTGTGCACGGCGTTCCCCAGCGGGTCCATGATGGCGCCGATCTCCGGGGCGATGCCGTCGAGCCGGATGACGTTGGAGGCCGGCATCGCGATGTACTCGGCGAAGGCGCCGTCGCGGTCCACGCCGATGATCTGGGTGCGCCGGCAGAGGTGGCCCAGACCGATCCGGCACTGCAGGCAATGCCCGCAGATGATGTGGCCCTCGGCGGTGACCAGGTCCCCCACCTCCAGCAGCCCGGAGGCCTCCGCCTCCGGCCCCAGCCGCACGATCTCGCCGGCGAACTCGTGGCCGATCACCACCGGCGGCCGGAGCCGGGCGCTCGCCCATGCGTCCCACTCCCAGATGTGCAGGTCGGTGCCGCAGACGCCCGCGTAGTGCACGCGGATCAGCACGTCGGAGGGGCCGACGGCCGGTTCGGGCACCTCGCGCGCGACCATCCCCGGGCCGGGGCCCGGCTTCACCAGAGCACGCATCGCGGTCCAGTCGTGGTTCGGGGGCGGCGAAATCTACGGCCGGGGCCGCGGCCGGGACAGGGAACCGCCGGCGGCGTCAGAGCTGGAAGTGCCGGCGCATCCAGGTCGGGGCCACGTGGCTCATCACCTCGCCGGCGAAGTAGAGCGCGTAGTACGTTCCCGAGATCGCGAGCCCGACGGGCACCTCGGCGGCGGAGAGCCCGACCTCGTGCCGGCGGCGGAGCAGCTGCCTCACGGCGGAACGCTGGTGGCGCCCCAGCCGCCGGACGGAGCCGCCGAGGGTCACCCGCTTGCCGGTCGGCGTGAGGGTGTTGTCCCGGCCCTGGGCGATGGCCCGCTCCACGAAGTGCCGCGCCCCGTTCGGCGGCGGGTGGGAGCACCGGGCGCGGGGGGCCCGATGGATCGCGACGCCGGCCCCGAGCAGGCGCTCCCCGAGCCGGCGGCACGCGCCCTTGGAGAGCCCGTCCTCCAGGTCGAATCCCGCGGGGAGGAAGGTCCGGCGCCGGAACGCGACGTTGTTCGCCAGGAAGTACCGCGCCGGCTCCAGCGGCCCGTCGGCGGTGCGGAGGGGGAAGAACCAGGTGAGCGCGAAGGTCTTGCCGTACACCCCGGCGGGCTCGATGTAGGTGTTCCCGCCGATCACCCGGGTGTCCGCGTCGGCGAAACCGGCCAGGAGGGCCTGCAGCCAGCCGGGCTCGGGCACCGCGTCGCTGTCGAGGAAGACCACCAGGTCCCCGCGCGACGCCGCGGCACCGGTGTTCTTGAGCGCATAGTACCGGCCGCCGGGCACCGGGACGAAGTGGAGCGCGATCGCCCCGCTGTCGGCCGGCAGGCAGGCCTCGACCACGCCGCGGAGCTCGGCCTCCGAGAACTCCTCCGAGTCGAACGTGACCAGCGCCTCGATCGGGAGGGCGAGCCCGGCGAGGAACGCCGCTTCCGCCGGCGAGGCCCAGGCCGGGGCCTGGCGCACGTCCGCGGCCTGGGCGGCGAGCCCGGCGAGCATCCGGCGGGCCCGATCGAGCTCGGAGAGCCGCACGTTGTCCCATTCGATCACGAC
>DATIBS010000194.1:0-7474 GCA_035457305.1 Gemmatimonadales bacterium
CGGGGAGCGGGGAACGGGCCGCCCCGCCCCCCGCCTCGGGTCAGGGCGTGGGTTCCGGCACCGCTCCCCGCTCCCCGCTCCCCGCTCCCGCATCCTGCTGCTCGAAGGCCATCGCCCGGAGCCGCGCCACGCGCACCTGCATCGGCGGGTGGCTGGCGAGAAGGTCGCCGAGGAATCCCTCCCGCTCGCTGAAGGGGTGCACCAGCGGGTCCACGATGCAGAGGTGCGCGGCGCCTCGGGTGATGGCCCGGGTCGGGTCGTGCGCCTGGGCCAGCTTCTCCAGCGCGGCCGCCAGGGCCGCGGGATGCCGGGTGAGCTGCGCCGCCGTGGCGTCGGCGAGGTACTCGCGCCCGCGGCTCACCGCCATCGCCAGCAGCCGGCTCACGACCGGAGCGATCACCAGGGTCAGGACCCAGAGGGCGAGGATCAGGGCCCCGAGCGGGTTCCCCTTCCCCTTCCCGCCCCCGCGGGCGCCGCCGCCGCCCGATCCACCGATCCGCCCCCGGCCGGCGCCGCGGACGAACCGGCCGAACCCGTCCGACATCAGGGCGATGGCGCCCAGCAGTGCCGCGAGCAGCGTCATCAGCCGGACGTCGAGGTTCCGGACGTGGGAGAGCTCGTGTGCCACGACGGCCTGGAGCTCGTCCCGGGACAGCCGCTCGAGCAGCCCGGCGGTGACGGCCACGTGGGCCCGGTCGGCGGACATCCCGGTGGCGAAGGCGTTGGGGTCGTCGTCCGGCACCACCCAGATCCGCGGCCGCGGCAGGCCGGCGGCGATGGCCATTTCCTCGACCACGTTCACCAGCCGCCGCTGGGCCTCGGTGGCGGGCTCGACCACCTCCCACGCCCCGGTGGCCCAGAGCACCCGGTCGGCGCCGCGCTTCCACGCGTGGTACGCCGTGGCCGCCGCCACCGAGCACACGAGGACCCCGATCCACGGGACCGCGTGCCGGTAGCCGCCGGGCCCGGCGTCGCGGGTGAGCAGCCAGAACGCCCAGTCGCCGCCGAAGCCCACCCAGGCGAAGAACAGCACGAAAACGGCGACGAGCAGGACGCTGCGCCGCCGGTTCTCGCGCTGCTGCTCGAAGAGGTTCACGCGGGCTCAGGTGCCGGCGCCACCGCCGGAGAGGTCCACCCTCGGCACCGCCCGCTCCGCCGCGTCCTCGATCTCCCAGAGCTCGGCGGGGGTGGCCTTGGCGAGCCCCGCCACCAGGTTGGTCGGGAACAGGGCCTGGGCGGTGTTGTACAGCGTCGCCTCGTCGTTGTAGTGCTGGCGGGCGAAACCGATCTTGTTCTCGGTGCTGGTCAGCTCCTCCTGGAGCTGGGCGATGTTGCCGGTGGCCTTGAGGTCGGGATACGCCTCCATCACGGCGAAGAGCCGGCCCAGCGCCTGGGTGAGCTCTCCCTCCGCCCGTGCGGTGGCGGCCACCCCGGTGGCCGCCACGGCGCGGGTGCGCGCCGCGATCACCGCCTCCACCAGGTTCGGGATCAGGTCGTGCCGCCGCTTGAGCTGCACGTCGATCTGCTTCCAGGCGTTGGCAACCCGGTTCCGGAGCGTGATCAGGCGGTTGTAGGCCGAGATGACCCACAACGCGATCGCGCCCACGACGACGAGGAAGATCACCGTGGACATCGCGGATGCCTCATTGTGGAGGGAGATCAGCCCGGCGGCGGCTCCGCGGCGGGGGCCGGCGACGGGAACGGTTCGGCGAGCGGGGGCTCGCCCAGCGCGCCGCGGACCCGGTCCGCCAGGCGAGCCGCCTCGGCGGCGCTCCGGGCAGCCGGATGCCGCTCGTCCAGCAACACCTCGATCCCTTCGCCCACCGGGATCCGGAAGCAGAGGGACGGCCGCCCCGCCGGCGCGCGCCCGGCCTGGGCCTGCGCCAGCGCCTGCACCGCGCGGCCCACCCGGCCCCGGGGCATCGCCGGCAGCTGCGCGAGCGGCAGGCGATCCGGGGCGGGGAGCGCGGGGCCCAGCGTGCTCGCCACCCGGCGCTCGATCGTGTCACCGGTCTGGCCGGTGAACTCCCCGATGATGGTCTCGAGTGTGGCGCCTTCCATCTGGCGCAGCTTGATGGCCAGCACCTGGAGCAAGTGACGATACGAGTACACCGCCGCGGTGCCCCGACCCTCCGGTGGGCTCACCAGGCCCCGCGCGACGTAGAACCGGATGGTGCGTTCGCTCGGACGGGCCCGGGCCGAAGCGTTCACCGGGACCACTCCCGAGGCGTCGAGAATCGCCGCGGCGAGGGCGGTCAGATCGCGCAGGCCCCACGGCGCCAGCGGCCGGTACGCGCGAAGCGTACCGAGGGCGTCGGGAGCTGAACCGGACAAGGCGAGGGATGCGGTCATCGGTTGCGGTGCGCCGCTCCCGGGGGCGGGCGGCGGTTGATCCTCCGTCGGACGACGCCGCGCCACCTCGGGCCGCAAGTATCGCGGCGGCTCGGCGGACCGGCAAGGTGTGACACTTCCTCGTCACTGTCGTAAGCAGGGAGTGTGCCGCGAGCTCCCCACCGTGGTGTGCCACCCTAAATCATTGTCCGGCTTGTGCTTGTGATGCGCCTCACAGGTCCCCGAACGGGGGCCGCGCGTTTTCCCGTGGCATCCCGCGAGAGTCGGGTGCATACCCGGGGCGACCCGGGGCGCATCATGGCCCATGCCGAATCGCGGCGCGCTCCTCATCGAACTGGTTCTGGCGCTCCTGGTCGCCGGGCTCCTGGTGGCGATCGGGGTCCCGGCCCTCCGGGCGCCGCTCGACCGACTGGCCACCGACCGGGCCGCCCTGGAGGTCGCCGCCGCGCACACCCGAGCGCGGATCGCCTCGGTGGCTCACAACCGCGTGGGCCGCCTGCTCATAACGGAGGACTCGCTCATCATCACCCTCGGTCACCCGCCCGATACCAGCCGCCACTGGAGCGCCGGCGGCCCCGGGTTGGGCGGCGTCACGCTGCTCGGGCCCAGCCGGGAACTCCTGTTCCGGCCGGCCGGAATCAGTTTCGGGTTCTCCAACGCCACGTACACCCTCCGGCGCGGCGGGGCCACCACCGACGTCATCATCAGCCGGCTCGGGAGGGTGAGGATGGTGAGGCGGTAGGCGGGGAACGGGGAACGGGGAACGAACATCGAACAGCGAACAGCGATCAGCGATCAGCGAACCGCAACGCCCCGGCAAGACGGCAACCGAGGGCGGACCGGGCGGCTCGGCGGCTTCGGCCGCCGGGTCGCAGCCCGCTACGCCTGGTCGATGCCGTAGCGGCGGAGCTTGTTGTGCAGGGTCGAGCGGGAGATGCCGAGGAGCCGGGCGGCCTGCCGCCGGTTGCCGCCGGTGTGACGGAGCACGAGGTGGATGTGCCGGCGCTCGACGTCGTCGAGGGAATCGGGCGTCACCGGGCGGCCAGGGGCGAGCGCTTCCCGTAGCGCTGCGAGGTCGAGCGCCGGCAGCGAGAGGTCGAGCAGCAGTCCCTCGGGCTCCGCCGCCGACAGCGCATCCGCGGCCGCCTCCGGCGACTCGACCACGAGCGGCTCGCGGCCCGCCGCGCGAAGGGCCGCCGCAAGAACGCGCCGCCGCTCGGGGTCGGAGACGAGGAGGAGGGTGTGAGGCACGCGGGCAAGGTATTGCGGGGACAGGGGAGAGGGGAGAGGGGAGAGGGGAACGGGGAACGGGGAACGGGGAGCGGGGAGCGGGGAGCGGGGAGCGGGTCCGGCGAAGGTGCTCCGAGTGGCGGCTCGCCGTCACGCTCCTGCCGGGCACTCGGAACTCGGCATCGCCTCGGCGCTGGGCAGTGGGCGCATGGCACTGGCGTAGAGCGGCTCCAGTGCATCCAGCTCCCGCTCCCAGTCGCGCGCCACGGCGAAGGCGCGCGCGGCCTGGGCCATCGCGAGGCGCCGCCCGGAGTCGGCCACGAGCTCCCCTACCGCGTCGGCAAAGGCCTCGGGGTCGCCCGCGCGGACCAGCAGCCCGTTGATGCCGGTGCGGACGTTCTCGCGCACGCCTCCCTGGTCGGCGGCGACGACCGGCAGCCCGGCCGCCATCGCCTCGAGCGCCACGAGGCCGCAGGTCTCGGTGGGCGACGGGAAGACGAACAGGTCTGCGTCGGCATACAGCTCGGCAAGCGACTCGCGGGCGAGAAACCCGGCGTGAGCCGCGAACGGCAGTGCGGCGCGGACCTCGCTGGACTTCGGACCGTCGCCCGCCACCCAGAAGGCGAGGCGGCGCCCGAAACGGGCGTGGAGGAGGCGGAACGCGGTGGCCATCGTCGCCACGTCCTTCTCCACCGCGAGCCGGCCGACGTGAAGCACCACGAGCCGCCCCGCGGCACCTGCAGCGGCACGCCGCCTCTCGCTCCGCCGCCCCGGGGCGAAGACGCGACTGTCCACGCCCCGTCCCCACACCACCGGGTTGGGCACACCGAGGGACCGCAGTTCATCGCGCGTGACCGCGCTGGGCGTCTGGGTGTGCGCGGCCGCCGCGTGGAATCGCTGCAGGTGTCGCCGGACCGGACCGACCGCCCAGGCACCCAGGTAGCTCGCGGCGTAGCGCGGGAAGTCGGTGTGGAACGATGTGACCAGTGGCACCCCGTTGGCCAGGGCCCAGCGGCGGCCGGTGACGCCGAGTGGTCCTTCGGTCACCACGTGGACCAGCTCGGGCCCGTGCGCATCGAGGGCGGCGAGCACCCGACCGGACCACGGCCACGAGAGGCGAACGGCCGGGTAGCCCGGGCAGGGGACCGACGCCCGGCGCACGATCCCCTCCTCATCAGGGCCCGGGTCGGGGTACCGGGGTGCGATCACCTGCACCTGGTGCCCGCGATCGCGCAGCCCCGTGCGCATTCGCGCGAGCACCGTGGTGACCCCGTTGATCTCGGGAAGGTAGGTATCGGTGACGAGGGAGAGCTTCATCGGCGGGAAGGGTCGCCGGCCTCCTTCACGGCCGGCTCACGGGCCAGTCACGGGCCCGCAACGGACCCGGTCACTCGCCGGGAAGGCGGAGGACGGTGACCAGCGGCAGGTGGTCGGAACCAAGGTCGGGGCCGAGGCGCGCGCGGCGGGCGCGGGCGCCGCCGCCGGTCAGCACGTGATCGATCCGGACGCGGAATCGCTTGAGGATCCGGGTCCACCCGAAGCCCCGGCCCGCGCCGCTGAAGGCGTTGGACAGGTCGCCCCAGTACCGCGCGTAGATCCGGCTCTCGACCGGCATGTTGAAGTCCCCGGTCACGACGAGCGGCCCCGCGGCGTCACCGATCCAGGCACGGATCCGCTCCGAGCCGATCTCGCGCACCGTCGTGTTGCCCTCCATCCGGAGCGCACTTCCGCCGTAGCGGAGGAGCTCGAGCCCGCGGCGGGGCGTCTCGAGGTGGAGGTTCACGAGGGTGACCGATCCTGCCGGTGTGTGGAGCCGGTACCGCACGGCGTTCCCGCTGCCGCCGAACCCCCCGGCCTCCCACGTGGGGATCGTGTCCGCGCTCTCGATGGGGAAGCGGGTGAGCAGGCAGGGATTGCCGCGGCGGGCGGCATGATGACGCCATCCCTTCCGGCCGGCGAGCGAGTCCACGAACTCCGGCCCGCACTCCTGGAACGCGAGGATGTTGGCGCGGGTGTCGCGGATGAGCTCGTCGAGCCGGGCGGCCACCCGTTCGCCACCCTCGACGTTGTAGGAGACCACCCGAAGCGCGGTGTCGGGGTCGCCCTCCGGCAGGAGCGAGCGCCAGCCGAACCGGAGGCCCAGGAAGGGGCCGATGGCCAGGGCGAGCGCCACGCCGAGCGGCGCGAGGGAGCGCCGGGCCGGCGATCCACGGCGCGTCGCCAGCGCCAGTGCCGGGACGGCCAGCGCGCCAAGCGGGAGGAGGGCGAGCCACCGGGGGCCGAACAACAGCGCCGTGGCGGGCCACCAGCGGTCGCCGAACGCCCAGAGGAGTGCGGTGGCCAGCGCCATCGCCCCGAGGGCGATCCAGCCGAGGAGCAGGACGGCGAGCGGGGCGGTGATGCGTCGCACGTCCGCGCCCGGCGCCGCCATCCGGAGCAGGAGCCGCCGGAGGACCCGGCCGCCGCGGGTCGGGTCCACCGCCGCGCGGCACGTGGGGCAGCGCGCTGCCTGCCAGAAACGGCCAGGGTCGATCCTCACCCAGTGGGCGCCGCCGCCGCAACGGAGGATCACGTCTCCCTTCGGTCCCTTCCGTCTCGCCATTCGCCCCCCGCGGTGCCGGTGTCGGACCGTCCGGATAATATTGCCTCACCGGCGCCTCATGCCGCCGGGCCATCCCTCGCGGAGGACGCCGTGCCAGCCGTCGCCGTGCCGAAGCTCGCCCCGGGCGACCGGGTGCAGGATCCGTTCCTCGTCAATGACGTGGCGCAGCGGAGCTACCAGGGGGGCACGATGACCGTGCTCACCTTCGGGAACCACACCGGGAGCATCGAGTCGGCGCCGTTCTTCGACGCGGACCAGGCCAAGCTCGCCGGCGTGGCGCGGGGAACGGTGGCGCAGGTGATCGGTGAGGTGACGAGCTATCGCGACAAGCGGCAGCTCTCGGTGACCTCGCTCCGGGTGCTGCCGGCCGGCACGGTGCCCTGGGGCGACCTGCTCCCCTCGGTGGGCGACGTCTCGCGCTACTGGAAGGCCCTCGATGGCTGGCGGGCGGAGATCCGCGGCCCCCGGCTTCGCGCCGTACTCGACCTGTTCTACGAGGATCCGGAGTTCCGGGCGCGGTACGAGGCCTGCCCCGCCAGCCCGGTGGGCCATCACGCCGAACTCGGCGGCCTGCTCAAGCACACCGCGGAGGTGGCGGCGATCGCGCGCGGGATCGCCCGGGTCACCGAGGCCGACGCCGACCTCGTGGTGGCCGGCGTGCTGCTTCATGACATCGGCAAGCTCGAGTCCTACCGCTGGGACGGCCCCTTCGGCACCACCGAACGCGGGTACCTCTACGGGCACGTCGTCCTGGGCACGCTGATGCTCGAGCGCGCCGTGCGCGGCGCCCAGCCGATGCCCTGCACCGAGGAGGAGCTCGACCTGCTGCAGCACCTCATCCTCTCGCACCACGGCCGGCTGGAGTTCGGCGCCCCGGTGCCGCCGATGACGCTGGAGGCGGAGATCCTGCACCACGCCGACCTGGCGAGCGCGCGCACCGCCTCGATGCAGGAGGCGCTCAAGGACGACGCGCTGTTCGAGGGCGAGGCCCACATCACCGCAAGACCGGTGTGGCAGCTCGACCGGCGGCGGGCCTTCCGTGGGCGGAGTGACTGGGGGAGGTGACGGGGCGGGGAACGGGGAACGGGGAACGGGGAGCGGGGAGCGGCGGGGGTGGCCCGTTCCCTGTTCCCCGATCCCCGATCCCCATAAAAGGGCTGAGGCGGCCGCCCGGTTCTCCACCGTGCGACCGCCCCACACATTGACCAGCCAGGGGCGGAGCGTTGCCGCCGCCGTTCTTCTTCCGTTCGCCGCCGGTTGGCTGTTGCGCCGCTCGGTAGGGCGAACTGG
>DATIBS010000195.1:0-6680 GCA_035457305.1 Gemmatimonadales bacterium
AGCCGGGGCTCGCGGTGGCCGGGGGGATCGGGGCCCAGACCCGGGGCGCTGCCGAGGCCTGCGCGGCGGTGAACCTCCTCAACTACGTGGCCGGCAACGTCGGCCGCACGGTCAAGTTCGGCGCGGCGCTCGCGACCGGCGACGGCTGGGCCGGTCTGGCCCAGCTCACCCGCGAGCTCGAGGCGGGTCAGGTGGGGGTGTTGCTGGTCCACGAGGCGAACCCCGCCTACGCCACGCCCAGGGGGGCGGGGTTCGCCGCCGCGATCGGCAAGGCGGCATTCAAGGTCTCGACCGCGCCGGTGATGGACGAGACCGCGGCACTCTGCGACCTCATCCTGCCGAGCTCCCACGCGCTCGAGCGATGGGACGACGTGCGGCCGCGGGCCGGGGTGCGCGGCCTGATGCAGCCGGCCATGCTGCCGCTCCACGACACCCGCGCGACGGGCGACGTCCTCCTGGCCGCGGCGAAGCGGCAGGGTGGGGAGGTCGCGGCGGCCTTCCCGGCAGCGGATTGGGCGACGCACCTCAAGACGGCCTGGACCGCCGGGGCCGCCGACCCCGACCAGGCCTGGCGTGAGGCGCTCGCGCGGGGCGGCAGCTGGGCCGAGCCGCCCGCGGCACCGGTCCAGCTCGCGCCGACGGCGGCGCAGGTTGCCGCCGAGGCGCCCGCATTCGACGGCGACGGCGAGTTCACCTTCCTCGCCTACCCCTCCTCGATGTACCACGACGGGCGCGGCGCCAACCGGCCGTGGCTGCTGGAGAACCCGGACCCGGTGACCAAGGTCACCTGGCAGAGCTGGGTGGAGCTCCATCCCGACACGGCGAGGTCCCTGGACGTCCGGGAGGGCGAGATCCTGCGACTCGAGTCGCCGCACGGCGCCGTCGAGGCGCCGGCGTACCTGTACGCCGGCGTCCGGCCGGACGCGGTGGCGATGCCCCTCGGCCTGGGCCACACGGAGTATGGCCGGTACGCCCGGGGCCGCGGGGTGAACGCGCTCGACCTCCTCGGCGCGCCCGGGGACGCGGGGTTCGTGCCGTACGCCTCCACTCGCGTCCGGATCGTCAAGGCGAACCGCTACCAGAAGCTCGCCAAGACGGAGGGGAACCCGCGGCAGCTCGGCCGGGGCGTCGCCGAGGCGATGCCGCTGGCCTGGGCGGCGCAGGGGATGACCGTGGCCGAGGCGCACCGCGCCCACGGCGCCGGCGCCCACGAGGTGAACACGCCGCAGGAGAAGGACGCGGTGGCGGGCTTCGCCGCCGCGCAGAAGGAGCGCACGCTCCGCGGCAACTACCAGCCCGGGCTGCCGCAGTGGGGCCTCGCGGTGGACCTCGCCAGGTGCACCGGGTGCTCGGCCTGCGTCACCGCCTGCTACGCGGAGAACAACATCCCGTTCGTGGGCGAGGCGGAGGTGCTGCGCGGGCGGGAGATGAGCTGGATGCGGATCGAGCGCTACTGGGAGACGGCCGCGGACGGCGTGTCGCCCGAGGCGCGCTTCGTCCCGGTGATGTGCCAGCACTGCGCCAACGCGCCGTGCGAGCCGGTGTGCCCGGTCTACGCGGCCTACCACACGCCCGACGGGCTCAACGCGCAGGTCTACAATCGCTGCGTGGGGACCCGGTACTGCAGCAACAACTGCCCCTACAAGGTGCGGTACTACAACTGGCTGGCCTACGCGAAGATGGCGTTCCCCGAGCCGCTCCACCTCCAGCTCAACCCGGAGGTGACGGTGCGCGCGCGGGGCGTGATGGAGAAGTGCACCTTCTGCATCCAGCGGATCCGCGGGGCGCAGCACCGGGCGCGGCTGGAGGACCGGCCGCTCCGGGACGGGGACGTCGTCACCGCGTGCGCCCAGGCCTGCCCCAGCGGGGCGCTCGTGTTCGGCGACCTGCACGACCCGGAGAGCGCGGTGAGCCGCGCGGCCGGCGACCGGCGCGGCTACCACATCCTCGAGGATCTCAACGTGCGGCCCTCGGTCACGTACCTCGCGAAGGTGCAGCACCGCGAGGCCGAGCCGGCGGCCGCCCCGAACGGCGGGGAGCACTGACCGATGGCCACCGTCGCCCACGAGGCGGTTCCCGCGATCTCCCACGGCCAGGTCACCCGGGACGTCGTCGCGACGCTCGGGAAGCCGAGCCGGGCCTATGTCCTCATGCTGCTCGGCGCCGTCGCGATGTTCGGCATCGGCGCCGTCACGTTCGTCCTGCTGCTCAAGGACGGCCTCGGCCTGGCCGGCTACACCCCGCCGGTCATGTGGCTGGTCTACATCACGACCTTCGTGTTCTGGGTCGGCATCGGCCACGCCGGCACGCTCATCTCGGCCATCCTCTTCCTCTTCCGCTCGCCCTGGCGCACCGCCGTGTACCGGGCCACGGAGGCGATGACGGTGTTCGCGATCATGACGGCGGCGCTGTTCCCGATCATCCACATCGGGCGCCAGTGGATCTTCTACTGGCTGCTGCCGTATCCGAACCAGCGGTACCTCTGGCCCAACTTCAAGTCGCCGCTGCTCTGGGACGTCTTCGCGATCTCCACCTACCTCACGGTGTCCACCACCTTCCTCGTGGTCGGCCTGGTGCCGGACATCGCGGCGGTGCGGGACCAGGTGTCGGGCTGGCGGAAGAAGCTCTACGCCGCCTGCTCGCTGGGCTGGACCGGCAGCGACAACCAGTGGCGGCACTACACCCGGGCGTACCTCTACCTGGCCGCGCTGGCGACGCCGCTGGTGCTTTCGGTGCACAGCGTGGTGTCCTGGGACTTCGCGATGTCCATCATCCCGGGATGGCACGGGACGATCTTCGCGCCGTACTTCGTGGCCGGCGCCATCTACTCCGGCATCGGGATGGTGCTCACGCTCCTCATCCCGCTCCGGCGGCTCCTCAAGGTGGAGCACCTGATCCACGGGTACCACTTCGACAACCTGGCGAAGCTCACGCTGCTCACCGGCACGATCCTGGCCTACGCCTACGCGATGGAGTACTTCGTGGCGTGGTACAGCGGGGTGAAGTGGGAGCAGACCACGTTCTACCTGCGGGCCTTCGGCCCGCAGTGGTGGGCCGGCTGGTCGATGATCATCTGCAACGCGTTCGTCTCCCAGCTGCTCTGGTTCCGGAAGATCCGGGGCAACCTGACGGCGCTCTTCGTCATCTCGATCTTCATCAACATCGGGATGTGGTTCGAGCGCTACGTGATCATCGCCTCGTCGCTCTCGAACGACTTCCTCCCCTGGAACTGGGCGGTCCCGAACCCGACCTGGGCCGACTGGGGCATCCTGGTCGGGTCGTTCGGCTGGTTCCTGATGTACTTCCTCCTCTTCGCGCGGACCTTCCCGATCGTGGCGATCCAGGAGATCAAGGAGACCATTCCGATGCCGCGGAAGCGCGCGGGGGGGCACCACTGATGGCCGCCGTCCGCACCGGGGTCCTGGCCTCGTTCGTCCATGTGGACGCCGCCACCGACGCCATCCGCGCGCTGCGGCGCGGGGGGCACCGGGACCTCACCGTCTACTCCGCCGCGCCGAACCACGAGATCGAGGAGGCCCTGGAGCAGAAGGTCAGCCCGGTCCGCCTCTTCACCCTCTTCGGCGGGCTCACCGGCTGCGCCGCGGGGTTCGGGATGCAGTACTGGATGCAGCGCGACTGGCCGGTGCTGGTCGGCGGCAAGCCGATCGACGCCTTCCCCCCGATGGTCATCATCGGGTTCGAGCTGACCATCCTGCTCGGCGCCCTCGCGTCGGTGGCGGGCGTGGTGATCCTCTCCCTCGCCCTCAAGCCGACGAAGGGCCTGCCCTTCGACCCGAAGTTCACCGACGACCGGATCGGCATCTTCGTGCCCTGCGCCCCCGAGCAGTACGAGGCCACGGACCGGCTCCTGCGCAGCGCGGGCGCCGAGGAGGTCCGCCATGCGTAGCGCGCGGGTCGCCCTCGCGCTGGCCGGCGCCCTCGCGGCCGGCGGCTGCAACTGGTGGTACAACGACGTCCCCTCGCCGGACGACCTGATGAAGGCCGTCCCCTGGTTCGACCACATGATCACCTCGCCCGCGGTGCACCCGTACGAGACGGCGGCCGTGCCGCGCACCACGCCGCCCGGCACCGTGCCGGTGGGGGCCGTCGAGCCCGACGTCGGGGCGGCCTGGGCCGCGGGCAACTTCGCCGCCGCCGAGGTGTTCACCAACCCGTACGCGCCGGGCGATCTGCTCGCGCGCGGCGACACCCTCTACGGGTGGTTCTGCGCCACCTGCCACGGGCAGGCCGGCGCCGGCGACGGGCTGGTGGGGCGCCGGATGGGGGCGCTGCCGCTCACCTCCGACCGGGCGATGGCCTACTCGGACGGCTACCTCTACGCCATCACCCGCTACGGCCGCGGCGTGATGGGCCGGTACGGCGACAAGATCTGGCTGCCCGCCGACCGCTGGGCCGTGGTCAACTACGTCCGGGAGCTGCAGTCGCGCGCCCGGACTGCCGCCGCCGGAGGCCCCCAGTGAGCCCCGACACCGTCCTCCGCCGCCGGCTGGCGCAGCACGCCGCCCAGGGCCGCTGGAGCCTCTTCGTCGGGCTCGGCGCCGTCCTCGGCGTGGCCGGCGCCGCGCTCTTCGCCCTCGCCGTCACCGGGGGGCACGCCGAGCGGGCGTGGCAGGTCTTCCACGTGAACTGGCTCTACTTCACCGGCCTCACGGCGGGCAGCCTGGGGCTGGTGGCGGTGTACAAGATCGCCAACGCCAAGTGGTCGGGCCTCCTCGTCCGGTTCGCCTCCGCCACCGTGGCGTTCCTGCCGGTGGTCCTGGTCGGGCTCGTCCTCGTGTTCACGCTGGGCTACGAGCACGTCTACGGCCACATGCAGGAGGAACTGCACTCCCTCCCGCACGGCAAGGCGGTCTGGCTCTCGAAGCCGTGGATGTTCGCCCGGCTCGGCATCGGCCTCGCCGCCCTGGCCCTGGTCGGGTGGGCGATGGTCCGGCGCGACCTCGCGCCCGACGCGTGGGAGGCGGCGCGGCAGGCGGACGGCGCGCGGCGCGGGGCGCTCGAGGGCCTGGCGCGCGGCTTCGACGGCTCGGCGGCGGCGCTGGCCGACACCGAGCGCCGGGTCGCCACGCTGGCGCCGGTGTTCGCGGTGCTCTACGCGCTGGTCCTCACGCTCGTGGCCTTCGACGGGATCATGGCCCTCCAGCCCCACTGGTTCTCCAACCTGCTGGGCGGCTGGTACTTCATGGGGTCCTTCCTGGGCGCGAACGCGCTCCTGGCGCTCCTGGCGCTCCGCGGCGGCCACGAGACCGGCACCACCCACCTCATCAGCCCCAAGCAGCGCCACGACCTGGGGAAGATGATCTTCGGCTTCTCGGTCTTCTGGACCTACCTCATGTGGGCCCAGTTCCTGGTGATCTGGTACGGCAACCTGCCGGAGGAGACGGGCTTCGTCTTCGCCCGGATCTGGGGGCCGTGGCGGCCGATGGCGGCGCTGGTGCTGCTCGGGATGTTCATCATCCCGTTCGTCGGGCTCATCGGCGTGACGCCGAAGAAGTGGCCGGTGACCCTCGGGCTCTTCAGCGCGGTGATCCTGGTGGCCCTCTGGCTCGAGCGCTTCCTGATGGTCATGCCGTCCATCACCGCGGAGGCGGGCCCGGTGTTCGGCCTCCCCGAGCTGGGCCCGACGCTCCTCTTCCTCGGCCTCTTCCTGCTGGCCTACGGGCTGGCGGCGCGGCGGTTCCCGATGGTCTCCCCCCGGCTGGCCGAGGGGACCCTGCAGGGGGAGAGCCACCACGTGGAGGAGGCGACGGAGTTCCTGCACGAGGAGGGCGAACGGGACTACGTGAGCGAGGCGGCGATCGAGGAGGAGAAGGGGCACTAGGCAGTCGCGGGACGCGACCCGCGACTACTTCACCCGCAGCAGCATCGCCCGGAGCGAGTCGGCGGGAATGTCGCCAAGGATGACGAGCAGCCGCTCGCCGTCCGCCTTGCTGGCCATCGACGGGTCCACCTGGAGCTGGGCGGAGGCCGACTGGCCCGGCCGGTTGGAGACCAGGCTCCGGACGTCGGAGGCGGGGCCGGCGACGGTGCGGATCGTCTGGCCGCTCGCGAGCTGCTGGGAAACCACGCTGAGCCCGCCGCTGGTGCGCTGGCTCACCCGGACCTCCTTCACCGGCAGCCCGTCCACCCGCGGCACCCAGCCGCTCGAGTCCCGCTGCACGCGGTCCCACGAGATGGTGCGCCAGACCCCCGCAAGCGGGAAGTCGGAGAGCACGCCCTCCGCCGCCCGGAGTTCCATGCCCGCGGCCACCGGGGCGGCCTCGGCGACGGCGGTGTCGGCGCCGGCCGGCCGGGGGGGCGCCGGCTCGGCCGAGGCCAGCCGCGCCTCGGGCCGGGGCGCTGCGGAGGAAACCGGGGTGGAGTCGCGGGTCGGGACGACGGAGGTGGAGGGCTCGGCGCTGGCGAGGGCCGGGGTGACGGCCGCGGCCGGCTCCCCGGCGGCGCCATTCCCGGCGGCCTCCGGGGCGAAGTCGCGAGCCAGCCAGCCCAGCGCCACGGCGGCGGCCACGCTCGCCGCCCAGCCGCCGTACCGGAAGCGGCGGCGGCTGCGGGCCCGGGTGGCGGTGGCCCGGGCCTCCAGGGTGGCCCAGGCCGGCTGGAGCCGGGGTCCCGGGGTCAGGAGGGCCAGCAGTCCGGTGGTGCGGTCCCGGAGGGCGGCG
>DATIBS010000196.1:0-6539 GCA_035457305.1 Gemmatimonadales bacterium
CGTGGGCGTCGCGGCCGAGCTGACCGACGCGGAACAGATTGCGGCGGCGGTGGCGGCGGTGGAGGCGGCCCTCGGCCCGGTGGACATCCTGGTGAACAACGCCGGCCTCACCCGGGACAACCTGCTCCTCCGCCTCAGCGAAGCGGACTGGGACGCGGTGCTCGATGCCAACCTGAAGGGCGCCTTCCTCTGCACCAAGGCCGTGCTCCGGGGGATGATCAAGCGGGGTGGGGGACGGATCGTGAACGTGACCAGCATCGTCGGGCTGACCGGGAACAAGGGCCAGGCGAACTACGCGGCCAGCAAGGCGGGCCTCATCGGGTTCACCAAGTCGGTCGCCAAGGAGTACGCCAGCCGCCAGGTGCTGGCCAATGCGGTGGCCCCGGGGTTCATCGCCACCGACATGACGGACGCCTTGCCGGAGGCGGCGCGGGCGGCCTTATTAGAGCAAATCGCCCTGGGCCGGCTGGGCCGGCCGGAGGACGTGGCGGGCGCGGTGCTGTGGCTCGCCTCCGACCTCGCGGCGTACGTCACCGGCCAGGTCCTGGTCGTGGACGGCGGGATGGTCGTCTGAGCCGCGGTTTCCATCACATCCTTCCGAGGATCCAATGAGCGACATCGAGGAGAAGGTCAAGGACATCATCGTCGAGGAGCTGGGCGTCGAGCGCGAGAAGCTCACCGCCGAGGCCAGCTTCATGGAGGACCTTGGTGCGGACAGCCTCGACACGGTGGAGCTGGTCATGGCCTTCGAGAAGGAATTCGACATCGACATCCCGGACGAGGAAGCGGAGAAGCTCCGGACCGTCGGGGACGCGATGAAGTACCTCCACGACAAGATGGGCAAGTAGCTTGGCGCACCGCGTCGTCGTCACGGGCCTCGGGCTCGTGACCCCCGTGGGCGTCACCGTCGAGGACACCTGGGCCGGGCTGCTGGCGGGCCGATCCGGCGCCGCGCCGATCACCAAGTTCGACGCCGCGAACCAGGATGTGCGCTTCGCGTGCGAGGTGAAGGGGTTCGACCCGCTCCAGTACATCGACCGCAAGGAAGCGCGGCGCTACGACCTCTACGCCCAGTACGCCATCGGGGCGGCCCAGCAGGCGGTGACCCAGGCGGGCCTGGAGGGCGGCTTCCCGTCGCCGGACCGGACCGGGGTCATCATCGGCAGCGGGATCGGCGGCATGATGACGTTCGAGGAGAACTGCCGCCTGTTCGTCGAGAAGGGGCCGGCGCGCGTCTCCCCGTTCTTCGTCCCGATGTTCATCCCCGACATCGCCTCCGGTCTGGTGGCCATCCGTCACGGGTTGCGGGGACCGAACTACGCCACGGTCTCGGCCTGCTCGTCCAGCGCCCACGCGCTCGGGGAGTCGTTCCGGCTCGTCCGCGAGGGGGTCGCCGACTGCATGCTCACCGGCGGGGCGGAAGCGGCCATCACCGGCCTGGCGGTCGCGGCGTTCGCCAACATGAAGGCGCTCTCCGCCCGGAACGACGCCCCGGAGCAGGCCAGCCGGCCCTTCGACGCCGACCGGGACGGGTTCGTCCTCGGGGACGGCGCCGGCGCGCTCGTCGTCGAGTCGCTGGAGCACGCCCGGGCCCGGGGAGCCACGATCCTCGGCGAGGTGGTCGGGTACGGGATGAGCGCGGACGCGCACCACATCACCTCGCCCCCCGAGGACGGCGCCGGCGCCCAGCTCGCCATGCGCAACTGCCTCGCGGACGCCGGCCTCCACCCGGAGGACGTCGGCTACATCAACGCCCATGGCACCTCCACGCCGGTGGGGGACGCGGCCGAGACCCGGGCGGTCAAGGCGGTGTTCGGCGCCCACGCCCGGCGGCTGATGTTCCAGTCGACCAAGTCGATGACGGGGCACCTGCTCGGTGCGGCCGGCGCCACCGAGGCCATCTACTCCCTCCTCGTCGCCGTCCGGGGCCGGGTGCCGCCGACCATCAACCAGGTGACGCCCGATCCCGAGTGCGACCTCGACAGTGTGCCGAACGTCGCCCGGGATGCGGACGTGCGCGTGGCGCTGTCGAACTCCTTCGGGTTCGGCGGCCACAACGTCACCGTCGCCCTCGCGCGCTTCGCCGACTGAGCGACCGGGGGCATGTCGCCCCCCGGTTCCCCCCTCCCGTGCCCACCCTCGTCCGTCGCCGGTCCCCCGCCGCCTGGATCGCGGGCGGCATCGTCCTCCTGGGCCTGCCGGTGGTCTGGCTCGCCCGGTCGGCCTACCACGACGAGCGCGAGCGGGAGATGCGCCAGCGGTTCGAGGTGGAGCTCCAGCCCTACGGCAAGGCGCTGGAGAACGCACTCAACCGGCGCCTCGCCCTCATCGAGGGGTTCCGCGCTTTCGTCGAAGGCGAGGGCGGGCAGCGCGACTTCCACCCCAGCTTCGAGGTCTTCGCCTTCGGCCTGCAGTCGAGCGCCGCGGGCATCCGGGCGCTGCAGGTCATCGAGGGGGGCGTCATCCGCCACGTCTTCCCGAAGGAGGGCAACGAGCAGAATCTCGGCTTCGAGCTCGGGCGCCACCCCGAGTCCAGCCTCGCGGAAGGCGCCCGCCGCGCCGAGGCGGAACGGCGCACGGTGGTGCTGGGGCCGTTCACGAGCGAGGCCGGCGAGCCCCGGCTCACCGTGATCCGACCCTATGCCGCGCCCCCGGGAGAGCCGGCGGGGCTCGTCGCCCTGCTCCTCGACATGGAGCCGATCGCGAGGGAAGCGGGCCTGGACGGGGCCACCGAGCTGCGGGTGGCGCTGCGGGCGGAGGGGGGCCTGCACCTCTTCGGCGATTCCACCGTGCTCGCCGAGTCGCCGGTGGACTACGCAGTGCCGTTGCCGGACGGCGCCCTGCACCTGGTGGCCGTCCCGGCCCGGGGCTGGCAGACGGCCGAGCCGGAGCACGAGCGGCTGGTGTTCGCGGCGGGCACGGTGTTCGTCGGCCTCCTCGCCCTCCTCGGCTGGCTGATCGCCACCCGGCAGTCGTCCCTCGCGGCCGCCGTGGACGAGCGGACCCACTCGCTCAGCGCCGCCTACGAGGAACTGCAGCGGCAGATCGCCGTCCGCGAGCGCATCGAGGCGCAGCTGCTCCAGTCCCAGAAGATGGAGGGGATCGGCCGGCTCGCCGGTGGGATCGCGCACGACTTCAACAACCTCCTCACGGCCATCCTGGGTTACACGGCCCTCATCCGGATGGGCCTCCGACCGGGGGATGCCGTCGCGGACGACGTGGCGGAGGTGGAGAAGGCGGCGCGCCGGGCCGCCGACCTCACCCGGCAGCTGCTGGCGTTCGCCCGCAAGCAGGTGGTGACGCCCCGCGTGGTGTCGCTCAACGAGCTGGTCGGCAACCTGCAGCGCCTCCTCGACCGGCTCATCGGTCCCCACGTGATGCTGGAGACCGAGCTCGCGCCCGACCTCTGGGCGGTCCGCGCCGATGCCGGCCAGCTGGAGCAGGTGGTCACCAACCTGGTGGTGAACGCGCGGGACGCCCTCCCCCGGGGCGGCACGATCCGCCTCGTGACGCGGAATGTCACGCTCCGCGCCGACACCGGCGCGGCCTACACCGACCTTCCCGCCGGGGACTACGTCCGCCTCGACGTTGCGGACACCGGCGAGGGGATGGACGAGGCCACGCTGGCGCGGGTGTTCGAGCCGTTCTTCACCACCAAGGAGAAGGGGAAGGGCACGGGGCTGGGCCTGGCCACTGCCTACGGGATCGTCCGGCAGGCCGGCGGGTCCATCAGCGTCTCGAGCCGGCCCGGGGAGGGCTCGACCTTCACGGTCCTGCTGCCCCAGGTGGACGAGCCTCCGGGCCGGGTCGAGCCGACCCCCACGGCGGTGCCATCGGCCGGCGGCGAGGGCACCGAGACGGTGCTCGTCGTGGACGACGAGGCCCTGGTGCGGGACATCGCCGTCCGCGCCCTCCGGGCCCGGGGCTACCGCGTCCTCGTGGCGGGCGACGGCCTCGAGGCGCGAGGGGTGGCGGACGCGGCCGAGGCGCTCGCCCTCCTGGTCGCCGACGTCCAGATGCCCGGACTCGACGGCCGGGAGCTCGCCGCGACGCTTCGCGCGACGCGGCCCGGACTGCGGGTGCTGTTCATTTCCGGCCGGGCCGAGGCCGGTGCCGCGGTCGATGCGGTGCCTCCCGCGGGCACCGACTTCCTCCCCAAGCCGTTCACGCCGTCCCAGCTCGCCCTCGCGGTCCGCGCACTCCTCGACCGCGCGTCCGGCGCCTGATCGGCGCTGGCCCGGATCGCCGGCGGCCGTATAGATTCCGGGGACGCGACCCCACCCCCGAGGACCGCCGATGGCGCCCCAGCTCGATCCCGCGCGACTCCGCGACCCGCGCCTCCGTCCCGTCGCCGAGAAGGTGCTCGCCGGTGCCCGCCTCGACGCCGCGGAAGCCCTCGCCTGTTTCGCGACGAGCGACCTGCTGGGCCTCGGCGCGATGGCCGACTGGGCCAATGCGCGGCGCAACGGCGACCGGGTGTTCTTCTCCGCCAACCAGCACATCAACCCGACCAATGTCTGCGTCCTGCGGAACACGTGCGTGTTCTGTTCCTTCGCGCGGATGCCGAAGGAGGAGGGGGCGTACACCCGCACGCTCGAGGAGGTGCTGCACGAGGCGGAGCAGGCGCGGCACGGCCCGACGCGCGAGTTCCACATCGTGGGCGGGCTGCATCCGAAGCTCCGGCTGGCGTACTACACGGAGATGATCCGCGAGCTCAAGGCCCGCTTCCCGGAAGTCCACGTGAAGGCGCTGACGGCCGTCGAGATCGCCCACCTCGCCCGGGTGGAGCGGAGCAGCTCGCGGGAGGTGCTGCAGGCCCTGAAGGACGCGGGGCTCACCAGCCTCCCCGGCGGAGGGGCCGAGGTGTTCAGCACTGCGGTCCGGGCGACCATCGCGGAGCGGAAGCTCACCGGGGAGGAATGGCTTCGGGTCCACCGGGAGGCGCACCAGCTGGGCATCCCGACCAACTGCACGATGCTCTACGGCCATGTCGAGACCGCCGAGGACCGGGTGGCGCACCTGGGCGCCCTGCGGGACCTGCAGGACGAGACCGGCGGCTTCCTCACCTACATCCCGCTCGCGTACCATCCGGACCACAACGAGCTGGGCGAGGAGCTCGGGCGAACCGGGACGGCCACCACCGGCTACGAGGACCTGAAGAACATCGCGGTCGGCCGCCTCTACCTCGACAACATCCCGCACGTGAAGACGCACTGGCCGATGGTGACGCCGTTCCTCTCGCAGATCGCGCTCGCATTCGGGTGCGACGACGTGGAGGGCACGGTGGTCTTCGAGCGGATCTACCACGAGGCGGGCGCCACCACCGAGCTGGGCATGCCGTACCACGAGCTGGTCCGGCTCATCCAGGGGGCGGGGAAGCGCCCGGTGGAGCGGGACAGCCTCTACCGGCCGGTGCGCGAGGAGTTCGGCGACCTCACGCCCCCGCCGCGGCCGGCAGCACGCGCCCTGCCGGTGGTGCACGCGGCGTGAGGCTCGGGCGGATCCCCTGGATCAACTGCTACCCGGTCTACGGCGCGGTGGACCGGGGGCTCGTGCCGGTCGAGGCCCGCGTCGTGACCGGCACCGCCTCGGAGCTGAACGACCTGATGGCAGCGGGGGAGCTGCAGGTGAGCGTGGTGTCGGCCGTGGAGTACGCCCGGAACGCCGCCGCGTACCACCTGCTGCCCGACCTGGCGATCAGCTGCGAGGGAGCGGTGCACAGCGTCATGCTCTTCAGCCGACGGCCGCCCGAGGCGCTGGATGGGGCGACCGTGCTGCTGTCGGCGTCGTCCCGCACCAGCGTGCTGCTGCTCCAGCTGCTCTGCCGGCACCGCTGGGGCGTGGCGCCCCGGTTCGCCACCGCCCGGACCGAGGCCGCCGACCTCGGTTCCCTGGCGGGGCTTCCCCACGACGCCGTGCTGGTGATCGGCGACGCGGCGCTCCTGCTCGCGGCGGCCGAGACCTATCCCGTGCGGGTGGATCTCGGGCGGGCCTGGCACGAGTGGACCGGCCTCCCCTTCGTGTTCGCCGTCTGGGCAGCGCGGCGGGACGCCGACCAGCGTCGGGCCGCCCGGGTGCACGCGAGCCTGCTGGAGTCGCGGGCGTGGGGCCTGGCGCACCTCGACGAGCTCGCGGGCGCCGCCGAGGAGCGGACCGGCGTGCCGGCCACCACCTGCCGGGCCTACCTCGACGACCTCGACTGGGCCCTGGGCTACCGCCACCTCGCGGGCCTCACCGACTTCTTCCGCCGCCTGGCGCGGGACGGCGTGGTGCCCGACGGAACGCTTTCGTTCATCTCCGCCGCCTGAGCCGGCCATGACCCATATCGATCGCACCAGCGGCGAGTTCCGCGACGCCCTCGAGCTCTACGAGCGCGCCTCCCTCCTCGAGCTCGGGCAGCTCGCCGAGGCGGAGCGGTGGCGGCTGCATCCGGAGCCCGTCGTCAGCTACATCCTCGACCGCAACATCAACTACACGAACGTGTGCGTGGCCGACTGCGGCTTCTGCGCCTTCGCGCGCCGGCCGAAGCACCTGGAGGG
>DATIBS010000197.1:0-8225 GCA_035457305.1 Gemmatimonadales bacterium
AGGAGGATGACGACCGAGCTCGCGACCACCGCACCTGTGGTGGCGCGTCCCACGCCTTCGGCACCCTGTTCGGTGTTGAATCCCACGTAACAGGGGATGAGCGTGATGGCGCCGGCGAAGCAGACCGACTTGATGAGCGCGTACCAGCTGTCGAAGGGCTTGTAGAAGAGCTGCGCGCCGTAGACGAAATCCTGGTCGGTGAGCGGGAGCACCTGCTTCGCGCCCCACCAGCCGGCGATGACCCCCATCGCGATGGAGAAGATCGTGAGCACCGGGATCATCACGAGCCCCGCCATCACGCGCGGGATGATCAGGTGGGACGCGGGCGACCGGCCCAGGCTCTCCAGGGCATCGATCTGCTCGGTCACCCGCATCGTGCCCAGCTCGGCGGCGTAGCGCGCCCCGATCCGGCCGGCCAGGATGAGCGCCGTGAGCACCGGGCCCAGTTCCAGCACGATCGTGCTGACCACGATCGTGCCCACGATGTACACCGGAAGATTGGCCTGGAACTGGTAGCCGGCCTGGAACGCGGTGACCCCGCCGGCGAACGCGGAGATGAGGAGGACGATGAACAGGCTCCCGACGCCGATGTTGCGCGCCTCGTCCAGCGCGCGCGGCAGCCAGATCCGCACCTCGCCGAACGCGCGGATCATCTCCACGACCATCAGGCTGAAACGGCCGACCTGGGCCGCGGCCCCGATGACCTGCCGGCCGATCCAGCGGGGGAAGGCGAGGGTCGCGGTCATCCGGCCTCGGTGAGGGGGGCGCGTCCTCGGTTCGTCCCCGCGAGGCGCGGACGTATCTTGCCCGGCGATGGCACGACTGTCCACCCCCCAGGCCGAACGCCGACGGCGGTTCCGCGCGAAGCTGGTGCGCTGGTTCCGGCGGCACGGCCGTGACCTCCCCTGGCGCCGCACCCGCGATCCCTACCGGGTCCTGGTCTCCGAGGTGATGCTGCAGCAGACCCAGGTGGGCCGGGTGGTGGGCTTCTACGAGCGCTTCCTCGATCGGTTCCCCACGCTCGAGTCCCTCGCGGCGGCACCGCCCGCCCGGGTCCGCGAGGCCTGGGCCGGGCTCGGCTACTACCGCCGGGCGGCCAACCTCCACCGGCTCGCCCGGGTGGTGGTCGCCGACCACGGCGGAACCATCCCGGCCGAGCCCGAGGCACTGGTCCGGCTCCCGGGTGTCGGGCGGTACACCGCCGGCGCGGTGGCCAGCTTCGCCTTCGAGCGGGCGGTGCCCGCGGTCGACACCAACGTCGCCCGGGTGCTCCGCCGGGCCTTCCACCCGCGGGCCGCCGATGCGCACGGTGAACGGCGCGTGTGGGCCACGGCGGCCGGGTTCGTGCCCCGGCCCGGCCGCTCCGCGTGGATCGTCAACCAGGCGCTGATGGAGCTGGGCGCCCTGGTGTGCACGGCGCGGGAGGCGCGCTGCTCCCGGTGTCCCGTCCGCCCCGAGTGCCACACCGGAAGGGAGCGGTAACACCGCCAAGGGGCGTGGCCCCCGCCCACCGTTCTCCGTTGTGCGCCCGCTCCCCCCTTCGAGCGTCGTCTGAAGAGCCCCTCGCCGAGCTCCCATGCGCCCGACCCTCGCGCTCCTCGCCGGACTCTTCCCGCTCCTCGCCTGCGGCGACAGCACCGGCCCGGTCGTGCCGCTGCCGGAACCGGCGGCTCTGGCCCTCGGCGCCAATCACGCCTGCCGCGCCACCGAATCAGCGACCTGGTGCTGGGGCGCGGGCGCGGGCGGACAGCTGGGCCGGGCGGAGCCGGTCCCCATCGGACTGCCCGCGGTGGTCGAGGGCGCTCCGCCGTTCGTGAGCCTCGCGGCCGGCGACGGGCACACCTGCGGCCTCGACGCGGCCGGCACCGTCTGGTGCTGGGGGCTCCACGGCGATGGGCAGCTCGGCGTCGGTGACACCCCGCTCGGCACCTGCGACGGCGTGCCCTGTGCGCCGCTCCCGGTGGCGGTCCCGGGCCTGGCCGGGGCCACCGCCATCGCCGCCGGCGGCACGACCACCTGCGCGCTCGACGCCAACGGGCGCGCCACCTGCTGGGGACGCAACGACCTCTATCAACTCGGCACCACGACCGCCCCGGACGACTGCGGCTTCTACGCCTGCAGCCGGTCCCCCGTGCCGGTGTCGGGCGGCCTCGGGTTCCGGGCGATCTCGGTGAGCGCGAATGACCACGCGTGCGGACTCACGCGCTCGGCCGAGGCATGGTGCTGGGGCTTCGGCCGGCAAGGCCAGCTCGGGAACGACCTGCTGGTGGACCGGAGTCTGCCGGTGCGCGTCGCGGGCGGTCACGCCTTCCGGCGCATCGCCGCGGGCGGGCTCCATACCTGCGCGGTGGACGGCGCCGAGCGCGCCTGGTGCTGGGGCATCGACGCGGTGGGCGCGGGGGGATCCCCGCTCGAGGCGCACGTCCCGGTCCGGGTGGCGAGCGACGTCCGCTTCGGGCTGGTCGCCTCCGCGCGCTACACCTCGTGCGGATTGGCCATGGACGGGCGCGCGTGGTGCTGGGGCCCGAACGCCCAGGGCGAAATCGGGACCGAACCGGTCGGGGCCGCGATTCGCTACGATACCCCGACTGGGGTGAGCGGGGGACGCCGGTTCGGCGCTCTGGCGCCGGGTTCGTTCACCTACTGCGCGCTCGACGAAGCCGGCGGGACCTGGTGCTGGGGCGATGGCCGGAGCGGCGAGCTCGCCGACCCCTCGCTGGACCTCTCGACGATCCCGGTGAGGATCGCGTTCCCGGACTGAGCGCCGGGGACCTGACCGAAGGGGCGAGGGGAGAGGGGCTCCACGCCTTCCCCCTCTCCCCTCTCCCCTCTCCCCTCTCCCCTCCCCCGCCTACCTCCCCAGCATCCCTCCCACCCAGGCCGCCAGCGCGAGCCCGGCGGAAATCCAGGTGGATCGCCCGAGCTTGGCCAGGAGTGCGCGGGTCATGCGGCCGTCGTCCTGGGCGGGGTCGAGCCGGTTGAGCCGGCCCGCGTCGGGAAGCACGGCCACGATCCCGACGAGCGCGGCCGCGAGTCCGGCCAGGATCATCAGCAGCACCCAGGCGCCGGAGCCGGAGAGGCCCCCCTCGGCGGCGCCCTCGATCCGGTACATGCCCAGGGCGAGCAGGAGCCCCGACGCCGTGGTCAGCATGAGCCCCGGGCCGACGGTCCACCGGTAGATCGGTGCCAGCCCACGCACCAGGCCAAGCAGCCCGGCGGCATCGAGCCGCGCGGCGGTGCCAGCGGCAGCGAGCGCGGCGAGCGCGCCGCCGATCCAGAGCACCAGGCCGAACGAGTGAAGCACTACCCAGACGAAGGTCACCGTGCCGTCTCCGTGAGGATGCGGTCGTCCACCGGTCGGCGGCCGGCGAACCCGTCATCCACCTCGTGCCAGTGGGTGATGCGCGGCTCGCCCAGCCGCCAGCAGAGGAACACCAGTCGGTCGTCCCGCAGCGTGTAGAAGTCCACCAGCCCTTCCTCGAACCCCTTGAACACGCAGCCGAGGGCGTCCATCTCCGCGAGGAACGCGGAGACGCGGCGGGCGTGCTCGGTGACGCGTTGCTGCGCCTCGCGCAGGTCGTCGGTCTCGCCCGCCTCGCTGGTGGAGGCGCCGGCCAGGATCTCGTACTCGCCGACGGCGGTGCGCCAGGCGTCGAACTCGGCCGAGAGGTCGCCCGCGATGCGGCGCACCAGCGGCAGCGTCGCCTCGGCCTCCTCCAGGGTGAAGATGCGGTGCGTGGTCTTCGGGGTCATGAATCAGCCGGGAATCCCGTCCAGGGCCTCGTCGGCGGCGCGGCGGCCCTCCGCGGCGTGCCGCGCCGCGAGGTCGGTGCGGAACGTGGCGTACTCCGGCATCCGGGGCCGCACGAGGACCAGCGGGGCACGGGCCGGCGTGGCGCGCCAGAGCGCCACCTCGGCGTCACTGCCGTGGGCCATCAGGGCGCCGATGGCCTGGTCGGCATAGCGCACCAGCGCCGGCACCCCGACGGGGGGCGGCGCGGGTTCCTCGTCGAGGCGGGGGCCCACGTCCACCGCCACCACCAGCTCGGCCGGGAGGTCGGCCGCGGCCCAGAGCGGCAGCGCCGCCCGGAGACCGCCGTCCACCAGCCGGAGCCCGCGCACCCGGACCGGCGGCAGGTAGAGCGGAAGGGCGCAGGCCGCCTCCAGCGCCTCGAGCAGGTCGGCATCCTCGCCGCCCGCTCCGAGCCGGATGGGACGCCCACTGTCCACGTCCACGGCCGTGACCGTGAGCGGGACCCGCAGGTCGGCGAAGCGCCGCACCGTGAGCACCCGGGCGATGGCGCGCCGGAAGGGCTCGGGACGGAGGAGGGAGGCTGCCCGGAGGCCGCCGAGCACGGCGGTGATCCGCGGCCGCGCCACCTGCTCCCGGCGCACGCCGGCGAAGCGCGCCAGCGCCTCTGCCGGCGGGGTGCCGGCGGCCAGGAGCGCGGCCGCCACCGCACCCATGGACGTGGCCACGTAGTGCCCCGGCGCGAGGCCGCGCTCGGCAAGCGACTCGAACGCGCCGAAGTGGGCAGCCGCCTTGGCGCCCCCCCCGGAGAGCACGGCCACCACGCGGCGACTCATCGCCGGGTCGCCTCCCGGGCCTCCCGGTAGGCGCGGGCCCGCTCGTAGGCCGCCCGCTCCTCGTCGGTCTCCGGTACCAGCCGTGGCACCCGGCGGGGTTGTCCGTGCTGGTCGATGGCGACGAACACCGCGTGGGCCGTGTGGGTGTGGCGCCGCTCGCCGGTGCTGACCGTCTCGGCGTAGACCTCGACCCGGATCTCCATCGAGGAGTTGCCCACGTACTCCACCGCGGCCGCGCAGGTCACGAGCGACCCGATCGGGATGCGCTCCCGGAAGTCGACCCGGTCGATGGATGCCGTGACGGCGGGCCCGCCGGCGTGCCGGATGGCCGCCACCGCCGCCGCCTGGTCCACGAGCGCCATCAACTGCCCGCCGAAGAGATCACCCAGGATGTTGGCCATGTGCGGCATGGTCATCGTGGTGAGCTCGGCGCGGCTGAAGGACATCGGGCGGGAGTCGGGCATGGGAACTCCTGGTGCCTGGGGCCTCGGCACCGGTCAGTAATCCACCGGCCGGAGGTAGTACTCGCCAATGGCGGTCTGGCTCACCATCGCCACCGTCGGCAGCCGGCGCTTCCAGTGGGTGCCCTCGAGGCGCTTCCGCACCAGCTCGATCTCCCGCGGCGGGATCCCCAGCAGCGCGATCTCCGCGGGGCCGTATCCCGAGAGCAGCCAGTGGAGCACGACGTCGGCCGTCCCGTACTTCACCCCGAAGTCGCCCTCGTCGGTCTGGCCGTGGATCAGGTCGGCGCTGGCGGGCTTCTCGATGATGACCCCGGGCACCCCGAGATGCCGCGCCAGCGCCCAGACCTGGGTCTTGAAGAGGTCGCCGATGGGGTTCACCGGCGGCGAGTCGTCGGCATGCCACGTGAAGTACCCCATCAGGCGCTCGGTCTTGTTGCCGGTGCCGATAGGCAGTGCGCCCAGTTCCGCGGAGAGGTCGAACAGTACCACCATCCGGGTCCGGGCCATCACGTTCCCCTTCCGCGCCGGGCTCCCGCTGCCGACCGCCACGGCCAGCGCGTCCACCGGGCCGGTGATGTCCACCGTGCGGTGGTCCAGGCCAAGCGCGTCGATCACCAGCTGCGCGTGGGCCAGGCTGTCCGGGCTGGACGTCCGGTACGGCATCCGCACGGCCACCACGTTGCGGGGGCCCAGCGCCTCGGCGGCGAGGTGGGCGACCACCGCGCTGTCCACGCCGCCGGAGAGGCCGAGGACCACCTTCCCGAACCCGCGCCGGCGTCCCACCTCGTCCCGGATGAACTCCACCAGCCAGCGCCGCGCCAGCGCCGGGTCGATGGCGAGGGGGTCGCGCTTCGCGGCGTGCAGGATGCCCGGCCGCACCTCGTCGGGCCGCCGCTGGGGCCGCTCGACCTCGGTGAAGTCCCCCGTCCGGCGGTCGGGACCCAGGGACTCGAGCAGGTGCGGCAGCTTGATCTCGAGGTCGGCCAGGAAGGGGGCATCGGTCCGCGCGCGGGTGATGGCGCCGAGGTCGAGTTCCACCGGCACGAGCTCGGGCTCGAAGACGCCGGCGCGCGCGAGGACCTCGCCGTCCGGCGCCGCCACCAGCGAACCGCCGAGGAAGCCCTTCCCGCCCTCGAACCCGACCAGCTGAGATACCGCCACGAAGACGCCGTGCTCCACCGCCGCCCCGGTGGCGAGGCGCTCCCACCGCTCCAGGTTCGCCGGCCGCGGTTCACCGTCCGCCCCGGTCGGCCCGGGAGCCAGGCCCCGGGCCGGCGTGGCGCTCACCACGAAGATCACCTGCGCGCCGTCGAGCGCGGCGATAGTGGGCAGCAGCGAATGCCACGCGTCCTCGCAGACCAGCATCGCCGCGCGGCCCCAGCGCGTGTCGAACGCCCGGACCTCGCGGCCCGCCTCGACGAACCGTTCCTCGTCGAACACCCCGTACGTCGGCAGGAACACCTTACGGTGGATGTGCCGGATTCCCGCCTCCGGCCCGCCCAGGGTCGCGTAGAGCACCGAGTTGTGGATCCGGTTGCGCCAGGTCTCGTAGAAGCCCACCACCACGTCCACCGGCGGGAGGCCCAGCGCGGCGTGCGTCGCTCCGAGTTCCTCGAAGAGCGCATTGGCGGGGCGGGCGACGTCGCGGACGCCGCCCTCGAGGAAGTAGCCGGAGAAGGCGGCCTCGGGAAAGACGACCACATCGGGCGGCGCGGGGAGCGCGGCCGCCTCACGGAGCACCCGGCCGGCGTCGGCGAGGGTCTCCGCCCACGCCCCCTTGGCGGGGCGGAACTGGGCCAGGGCCAGGCGCAGCATCGCGTGCAATCTACCCGGCATGGCCCCCCCGCGAGAGCCCGCCGCTTGACGGCCCCCCGGTGCCCCGGCCACGTTCGGGCGATGCTCTGGTACGTCGCCCTTGGCAGCGCCCTCGGCGGGGTCGGCCGCTGGCTCCTCGGCGGGGCCGTCCAGCGTCTTTCGCCCGCCTTCCCCGTGGGCACGCTCGCCGTCAACGTGCTCGGGGCCTTCGTGCTGGGCCTCGTGCTCCGCTTCTCGCTCGCGAGCCCCGATGTCTCACCCGAGGTCCGCACCTTTCTCGCCGTCGGGGTCTGCGGAGGGTTCACCACGTTCTCCACCTTCTCCTGGGAGACCCTCGCCCTGCTCGAGGAGGGCGCGTGGGCCCGGGCCGGCGCGAACGTGGCCTTGAGCCTGTTCCTCTGCCTGGCCGCCGTTGCGCTCGGCGCTGCGGCCGGGCGCCAGCTGTTCGAGCTCCGACTGCGGGGCTGACCCGGGAGACCGTCGTGCGCGACATCGAGGGTGAGGGCCTGGCCCTCCGCATCTACATCGGCGAGCGCGATCGCCACGGGGGACAGCCCCTCTGGCAGGCCCTGCTGGCGCTGCTCCGTGCCCGCGGGCTGTCAGGGTGCTCGGTCTTCCGCGGCCTCGCCGGCTTCGGTGCGAACGCCGTGGTCCATACCGAGCAGGTGCTGCGGCTCTCGATCGACCTCCCGATCATCATCGAGTGCGTGGACACGAGGGCCCATATCGAGGCGGTGCTTCCGGCCGTGGACGCGATGCTGGACGGAGGACTGGTGACCCTCGTTCCGGTCCGGGTCATCACCCATCGGCCCCATGATGCCGCCCGCGGCACCGTCACGCCCCTCAAGGAGCAATCGTGAGCGACCCGTTCGGCGCCATCCACGGCGTCACCAACGCCTGCCAGCTCGCCCCCGGCCTCGTCACCGGCGGGCAGCCGGAGGCCCGGCACCTGGAGGCGCTCGCCGCGGCGGGAGGCGGCGTGGTACTCGACATCCGGGATCCGATGGAGCCGCGAAGCTTCGACGAGCCGGCGTACGCGCGGCAACTGGGGCTGGAGTACGTCAACGTGCCGGTTTCGCCCGCCACGCTGTCCGACGACACCATCGAGCGCATCCTCACCGTGGTGCGGGAAGCCGCCGGCCGGACGGTCTTCTTCCACTGCGGGAGCGGCAACCGGGTGGGCGGCGCCCTCATCCCATGGTTCCTCCTGGACCAGGGAATGGACGAGGAGGCGGCAATCGAGCAGGCGATGCGGGTCGGGCTCCGGAGCCCGGCGATGCTGGAGTGGGGACTCGAGTATGCGCGGAGGAAGGCGGGGGCCTAGCGCCGAGGGTGGGTCAAGCACGAGCGGGGCGGTCC
>DATIBS010000198.1:0-3584 GCA_035457305.1 Gemmatimonadales bacterium
GCCGACGTGCCGCCCCGGATCACCTCGATGCGGGCCGCCTCGGCGAGGTCCACGTCGGTGAGCTGTCCCTGGCCGTCGGGCAGGGTCTGGGGGACGCCGTCGAGGATCACCTGGATGCCGCGCACCCCGAAGGCCGAGCGCGCACCGAAGCCGCGGACCGAGAGACGCTCGTCGATGGCGGGGTTGCCGGGGTTGACCGCGTACAGGCCGGGCACGAGCCGGAGCGCTTCCTCCAGCGCGGCCCCGGGGCGGCCGGCGCGGAGCACCGCGGCGTCGAGCACGGTGGTGCCGGCGGGCACGAGCCGGAGCGGGCTCGCATCGCGGGAGAGGCGCACCTCCACGTCGGGCAGCCGCACCGCCGCGGTGTCCTGCGCGGCGAGCGGGCTGGCGAGGATCGCGGCGGCGGCGTACGATGCACCGACGCCCGATCGGGCCCACCAGCCGGAGACATCGGTGCGCACCCTCGTCGCCCTCACGCTCCTGTTCATGGAATCGATGACCGCATCCCTTCCGGCCCAGGTCCCGGCGCCGCCCGTGGCGCCGCGCCGCCCCCAGGTCACGGAGCTCCACGGCGATCGCCGCGAGGACCCGTGGGCCTGGCTCCGGCACCGCGAGGATCCGGAGGTGATCCGGTACCTCGAGGCCGAGAACGCCTATACCGACGCGATGACGGCGCACACGACCGGCCTGCGCGAGCGGCTCTACCGCGAGATGCTCGGCCGGATCCAGGAGACCGACCTCGGCGTGCCGGTGCGGCGGGGGGAGTATTTCTACTATTCGCGCACGGAGGAAGGGAAGGCCTATCCCATCTACGCGCGCAAGCGCGGCAGCCTCGACGCGGTCGAGGAGGTGATCCTCGACCAGAACGCGGAAGCGGAGGGGCAGAAGTACTTCCAGCTCGGCGGCATGGAGGTGAGTCCCGACCACCGCCACCTCGCGGCGCTGGTGGACACCAGCGGCTACGAGGACTTCGAGCTCCGGATCCGCGACCTCGAGACCGGCGCCTGGCTGCCGGAGCGGATCGGGCCGCTCGGCTTCGGGCTGGCGTGGGCCAGCGACAGCGCCACCGTCTTCTACGCCACCACCGACTCGGCCAAGCGGGCCGACCGCGTCTGGCGGCACCGGGTCGGCACCGGCCGCGCGGAGGACGCCGAGGTGTACCATGAGCCCGACGTGCTCTTCAACCTGGGCGTCGAGCGGGCGAAGAGCGGCGCCTTCGTCATCCTGACGAGCAGCAGCTTCACGTCGGGGGAGGTGCGGGTGGTGGATGCGCATCACCCGGAGACGCCCGCCCGGCTGGTCGTCCCCCGGCGGCCCGGCATCGAGGTGGCGCTCGACCACCAGGGCGACCGCTTCCTCATCATCACCAACGAGGACGCCAGGAACTTCGCGATCTGGTCGGCGCCGGTGCCGGCCCCGGAGCGCTCCAACTGGTCGCCCTTCCTGCCCCACCGCGAGGACGTCTTCGTCGAGGACTTCGAGGTGTTCCGCGACTGGGTGGTGGTGGAGGAGCGGCAGGACGGGCTCCGCCGGCTCCGGGTGGAGCGGACCGCGGATCGCGACGTGCACTACGTGTCGTTCCCGGAGGCCGCGTACGGCGTCTTCACGGGGCCGAATCCGGAATACCACACCGGCACCCTCCGCTTCACCTACAGCTCGCTCATCACCCCGCCCAGCGTCTTCGACTACGACCTGGCGGCGCGCACCCGCGAGCTCAAGAAGGAAGAGCCGGTGCTCGGCGGTTACGACCGCACCCAGTATGAGGTGGAGCGCCTGATGGTCCCGGTGCGTGACGGGACCCGGGTGCCGGTGTCGCTGGTGCGCCGGAAGCCCTTCAGCCGGGACGGCTCGCGCCCGCTCCTCCTCTATGGCTACGGATCCTACGGCTACACCCTGGAACCGACCTTCAGCTCGAACCGGCTTTCGCTCCTCGACCGCGGGTTCACCTACGCCATCGCCCACGTGCGGGGCGGCCAGGAACTGGGCCGCGCCTGGTACGACGACGGCAAGATGCTCAACAAGCTCAACACCTTCCACGACTTCGTGGACGTGGCCGAGTTCCTGGTGCGCGCGCGGTACACCGCGGCCGACCGGCAGGTGGCGAACGGCGGGAGCGCGGGCGGGCTCCTCATGGGGGCGGTGGCGAACCTGCGGCCCGACCTCTTCCGCGCGATCGTGGCGGACGTCCCGTTCGTGGACGTGATCAACACGATGCTCGACGCCTCGATCCCGCTCACCGCCCAGGAGTGGGAACAGTGGGGCAACCCGGCGGAGCCCGAGGCCTACGAGTACATGCGGAAGTACTCGCCGTACGACAACGTGCGGGCCCAGGCCTATCCCTGGATGCTGGTGATGAGCGGGATCAACGACCCGCGGGTGCACTACTGGGAGCCGGCCAAGTGGGTGGCGAAGCTCCGCGCGCTCAAGACCGACCGGAACCCGCTCCTCCTCCGGATGGAGATGGAGAGCGGGCATGGGGGCAGCTCCGGACGCTACGAGCGGCTCAAGGAGCAGGCGGTCCGGTACGCGTTCATCCTCGATGCGGTGGGGCTGGCCCAGGAGGCGGTGCCGTGAAGAACTGGTCGAAGGTCGAAGGTCGAAGGTCGAACCGGCGGTCGTTCCTTGCGGCGCTGTCGGGCATGTCGCTCGCGCCCGCGTTCGCGGCGGACGCGATGCGCCGGCTGGACCGCGCCGCCGCCATCGCGGCGGGTCGGCCGGCGGCCGCGGTGGCCGAGGACGAGACCTACTGGGCCGAGATCCAGCGCGCCTTCGACGCCGACCGCACGATGGTGAACCTCAACAACGGCGGCGTGAGCCCCTGCCCCACCCATGTGCTGGAGCAGATGATCCGGGACCTCCGGTTCTCCAACGAGCTCCCGGTGGAGCACATGTGGCGGGTGCTCGAGCCGCGGCTCGAGTCGGTGCGGCGGGAGCTGGCAGTCGAGTTCGGCTGCGACCCGGAGGAGATGGCGATCACGCGGAACGCCTCCGAGGCCCAGGAGAACATGATCTTCGGCCTCGAGCTCAAGCGGGGTGACGAGGTGGTGGTCGCCAACCAGAACTACCCGCGAATGCTCACCGCCTGGCGGCAGCGGGTGCGGCGGGACGGCATCGTGCTCAAGGAGGTCTCGTTCCCGGTGCCGCCGCCGTCGGCGCAGGTGGTGGTGGACCGCTTCGCCGAGGCGATCACCCCGCGCACCCGCGTGGTCGAGGTCACCCACATCACCAACCTCACCGGGCAGATCCTCCCGGTGCGCCAGCTCGTGGACCTCTGCCGGCCGAAGGGGATCGCGGTGTTCGTGGACGGGGCCCACGCCTTCGCCCATTTCCCCTTCACCCGGGACGAGCTGGGCTGCGACTACTACGGCACCAGCCTCCACAAGTGGCTCTTTGCCCCGATCGGCACCGGGTTCCTCTACGTGCGCCGGGAGAAGATCCCGGGGCTCTGGCCGCTCATGGCCGCGCCGCCGGAGATGGACGCGAACATCCGGAAGTACGAGGAGATCGGCACCCATCCCGCGGCCAACCACAACGCCATCGCCGCGGCGATCGTGTTCCATCGCGGCATCGGGGCGGAGCGGAAG
>DATIBS010000199.1:0-2224 GCA_035457305.1 Gemmatimonadales bacterium
ACGGTTACGCCGCCTCCGGGCAATCCCGGGGACGGCCCGGTTCCGCTCCCGGCCCCCGCCCGCTATCTTCCCCGCCCGCCCGGCAACCCGCCGGGCGGGCGGATCTTCTTGTGGTGGAGTGACTTGGCATGAAGGCGAACGACGTGCGGAAGGGGCAGGTCCTGATCCTCAACGGCCAACCCTGCCGCGTGATGGATTACCAGCACCGCACCCCCGGCAACCTGCGCGCGTTCGTGCAGGTGCGGATGCGGAACCTCTCGAACGGGAACACGTTCGAGCAGCGGTTCAGCTCCACCGAGGAGGTCGAGACCGCCCGGCTCGACACCCGCGACATGCAGGTGCTCTACCACGACGGGACCGACCTCCACGTGATGGACGCCTCGACCTACGAGCAGTTCACGCTCGACAGCGAGGTGACCGGCGACCTGCTCCCCTGGCTCCAGCCCGAGACCCGGTTCGTGGCCGAGTGGCTCGGCGGGAAGCCGATCTCGATCCAGCTGCCGTCCATCGTGGAGCTCGCCATCACCGACACCACCCCGGTGGTGCGCGGCGCCACCAAGACCGCCAGCACCAAGCCGGCCACGCTGGAGAACGGCGTGACCATCCAGGTGCCCGAGTTCGTGGAGAACGGGATCCGGGTGCGGGTCAACCCGAACACCGGCGAGTACATCGAGCGGGCCAAGTAGTCGCGAGTCGCGAGTCGCGAGTCACGAGTCCGAGGTAGCACACCATGTGGCTGTTCACCACCGCAGGATTCTTCAGCGTCGTCGAGAAGCCCGAGGACCGGGCCGCCGGCAAGCTGACCATCCGCTCCCGGGTCAAGTCGGACCTGGCGGCACTCCGCGCGCGCTACCTTCCCGAGCTCGGCCCGATTCACGAGCGCACCGGCGACTACCGCTTCCACGCGAAGGCCCCGCGCCGGGCGGTGGCCCGCGCGATGGCCGCCGCGGTGGACGACATCGGCTACACCAACTTCAAGAACGAGGTCGCCCGCACCCAGGGCCCGGTGCGCCACGACCTCTACGCCCGGGTGTGGGAGGTGATGTGGGAGCTGCAGCATCCCACGCATCCCGCTGCCCGTCCCATCCGCCGCCGCTCCACGCGCGCCTGACGCCGTCGCTTCCCGCGCGCACGCCGGCGCGGTAGTATCCCGGAGTCTCCCAGCGGAGCTCCACCGATGCGCCTCTCCCCCACCGGCCGAAGCAGGAATCTCGAGGATCGCCGCGGTGCCCGCGGAATCGGTGGCCGGGGCCTCGGCGGGCTCGGCATCGGCGGCATCATCCTCATCCTGATCATCAGTCTCATCACCAGGCAGAACCCGCTCGCCCTGATCGGGATGATCGGCGGGGCGGGCGGCGCCGCGCCCCCGGCCGCCGAGGCGCCGGTACAGGACGCCGGGGAGGAGCCGATGGTCCGGTTCCTCTCGGCGGTGCTCGACAGCACCCAGTCGTTCTGGGCCGCGGCGTTCCAGCGCGGGGGCGGGCAGTACCAGGAGGCCCGGCTGGTGCTCTTCCGCGACGCCACCAGCACGGCCTGCGGCTACGGCCAGGCCGCGTCGGGCCCGTTCTACTGCCCGGGCGACCAGAACGTCTACATCGACCTCGGCTTCTACGACGACCTCCACAACCGCTTCGGCGCGCCGGGGGACTTCGCCCAGGCCTACGTGCTGGCCCACGAGATCGGCCACCACGTCCAGCACCTCCTCGGCACCGAGCAGCAGGTGCGCCAGCTGCAGCGGCAGCGGCCGGACCAGGCGAACCAGCTCTCCGTGCTGCTCGAGCTGCAGGCCGACTGCTACGCGGGGGCGTGGGGATACCGCGCCGCCCAGCAGGGCCTCCTCGAGCCGGGAGACGTGGAGGAGGGCCTCGGCGCCGCCGCCGCGGTGGGTGACGACCGGCTCCAGCGGGCCGAGACCGGCACGGTGAGCCCGGACGCCTTCACCCACGGCACCTCCGAGCAGCGGATGAGCTGGTTTCGCCGTGGCTTCCAGTCGGGCGACCCCGACGCCTGCGACACCTTCGCGGAGTTCGCCGGCCGCTGATCCGGCCGGTGCAAGCTGAAACAATTGGCGAAGCGGGTCCGTCCGATGCCGGGGCCGCCCCCGGAGTCGGGCCGCGGCCGGGAACCGATCCACTGGAGCCGATTGTGACCGCATCCCCGACGGGCGCCCTCCGTGGCGCCCGCTTCATTCCCGGCCTGTTCGCCGCGCTCACCCTCGCACCTG